>NZ_CP010776.1:2549992-2868741 GCF_001577755.1 Rufibacter sp. DG15C
TGGGCTTGTTGCAACTCGTTGCGCAGGGCCGCGGTGTCACCAGTCACTACGGTGCTTTCATTGATAATCACGGGCGTCTTAGAGAAAACCCCTATTATATCCACGCGGTCACCTTCGGTCATTTGTATTTCTTGGCCGGCACGGTTTACATAGACACCATCTGGCGTCACGGTAGACCCATTTGGGAATCTCTTGGTTTCTGTGAGTGGGGTGCTCTGCTGGTTGTTCACTTCCACCATTTTACCGTTGCGCATGATCACGCCTTGTTTAAAAGGTGTAACACTGGGCGTAACGGTTTTTCCGCTTTTAGAAGTTGAGATAGACGCTTGCTGGGCTTGGCTTTGATGGCCTGCCAGGCAGCAAAGCACCAGAAGGATGGCTAAAAAGAAAGGACGTGTCATGTCTGTGGTTGATTATTTGTCGTTTTTAAGCTGTTTTCTGAGAATTAGGCCAAAAGCAGAAATCAATGCTCTGTCTTGGGTTTGGCATTTCGTTCTTTAAAGTACTGTATAATTCCTGGCAAGATAGACAAGCCAATGATAATTGGAATAGCGTAGTGAAGGTAATCTTTTAATTGCGGAAACTGTCTGCCCAAATAATAGCTGGCTACCACCAAAGAACCAACCCACAGGGCCGTACCCAAAGCACTTACGGCCATAAAGCGAGGGAACTCCATGCCCGTGGCCCCGGCCAGCAAAGGGTTAAAGGTGCGCACCACCGGTACAAACTTGCCCAAGATCACGGCAGACTTGCCCTTCTCCTTGTAGAACTTCTCTGCCTTGTCTAAGTGCCGGCGCTTGTAGTACCACGTGTCTTCTTTCTGGTAAAGCTTCTTGCCCAGTTTCCGGCCGATGGTAAAGCCTAGGATGTCTCCGGCAATGCCCGCAGCGGTCATGCTCACCAGCAAGACGCCCAAAGGAATGGTCAACACATCGGCGCCCGCCAACAGGCCGGTGGCCAGCAATAAGGAATCTCCCCCCGGAATCACCAAGCCAATGAGCAGGCCCGTCTCTACAAACATCACTACTAGAATGAGGGCCAGCCCGCCGTACCTGATCATGTTTTCTGGGCTAGAGAAAATGTCTGAGAAAGATGCCAAAAGAATCAAAAGTGCCATACTACCGGGAGTGAACTGTCTGACACCCATACGCACAGACGGCCGTGTGTGTTAACAACCGTGGCTTCAAAGGCCTAAAATGCGAGGTTGGCAAGGCATTAGAGAAAATGTTTCTGTCAATACATATATTGCTTTGCTAATATGCTAATTTTGTAGAGATATGAAGATTGAAGACGAAATAAAGCAAAGCACTTTTAAGGATCCGTTTCAGAAGGCGTACATCAATATTGTGTTCACCGCCAACGGTCTGCAACTGGCCCAATCCACTGTATTAAAAGACTATGGCATTACCTTGCCTCAATACAATATCCTGCGCATTCTAAGAGGACAATACCCCAAACCGGCTACCGTGAACCTGTTAATTGAGCGCATGCTGGACAAAACCTCCAATGCCTCGCGCATTGTAGACAAGCTGGAGGCCAAGAAACTGGTTACTCGTACGCAGTGTCCGGCAGACCGCCGCACGGTAGACATTGTCATCACTGAGAAAGGCCTGAACATGCTAGAGGAGCTGGACAAGATCCAGGAAGGAACTAAACACGGGGTGAACAACCTTTCTGCTGAGGAAGCTGAAACGCTCAGCATTCTACTTGATAAAATACGCGACTAACCATACGGTCATACATCCAATTATACGCCCATGAAAAAGACATTACTATCTGTGTTACTGGCTGCCTCTGTAGGTGCCACCGCCTTCACCACCTTAGCGCCAACTAAAAAAGGCACAACTACTGCTGCCAAAGCGGCCGTTGCCTTGCAAACCTTTAAAGTAGAAACCACTGAGAGTAAACTGGGCTGGATAGGCCGTAAAGTAACCGGTGAGCACAACGGCGACCTGAAACTGACCAGCGGGACCATCCTGTTTGACAGAAACGCTTTGCGTGGTGGGTCTTTTGTGATTGACATGACCTCCATCACCTGCAACGACCTGCAAGGCAACTCCAACAAAAACCTGGTGAACCACTTAAAGGCAGATGATTTCTTTGCGGTAGACAAATACCCAGCGGCTAATTTCATCATCACCAACTTGGCGCCTAAAGCCAATGCTAAGGTAGGTTCTACCAATTACATTGTGACGGGTAACCTGACCATTAAAGGCATCACCAATGAGATTGTGTTCCCGGCGGCGGTTTGGGTGAAGAAAGGTGTAGCCACGGCCACTGGTACCTTAAAGTTTGACCGTACCAAGTTTGACATCAAGTTCCGTTCTGGCAACTTCTTTGAAAACCTAGGGGACAAAACCATTCAGGATGACATTGAGTTAAAGATCAACCTGGTGGCCAAAGAAGAAGTGGTAACCAAAGTCAAAAAAGAGAAAGCCAACAAAAACAAAGTAGCCAAAAGCTAATCTGAAGCTATACCTTATAAAAAAGCCGCCTGTTTGTATTAGCTGGCGGCTTTTTTTGTGCTTGGTCAGGAACAACCTGTAAAACAGAAAACCCGGAAGCTCAGCGTGCTTGCCGCCAGGCTTTCGGGTTTTGAGAGAAGTGAATGGATGTTTTAGAGCGTTTCTTTGATGCGGGGTCTGTTGTAAGTAGGTTCCCAGTCATTAATGGGCAGGCAAATACCTGGGGGAAGGTCCAAATCTGGCAGTCCGTCGTTGAGGGGCTCGCCGCCATCGTCATCGCTGTCATCCTGGGGCGGCACCCGGTATTTTTTGCGCGGAACCAGTGCAAAAAATGCCAGCATAGCTAACACCACCAAGGAGTATACAATACTGATCATAAGAATCAACGGTTAGGAGTCTTACATAACACTCACTATCAGGGGAGTGGGTCTATAAGTTCAACGTATAGCGGCCTTACTATGTTAGGTGTAGATTCAAAAAAATAGGCAGGATGAAACAGGTTCTTGGTTTGTTTTTAAAATAACAGGGAGCTAGCTTTGTCCCAGTTTTAGGGGTGCCTTAATAATACGGGCTGAGATCATACCCATTGAACCTGATACGGTTAGTACCGGCGAAGGGAAAAACAAGGGAAACAAAACAATTTGGGCACACCGACCCCTGGTGTGGCCTGTATGTTTTACCATTACCATCTTTCACATGAAAAGAGTATTAGCCCTGGTTATGGGCTGTCTGCTGCCTTGGTTTGCCATGGCACAAATCACCTTATCTGGTCGTGTCCTGGACGCCGCCACCCGCCAACCACTGGTTGGAAGTACCATCACCCTTTCAGAAATCAGTTTAACCACCCAAACCGCGGCCGACGGCCGTTTTCAATTCTCAGACGTACAGCCGGGCAACTATTCCGTTAAAATAAGCCACGTGGGGTTTACCACTACCACAGAGTTGGTGTCTTTACAAGAAAGCCTAGCCAAAGACTTTACCTTGACACGGGGGAGCATGGCTACCAAAGAAGTGTTGGTAACAGCCTCCCGCGCCAATGAAAAAACCGGCACCACCTACAGCAACGTGAGCAAAGAAGAAATCCAAAGCCGCAATTTTGGGCAGGATTTGCCGTATCTGCTGGAGAATACGCCATCCCTAGTGACCAGTTCAGACGCCGGCGCCGGAGTGGGCTACACCGGTTTGCGCATTAGAGGCTCAGACATTACCCGCATCAACGTGACCGTGAACGGCATACCCGTGAATGACGCCGAAAGCCACGGCGTTTTCTTTGTGAACATGCCTGACTTCGCCTCCTCTCTGCAGGACGTGCAGATTCAGCGCGGCGTGGGAACCTCCAGCAACGGGCCAGGCGCCTTCGGGGCCAGTTTGAACCTGCAGACCCAGGACGCCAGCCTAGAAGCCTACGCGCGCACGGACAATGCCTTCGGGTCTTACAACACCTGGAAGAATAACGTGCAGTTTGGCACTGGTCTATTGGGCGGTAAATTTGCGGTAGACGGCCGTTTGTCCAGAGTCTCTTCTGACGGCTATATTGACCGCGCTACCTCAGATTTAAAGTCATTTTACGTAGCTGGGAGCTACTATGGCGCTAAGGACTTCTTAAAACTAGTCGTTTTTGGTGGAAAGGAAATCACCTATCAGGCCTGGAACGGCGTGGATGAGGAGACGCTTAAAACCAACCGCACCTTCAATTCTGCGGGCACGGATTATGGTAGCACCGAGACGCCTTATGACAACGAGGTGGATGACTACCAGCAGAACCACTACCAGCTGCACTACGGCCATTCGTTCAATCCACAATGGACGCTGAATGGCGCCTTGCATTATACCCGGGGCTTCGGGTTTTATGAGCAGTTCAAAGTGAATGAGCGCTTCTCTAATTATGCCATTCCGGTGGCGCCAGGCAGTACCATTTCCAGAACGGACCTGGTGCGCCAGAAGTGGTTGGATAATCATTTCTACGGAACCACTTTCTCTTTGCAGTACCAAGGTTTGGGCAGACTGTCGGCTACGTTGGGCGGCGGTTGGAACCGCTATGACGGTGACCATTATGGCGAGGTGATTTGGGCGCAGTACGCGGCTACCATTCGGCCTAACCACCGCTATTATATAAACGAGGCCCAGAAAACCGACTTCAACGTGTATGGCAAAGTAAATCTGGCTGTAACCGACCAAGTGGGCTTGTTTGGCGATGTGCAGCTGCGCACCGTAGACTACCAAATTGACGGCTTTGATGATGACCGCCGGGACGTGACCACGCGCGCTGATTACGCCTTCTTCAACCCCAAAGCCGGTATTACCTACAACCTCACCAACAACCACAACCTGTACGCCTCAGTGGCCGTGGGCAATAGGGAACCAACGCGTTCAGACTTCACAGACCGTCCGGTCAATGATGTAGCCAAACCAGAGCGTCTGATTGACTGGGAAGCCGGTTACCGCTTCAACCACAGCCTGGGCCAAGTGGCGGGGCAGTCCTTGCTGTTTCGCTCAGATCTGACCTATTTCTACATGGACTACAAAGACCAATTGGTGTTGACGGGACAGTTGAATGATGTGGGTACGGCGCTTAGAACCAACATCCCGAAAAGCTATAGGACCGGGGTGGAGTTGTCTGGTAACTTGTTCATTGGCGAGTTCGTGGATGTGACCACCAACCTGTCCTTCTCTAAAAACCGCATCAAGCAGTTCACCGAGGTCCTGCCCATTGACTACAACCCAGAAGACGTGGTGGTGAACCAATACGACGAGACCACCATTGCCTATTCCCCTAGCGTAGTGACGTCTTCGCAGATTCAAGTGAGGCCGGTGACGGGTTTGCGCGTGGCCTTCCAGTACAAGACCGTGAGTGAGCAGTTTCTGGACAACACGGCCAGCCAAAACCGTAGATTGTCGCCGTACGGCGTAGGCGATGCCCGCGTGTTTTACACCTTCAAACCGGTTAATTGGATGAAGGAAATAGAGCTGGGTTTGCTGGTGAACAACGTCTTCAGCAAAAAGTATGAGGCCAATGGCTATACCTTCACGGAGCTATACGGTGGTGATCCGAACCGCTATGATTACAACTATTATTTCCCCCAAGCGCCACGCAACTTCCTGGTGCAGGTGAGCCTCCGTTTTTAACCTAATTCCTGGGAAACACCCCAAAAATGGCATCTCTTGCGCAGGCAGCAGATGCCATTTTTTTATGGCTGAACCGTTTTTGGCCTAGATTCCTGAAAAGAGGCAAAAAACAGTTTTTAGCTCCAAGTGTTTTATAATCAAAGTGAAACGCAACCTGAGTTGCTGATGATAGCATCCAACAACAGCAGGAGGTGCAGTAAGAAAAGCCTGATAATACAGAGTACTTACTTTAACCAAGGACTCGCCACTCTGGACTCAGGACTCGCGACTCCTAACTCTTTACTGGTTTAGAACTTGGGTGGCACCTCAATTCTTGTTAAGTTTGGCAATAGTCCTCATTAACCAAGTAATAACTCTATTTCTCATGGCTTCTGATACTTCTGGTTTCACAGATTACTTCAACATAGATGACCTCCTGACAGATGAGCACAAGCTCATTCGGCAGACCATGCGTGACTTTGTCAAGCGCGAAATCTCTCCTAACATTGAAAAGTGGGCACAAGACGCGCACTTCCCTACTGAGATTGTCAAGAAATTTGGCGACGTGGGCGCGTTTGGTCCTACCATCCCCACACAATACGGCGGGGGAGGCCTGGACTACATCAGCTACGGACTTATCATGCAGGAGATTGAGCGCGGTGACTCTGGGATGCGTTCCACGGCGTCAGTACAAGGGTCTCTGGTGATGTACCCCATTTACGCTTACGGCTCTGAGGAACAACGCAACAAGTACCTGCCTAAGCTAGCCAGCGGCGAGTGGTTGGGTTGTTTTGGCCTGACGGAGCCGGACCACGGTTCTAACCCAGGCGGTATGACTACCAACATCAAGGACATGGGCGACCATTACCTGTTGAATGGAGCCAAGCTTTGGATTTCTAATTCACCCGAAAGCCAGGTGGCGGTGGTTTGGGCCAAAAACGAGGAAGGCAGAATCAAGGGCTTGATTGTTGAGCGCGGCATGGAAGGCTTTACCGCCCCAGAGATCCACAATAAATGGAGCTTGCGCGCTTCGGTGACCGGCGAGCTGGTATTTGACAACGTGAAAGTGCCTAAGGAAAACCTGCTACCCAATATTGACGGTCTGAAAGGACCGTTGGGATGCTTGGACTCTGCCCGTTACGGGATAGCCTGGGGAGCCATTGGCGCCGCCATTGACTGCTATGAGTCTGCCTTGAAATATGCCAAAGAACGCATCCAGTTCGGTAAGCCTATTGCCAGCTTCCAGTTAATCCAGAAGAAGCTCGCCGAGATGATCACGGAGATTACCAAAGCGCAGTTGATGGTGTGGCGTTTAGGTATGTTGAAGAACGAAGGCAACGCCACTACCCAGCAAATCTCCATGGCCAAGCGCAACAGCGTAGACATGGCCTTGCACATTGCCCGCGAAGCCCGCCAGATTCACGGTGGTATGGGCATCACCGGTGAGTACCCTATCATGCGCCACATGATGAACCTGGAAAGCGTGATTACCTATGAAGGTACCCATGACATCCACTTATTGATTACAGGAGCAGATATTACTGGTATTCAGGCGTTTAAGTAAAAATCTGGAAAAGAAATAACTGACTTGATGCTCCTCATTATATTTGCGGTGTTTGTCTTCTGCTTCATTTTGGAGCGGATGGTGCCGGGGTGGAAATTACCAGAAGTGCCCACCTGGACCATACGGGTGCTGGCGGTCAATTTTGTGCAGTTGGCGGTAGTGACGGTGGCAGGCCTCACTTGGGAGAAATGGTTTTCACAGTACTCAGTATTCAATATCTCTGACCATGTGAATCCTTATGTGGGAGGAGCGATCGCTTATTTTATAGCCACGTTTATCTTTTACTGGTGGCATAGATGGAGGCATAGGGTAGACTTTTTGTGGACGCATTTTCACCAGATTCACCACAGTCCCCAGCGCATAAAAGTAATCACCTCTTTCTATAAGCACCCGCTGGAGATGACGGTGAACTCCATTATTGGCAGTTTGCTAGTCTTTACCTTTCTGGGGCTAAGCGTTGAAGCCGGGGCCATTTACACCTTGTGCACCGCTTTGGGCGAATTTTTTTACCATACCAACGTCAAGACGCCGCAGTGGATTGGGTATATGTTTCAGCGGCCAGAGATGCACAGAATTCACCATGAGTATAACAAGCATACCAATAATTATGGCGACATAGTTTGGTGGGACATGCTTTTTGGGACATATGAAAACCCGAAGGAGTTTAAGACCTCTTGTGGATTTGACAATGACAAAGAGCAAAAGCTTCTTGAGATGCTAAAGTTTAAAGACGTCCATAAAGACTAGCTAAACTAAAGTACCGAGAATCCTGATAGACGATTTAAAACGAAAAAGGCACCTGCAGTAATGCAGGTGCCTTTTTTCGTTTTTGGCCTGTTTTCTGGGAAATAGCCCCAAAACGGGTCTTAGTTGTAGTTCAGGTTTAAGATAATCTCCAGGCTGGCGTGCGCAGGGCCGCAGATATCCATCAAGTTTTTCTTTTTGTTGCCAGACAAGGAGCCTTTTCCTAAAATGTAAGCATCTGCTTCTTCAATGGCCGTGCTAATGTATTGCAGGGCCTGTTTGGTGGCCAACTGCACATGCGCCGAGTTGTTGGTGAATTGTAGGTGTTCAATATGTCTTAGTACTTCCTCACATTGGAATCTAACTGCTAGCACCGCCGTGGGGCTATTCTTGGCTTTGCAATTAAGATGATTCATCAATTCCTGTAAGGAAGTGAAAATGTCATGGTTCATGATTTCCTGATTCTGCATTATGATGATGAGCGGCAATTGTTTTTGGTATGCTGGTAGTTGAGCGTCTTTACTTATTTTCTGCTAGAACTTGCGTCTGTGGCGGAAGGTAGGTGAGGAGAATATCAACAGTGATGTCATTGCCTGCCTGCATGGCACCTCCCATAAAACTAGGTGCTTTGATGAGGTAATCTGAAAACCGCAAGGCTTTAGTGCCGGTAATGGTAAAGCTTCGGTCTGAGTTGAGCACGGCAAGCATAGGTAATGTTATAGTATGGGTAACGCCTTTAAGCGTCAAAGACCCGGTGGCGTGGATTACCTGTTGGTTCGCTTGAATGGGTAATACAACAGCGCTTTCTAATTGAAAGGAAATGACAGGGTATTTGCTTGCCTTTAAAGCCTTGTGGGCTTTATGGTCCATGATCTTCAGTCCGCCTTGCAAGGAGTTGGCTTTCAGGGTGAATTGTAGCTGGCTAATAGCTTTCATCTGATTTTTCTCATCCAGAGTGAAGACGCCTTGGCTTTCTGCTTCTGTAGAGGTGACGGTCCAGGTTTGCAGATCTGAGGTGCCACTCACTTTCACTGTGCCCGCCTTGCCTGCATGGGTGCTATACACGGTTTGAGCAGATAGGCTTTTAGGGAATGCTACCTCCAGCAAAATCATGCAAAAGAAAAATGTGAAAATGTTGCGGGAGGAGAACTTGGCTGCTTTCATAAGGCTGGGTAGAGGACTGTACAAAAGTACCGGCTATAGAAGTGGTTTCTCTTGATGATGGTTTCCAGCAAGATTGATGTGCATCAAGAAGTTGGGAGAACCAAAACAGATGTACCGCTTATGCAAGGTTAGATGGATGTAACCTGTTGTCTGTATTTCGTTTTTGGCCTGATTTCTCTAAAACAGACCGAAAACGGATTTACATAGAAGCAGTAAGGTCCTTCATCTTTAGGTGAAAGGAAATGGACAGGCTCTGGTGCGTATTGACCATGCCTTTTAATTTGGTGGGCGGCGTGAGGTTGAAATCTGCGAAAGTGACTTGACGTGAGCCCAGCAAATGGACAACGTTCTGGGCATCAACAGATAGCTGGTAACGGACTTCAACACGTTTGCGCGTACCCGCAAGCTCAATGTCTACCCAGCCAGTAATGTGTTCGGCTTTTTGACTTAATGCGGGGAGCCTGTTTAAAGATAGGAAGGTGATAGAAAGATGCGGGAATTGCTCTGCTTTTAGGGTTTTGCGTAAATCACGGGTCATTATTGGGTTGTGGCAGTCAAACTTTTTTAGGCTCAACTGCAACTTACCGGCAAGAACCACCTCCCCATTTGTATATGTCGCGACCAACGTGTCCAGCCTGCTGTATGAGTTAATGTCACAGGAAAACTTGGCGAGGTTGGTGCTCCCCTTAACGTGTAAGCTACTGCTGCCACTCACTGTCCAGCATTTACTTTGTCTGGGTTTGCCAGCAGGCATCCACGCTAAACTCACTACCAGAAGCAGAAAAAACAAGCTTTGCATTGGAATAGAGATAGGGTGCATGTTAAAGAAAGGAATATAGGCCGAGAAGGTAATTTCCCTTCTCGGCCTTGACTAAGACTGCATTGCTGTGCTTAGAAACCAACGGCGGCCTGCACTACAAAGCCTTTGAATCGGCCTCCGTCGCGGTAGTCTGCCGTCGGGAAGTCTTTGTATTCCTGGTTCACATATTCGCCTTTCAGCAAGATGTTTTTGGTCATAAACCAGCCTCCGCCAAACGCCATGCGGCTGATTTTTACATCATTGTTGTAGACAATGGCTTCAGTGGTAAGGGTGGCGGGCACGTTGGCCAAGGTAGCAGACACCGTATTGTAACGAGCGCCTACAAAGAGGTTTTCACTGCTCCCAAATCTATACACAGCGTCTACGGCGTACTGGCTTACATCGCGTATCTCGGTTTCATTCTTACTACGGCCTTGGGCAGACTCCAGTGTCCCGAACAGTTCCAAGCCTCTGGCCTTAATGAAACCGTTCACCTGCAACGCATCTACCTTCTTACTGAACCCAGGGTTAAACCGGCCTGAGAAAGCATTTGCTGAATAAGTCCCTCCCGGTTTTTCCATGACCATGAAGTAATTGGATCCCGTGCGGTCACCACCGTACAAGGTCTGTCCGCCAGAGCTGTTGTTGGTGTAAAATGAGGCCGAGGCTCTTACTCTAAACTCGGGTTTCACTTGTTTGTCTATGCCGGCTTTCAGGTAGAAAGAAGGTGACTTGTGCGTGTTGTCATCTACCGCGGTTGGGACCAGCTCGTCAATGTTGCCTTTGATCATGCCGTTAGACACGCCCACCATCCCAAACAGACCGTTCTTGCGCACCAAGACCTCACCGCCAATCTCAGTGGAGAAAGCATCTAAGATGTAGTTCTCGGCGAAGGGGTTGTAAAAGGTATGGCCTCCGTCTGAGCGTCTGAAATGCTGGTCTCCGTAGTTGATTTCCATGTGCCCCACTTTGATGGTGGTATACTCCATGATGTCTTCCCAGATATCGCCCTTGAAAGGTAATTTGTCAAACTGGATGTACCCGCCCTTCACCCACGTCTCATTGTGGTGGCGTGATGACAGGTAACTGGTCAAATTCAACCGGATGCCGTCTGCCAATTGCACATCCAGAAACAGGTTGGCGTTGGCGGTGTTCAGACCGGGGGTGATCTTGTAGAGGTTGCCTGCGTTGTTGCTGTGCTTCAAGGCCTGAAATGACTGCGTAAAACCGGCGCCCAGTTTCACTCGGATGCCTTCAAAGTCCACGCTGTCCTGCTTGGGGTCTTCAAATACGTTGATGCCGGCTTTGTCATAAGGCCTCAGGTTAGATACCGGCCCGAAAACCTGGGCTTGGGCGCTGAGCGAAGCAAAAGAACAGCCAGCTATAATAAGGGAAGCGAAGGCAGAAGTAAAGGTGCGTTTCATAATAGTGTGCGTTATGCTGTGATAGAGATGGGTATCTTTATTTATGGTAAGTCTGGGCGAAGCCGATGGTAAGGTCATTGCCCACTTTCATAGTGCCCGCCATGTAGCTAGGCGCCTCTATGTTGTAATCTGAGAGTTTGATCTTCTCTGTGCCGGTGCAGGTAATGCTGTTGTCTGCGTTCACCAGCACGTTCACGTTCATGGATATAACTTGACGATTTCCCGCAATGGTCAAATCGCCTAGCACCTTCACCAAGTATTTGTTTTTAGCCAACGTAGTCACGTCTGTAGATCGCAGGTTGTAGACTATTTTAGGATGTTGGCTGGCTTTCATGACCTTATAGGCCCGGGTGTCTAAGGAAGAATGCTTGCTTTTTAGCGTCTTGGCGTCTAGCGTCAACTGGAAGTTCTGGATGGAGGTGAGGACGTGGTTTTTGTCAAACTTAAAATCGCCTTTGCTTTGCATGGTGGAAGAGGCCATCTCCCAGCCATGCACATTTGAGGTTCCTGTCACTTTCATGAACACCTGCGCCTTGGGCACCAGCGTGTAAGTAGACTGGGCTTTGGTCTGCCAAGGCAATACCACCAACATGGCCAGCATGTAGACAAAGGCTAAAAGAGAGATGCGGGAATTGGTATAAGTAACGGTCATAGGGGTCAGGTTTTATTTGAAACAAAGGTAGAGCGGGTGCTTTCCCTGTCACCTGACGCCGGTTACGCCCAAACTTGATGCTGGTCAAGAAGAGTGTGGTTTGAATTAAAACGCACGATGTCAAACGCTTTCGTGTTATTAGGCCACTATGGCTACAACTAGCTCAGATAATACCGCATTAGTACAAGCCATCATCCAAAACGCCATTGACGGCATTATCACCATTGATGACCGGGGCATGATAGAAAGCATCAATCCGGCGGCCAGTGACCTCTTCGGGTATTCTTCTATTGAAGTGATTGGCAAAAACATCTCCATGCTAATGCCCTCGCCAGACAAAGAAAGACATGACCAATACCTGTCACGGTACCAAGAGACGCGGGTTCCGCACATGATTGGCATTGGCCGCGAGGTGAAGGGTCTGAAAAAGGACGGCGTTGTCTTTCCGTTCAGGTTGGCGCTTAGCGAGGTGCAATTGGCCGGCAGAATCATTTACACGGGTTTTATCCATGACCTAAGCCGCGAGAAGGAGGCCGAAGAAAAACTAAGGGAGCATTACGTAGAACTAGAAGCGCAGGTAAAAGAGCGTACCCAGTCGCTGCAACACTCCTTAAAAGAATTACAGAACGCAAAGGACACGGTGAGTACCTCTTTGCAGAAGGAAAAAGATTTGAGCCAGCTCAAAAGCAGGTTTGTATCTATGGCCTCGCATGAGTTCAGGACGCCGCTTAGCTCTGTACAGCTGTCAGCGTCGCTTATTGAACGGTATGCCTTGTCTGAGAATCCTAACATCACCAAGCACGTCAATAAAATCAAAAGCGCCGTCACCAACCTGACCAACATCTTAAATGATTTCCTGTTGCATGAGCGCCTGGACGCGGGCAAGGTAGAACCTACTTTTACACTATTTAACGTGGTGCGCCTAGGCGAAGAAATCACCGAAGAGATGCAATTGGTTTCTAAAGACGGCCAGGATATTATTTACCAGCACACCGGCGTAGAGAGTGAATTTAGGTTAGACCAGTACCTGCTCAAGAACTGCATCATCAACTTGATTTCCAACGCCATCAAATACTCTGGGGAGAATACCTTTATTGAGTTTAACACAGAGATACAGGAGAATGTGCTCACCGTGGTTATCAAGGACTACGGCATAGGCATCCCTGAGAAAGACCACGCCCAATTGTTTGAGCCTTTTTTCAGGGCGCATAACACGGGCACCATTCCGGGCACGGGACTGGGCTTGCATATTGTACGCCGGTACGTCATGCTCATGAACGGCTCCATCACCTTTGAGAGCAATTTAGATAAAGGCACCTCTGTCACTTTCACTTTTCCAGTACAACCATGAAAAAGCGCATCTTAATCATTGAGGACAATGTGGACATTAGAGAGAGTTCTACGGAGATTCTGGAACTGAGCGGGTATGAAGTATTAGCAGCTTCTGATGGACGGGCAGGGGTAGATTTGGCACTTGACCAAGTCCCTGACCTCATCCTGTGTGACATCATGATGCCCGAAATGGACGGCATTGGTGTTTTGTACCTGTTGCATAAGAACCCAGTGACCGCAAACATTCCCTTTGTCTTTTTAACCGCCAAAGCCGAACGAGTTGATATTAGAAAAGGAATGGAAATGGGCGCCGATGACTATCTCACCAAGCCCTTTGATGACATGGAACTGCTTGTAGCCGTAGAAAGCCAATTGGCAAAAAAACAACAGCAGCAAGCCTTTTATAGTCAGCCCATTGGAAACATAGATTCCTTAGCTGGCGGCTCTGATGGTCTCACCCAATTAAAAAACACCATTGCAGGCCTTAAGGTTAGACAGGTAAAGAAAGACCAGAGCATCTATCAAGAAGAAGACCACGCCAAAGGCATTTACCTAGTCATGAGTGGTAGGTTTAAAACCAGTCAAACGGCAGAAGATGGCCGTGAATTGATTACTGGTTTGTTCACCCAGAGTGACTACATGGGGATTGAAGCCTTGCTGCTAGGCGAGCCCTATACAGACAATGCCACTGCCATGGAAAACAGCTCCATGTGTTTATTGACAAAAGAAACGGTAGACTCGTTTTTGGCCCGTTTTACAGATATTGGCCAAAAATTCATCCAATTGCTGTCACAGAACATAAGAGAGAAAGAAACTCAACTGTTGCAGATGGCCTATCATTCTGTGCGCAAACGCATGGCAAATGTGCTGGTAAGTTTGGCGCAAGACCAGCCCAAATTACTGGTGCAGGATGGCCTGCAGGTGTCCAGAGAAGACATGGCTTCTATGGCCGGTATGGCCAACGAAACCGTGAGCAGAATTTTATCAGATTTCACTACTGAGAAACTTATCCTGAAAAAGGGAAGGTTGATTCAGATTTTGGATTTGCCGCGTCTTACCAACATGAAAAATTGACCAGCATCATTTTCTTGCTTGTCCCACAGCAAATGACCAGCGCAGAAGAAGCCTTAGCTTTGTGCCTTATTTGATGCGAAACTATGAAAGTAGTAGCCTATGGTATTCAGCCTTCAGAAAAAGGCATATTGGCACAAGCCAATCATAAGAAGCATGACATTACGCTCATTGCCAACGCTCTAAGTGAGAAGACGGCTTTTTATGCCCAAGGCAAACAGGCGGTGATTGTATTTTCTGGCCTTGAAGTCTCTAGTGCTACCTTACAGCTGCTGGCAGAATTGGGTATTAAATACCTAATCCACCATTCCAAGACCGTTTCCTTTTCTGGGGAGAACGCCAAAAAATATGGCATCACTTGGGCTAATATTACGCTCTCCTCTTACATGGTAGGCGTTCCGCATGATGCGCTGCTGCAAGCAACAGAACAAACCATATTTCTTTTAGATGAATGGCATGCCCTTGAGACTAATTAATCTGTTCTCAAAAACATAAACAGTATCAATCATCAGGCAGGCAATGGGAAATTAAACGATGACTTAAGTGTACAATAAGTTCTAGAAGCAAAAAAGGCTACTACAGATATGTAATAGCCTTTTTTCGTTTTTGGCCTGATTTATGGAAAATAAGCCAAAAACGGATCTTAATTGTAGTTCAGGTTTAAGATAATCTCCAGGCTGGCGTGCGCAGGGCCGCAGATATCCTGCAAGTCTACTTTAGCTTTTGGCTTAACCCGTGCATGCGCCACCCGTTTGGTGTCAATCTCAGAGAGGGCCCGGTAAATGTACTGGAGCGCCTGCTTGGTAGCCAATTGCACGTGCGCTGAGTTGTGGTTGAATTGCAGGTTCTTGATGAGGTACAAAATTTCATTACATTGCTTCTGTAGCTCGTGCAAGGCTTTTTGCTCATCGGTGGCTTCGCACTCCAAGTTTTCCATTAAAACCTTTAAAGAGGCGAATGTATCTATGTTCATGGGGTTTGGCTAAGAAAAAGTACTGTTGTTATAGCGTCAACAGAGAGAACGCGAGAAACGGTCCATTTATTCTTTTTTAGTTACAAGCCAACTATTGGTTGGGTGCAAAAACACAGGATTGCTAAGTATGTTGGAAATTTATTCATTTTGGTAAAAATACTAGCAAAAAGATAGGTTTTAGGACTATAGAATGGACCGTTTTTAGGCTAATAGCTGTTATCTTTACAACTGAATCTTTGCTGAACCGCTAAGAGATTTTTACACATGAGAGAAGACTATTTAAGCGGCTCCGCCGATAACCTGTCACCCATAGAGAAGGAGTATGACAAAGCCCTTCGGCCGCTGGACTTTGGCGATTTTACCGGCCAGGAGAAGGTGGTGGAGAACCTCAAGATATTTGTGGGGGCGGCCATCATGCGCGGCGAGGCCTTGGACCACGTGCTTTTGCACGGACCTCCCGGCTTGGGTAAAACCACGCTGAGCCACATCATTGCCAATGCCCTGGGTTCCAACATTAAAATCACTTCTGGCCCGGTCTTGGACAAGCCCAGTGACCTGGCGGGTTTGCTCACCAACCTGGAGCGCAACGACGTGCTCTTTATAGATGAGATTCACCGCCTAAACCCCATTGTGGAGGAGTACTTGTACTCGGCTATGGAGGATTACAAGATTGACATCATGCTGGACTCTGGCCCCAACGCCCGTTCTGTTCAGATTACCTTGAATCCCTTCACCTTGATTGGTGCCACTACGCGTTCGGGTTTACTTACCTCGCCGTTGCGGGCGCGCTTTGGCATCAACTCCCGCCTGGAGTACTATGACTCTAAGCTCTTGACGTCCATTGTACAGCGTTCTTCAGAGATTCTGGGAGCGCCCATCTATGAAGACGCCGCTTTTGAGATTGCCCGCCGTAGCCGCGGTACGCCGCGTATTGCCAACAACCTGTTGCGCCGTACCCGTGACTTCGCGCAGATTAAAGGAGACGGGACCATTACGGTAGACATTGCCCAGTTCGCGCTGAATGCTCTGGACGTAGACCACAACGGTCTGGACGAAATGGACAAACGCATCCTGAGCACCATCATTGACAAGTTCAAGGGCGGTCCGGTGGGTCTTTCTACCATTGCTACTGCCTGCGGCGAAGAGGCCGAAACCATTGAAGAGGTATATGAGCCGTTCCTGATCCAGGAGGGGTACATTAAACGCACCAGCCGGGGCCGTGAAGCCACCGAGGCCGCGTACCGTCACCTAGGTAAGATTGCCCCTAACCACGTGCGCAGCGGTACCTTGTTTGACCAGGCCGAGTAGTTAAATTATATCTTATGCATGTAAGCCCTGACTCTTTCAAGATTCGGGGCTTACTTTTTTAAAGGCTTTCACCTTAAATCATTTTTAGCCTGATTTCCAGAAAATAGGTCAAAATCAGAAATAGTAGGGCAACTGAAATTCTTTTCTGCCAATTTTGTTCCTTCATCAATAGCATCCTTCCTTCTCCATGTTCAACCTTGCTCCCAAACACACGCAACTTATCAAGCAGAAGGCTCAAGAACTGGGCTTTATGTACTGCGGCGTGTCAAAGGCTGAGTTTCTGGAGGAGGAGGCCCCTAGGCTGGAAAACTGGTTGAACCAGAACAAGCACGGCCAAATGGGGTACATGGCCAACCACTTTGACAAACGCCTGGACCCGCGCCTGTTGGTAGAAGGAGCCAAGTCAGTAGTGAGTCTGCTGTTGAATTATTACCCAGAAGAAACCCAACCCGAGGATACGCTTAAAATCTCAAAATACGCCTACGGCCAAGACTATCATTTTGTCATCAAAGACAAGCTCAAGACGCTGTTCAACTACATACAAGAAGAGATTGGCGAAGTGGGAGGAAGGGTGTTTGTGGACTCGGCGCCGGTCATGGACAAGGTCTGGGCTAAAAAAAGCGGTTTGGGTTGGGTAGGCAAGAACAGCAACCTGATCAGGCCAGGCACGGGCAGCTTCTTCTTTATTGCGGAGCTAATCCTAGACTTGGAGTTGGAGCCAGATGGTCCCATCAAAGACTATTGCGGCACCTGCACCAAATGCATGGACGCATGCCCCACAGACGCTATCTCACAACCGTACGTGGTGGACGGCAGCAAGTGCATTTCTTATTTCACCATTGAGTTGAAGGACCAGATTCCTCAAGAGGTAGAGGGGAAGTTTGGGAACTGGGTGTTTGGCTGTGATATCTGCCAGGATGTGTGCCCCTGGAACCGGTTTAGCAAGCCCCACCAGGAGCCGGCGTTTTCGCCACATCCAGAGTTGCTCCGCCTCACCATTGGGGATTGGCAAGAGCTCACTCAAGATGTATTTCAGGATTTGTTCAGGAAATCTGCCGTCAAGCGCACAGGCTACAATGGGTTACTGCGCAACGTGCGATTCGTAGCGGATGAGTCTAACTGCCTAAGCAGCCATTACGTTGCCGAAGACCCGGTTTAAGATACTGTCATAGTTGTTGCCGTAGCGCTTATAGCACCACTCTCTCAAGCTTTCCAGTTCTTTTCTCACGAGCATCCGCAGACCTTTTCTAAGCTCTTTCTCAAATAGTTTTTGATCAAAGCTCACTTTGTCCAAGATCATTTTCACATACTCCAACATGGCGTGTATAAGTGTTTATAGGTAAGGTATAGATTTGTAAGGATTAACCTATACGTGCTAAAATTGTAAAAGATGCTCTATAAAAGGATGAATTAATACAAATTTAATAAAAAAAGGTAGCCCGCAAGGCTACCTTTTTTTATTTTGATAATAATCTGCTGATTTTGTTGTCTATCTGATGAACGGATCCACAATGGCCAGCACTTGATCCTTGGTTAAAGGCTCATCAAACGCCTCAGAGGCAGAATCTGCGTTGATGTTAATGCCACCAGCATTCATGATAATGTTCACGGTAGCCTGTGTAGTCAGTTCTTCACCATCATAGATAGGTTGCGTGGCAGCCGGAAGCCCACCTCTGTCCTTACCTGTGATCCATGGTTTAACTGACGCCATAATAGCCGGCGTGTCTCTGCGCATTCTTCTGATGTGGGCAGCGTGACGAGCCTCCACTGAGTGAATCTGCAAAGCGGCGGTTAAGATAGTATTGTTGGCTACCAGATTCCCTGCCTGGCCTTTGTACGCTCTTACGCCAGTGTCTTCAAACGCTTGGGCAACGGCTAACATAGTGCCGTAATTAGTAAACACGTCTGCAAACGCACCACCAGCGGTATAGTCAAAGTTGGCGGCCGTAAACATAACCGGAGTGCCTTGTAAGCTGGTGATTGCTTGTCTTAAGAAAGCAACGTGGGCTACCTCATGGTCTCTGATCAAGGCCAAAGCGCCTTGCGCGGCGGCAGGAGCACCTACCGCAGGGGCAGCGGCGGCTGCTTGCTTGTAGAACTCAGCCTCCAGGTACTCTAAGGTAAGGGCGTAGTTCAATACGTCTACAATGGCAGCGTTGCTACCAGTCTGAGCATAGGCCTTGTTTAAGAAAGAGCCAAAGGCCAATGGAACGGCAGTGGCCACCAATTTCTTGCTGAAGCCAGCAAAGTGTTTGAAAACAGATCTGCGGGCATCCAGACGGTCAAATACTTCTGGATCTACTTTTTCAATCTCTTGAATTACGTTAAATATATTCATGGCTTTATTTCTCCTTTAGATTATTGTGTTGGTAAACCAGTTGCTACAATTGTTTGCTTGATGAATGGCTGCGCGCGCTGCAATACTTCTAAAGGCATTAAGGCTACGTCCAATCCATTGGTATCTACAATCTGGCGACCCGCAATAATGCCTGAGTCTCCTTTGGCAAAGTCACCGTTGCTGATCAAGTCTCTGATTTCTGCCGCGTGACGGGCCTCTACAGAAACAATTTTACCAGCCAAAGTCAAATAAGTAAGACCGTTGCCTGTGTCTGTGAACAGTTTGCCAGCCCCATTGTAAGCCGCTACGCCTAAGTCTTCAAACGTTTTAGCGGTGGCCAAGACAGAAGTACGGCTTGAGAAGTTAACGGCACTGAAGTCTGGGGTTAAGTCTGGAATTCTGGATGCTGCCGGGATGGCGGCCTTGAAGAACTCACGGTGCGCTACCTCATGATTTCTGATGTCTGTGAGGATAGAGCGCTCCAATGCACTTGGGAACGCGGTAGAGAAGGCGGCGTTGGCAACCACTTGGGTGTAGAAGGCGGCTTCTAATTGCTCAAGCGCGTAGGCGTAGTTCAAAATTCCTACATCACCCGTGCCAAGGTTCACAGAGCCTTCTGCCATTGGCGTAGTGTCTTCGTCATCATCGTCGCAACCAGTGGTAAGAACAACGGCGGTAGCAGCCATGGTCAATCCTGTGTACTTCAGGAAATTGCGTCTGTTGAAGGGGGTGTTGATCCTGCTTGTGGTCTCATCCACAGGAGTCGGTTCTAGGTTTTTTGCCATAGTTTTAAAGTTTGAAGGTGTAACAATAGGTGGGGCCAGCGTTCCTGAAAAAGTAGTCGACCGCCTGTGACCTCCGTCGCTGTGTGGCAACCGGATTTCAGCGAGACCTACGGGCTAAGTAGTCCAGCCGGATTTTGGAGAAGTAAACTTTTTTTGAAATGGCTGATTTCTTTGCCCTTGGCGCGGTCTTTTGCAGGGAAAGGGAGGGCACTATGGCGGTAATTCGTATTTTTGGCATTGGGCTAAAAATAACCACAGTTTTTGGCCTGTTTTTGAGGAATTACATGAAAAAGGGACTGATACTCTTAGGGATACTCTTGCTTTGGGCCGGCACTAGCTGGGCGCAGAGCCTGTCCATTGAGTATGGCCCAGCCTCCATTCCCATTGATCAGTATTTTACCATTTCGGTCAAAGTTTCTCCTACCAAACCCGTCAAGGTAGAAGGCTTCCCAGAGATTGAGGGCCTGCAGAAAAGCACACGCCAACTGTCCTCGTCCACTTACAAGACTGGTCAGCAAATCACGGTGGTCTATACCCTCACGCAGCGCTACGCCCCTTTAAAGGAAGGCGAAGTGACCGTGAAGCCCTTCACCCTAACCGTAGACGGAAAGACGGTCACGGCCAAACCCTATAAGTTGAAAGTAGGCCCGCCGCAACCTGTAAAGCCTGTTACTGATACGCTGCCTACCGCTCCCTTAGTGGCGCCTGCCCCAGAGTTTGTAGAGGTGAAGGAAAACGCCTTTCTTACGCTGCACGTGCCCAAGAAGCAGGCCTATGTAGGCGAGAGTGTGCCGGTCTCCTTGTGGTTTTATGTAGCCGACACCGACCTGGGCTTGCTGGATTTCTATCAGTTTGAGACGCAGATACTAGAGGTGGTGCGCCAACTCAAGCAACGCAGCGTCTGGGAAGAGGTGTTGGAGCAACAAGAAATTCAGCCCGAAAAGATAAAAGTAGGAGACAAGGCCTTTACCCGATACAAGTTGCACGAGGCGGTGCTGTTTCCTATCACGGCGCAGGCCCTGCGCTTTCCGGTGGTGCAGTTGCAGATGGTCAAGTACAAAGTAGCCAAGAACCCCAGCCTGCTTACCCAGAACAGGCTACCCGAATATAAATCATATGCCACCTCTGCACAGACGGTTGAAGTGCGCGCCCTGCCGCCTCATCCGCTTAGAGACCAGGTGCCGGTAGGCGTGTTCAGGTTACAGGAGCAACTCTCCAGAAACACCATTTCCATCAACCAGAACTCTGTCTACCAGTTTAGAGTGGAGGGCGAAGGAAATATAGGTAACATGCCCACGCCGCAGACCATTTGGGACTCTAGTGGTATTGAGATCTATCCACCCGAGGTGCGGCAATACGTGAATGCTGCTAACAGTAAAATCTCGGGCACCAAAACGTACCGGTACTTTGTGGTAGGCCGCCACCCAGGGGAGTACCCGTTGCGCAGCATCTTCCAGTGGGTGTATTTTAATCCGGTGACCGCCCGGTATGACACGCTCAAGCCCAGCATGACCATTCGCGTGCGGGGCAAAGAGGATCAGAACGCCACCATTCGGTCACAAGACGTGGGCAGTTTTTACGACATCATTTCGGATGAAAGCAACCAGGTGGCCAGGTTAGACCAAATGCAGGAGGCCCGCCGCTATAGCAACATTGCCCTGGCGGTGTTGCTGGTGGTGGCCCTGTTTATATTTATTAAGAAGAATTCATGAGCAATACCTACGGATCCATCTTTAAGATCACTACGTTCGGGGAGTCACACGGCACTGCGGTGGGCGTGGTGGTAGACGGATGCCCCGCCGGGCTTCCCATCACCTTGGAGGAGATTCAGCATGCCCTTGACCGCCGCCGACCGGGACAGTCCAAGATCACCACCCCGCGTGATGAGAAGGACCAGGTGCAGATCCTGTCAGGCATCTTCAATGGCCAGACGCAGGGCACGCCCATCGCGCTCACGGTGTTTAACAAGGACCAGGCCAGCCATGACTATTCGCACATAGAGCAAGCCTACCGACCTTCGCACGCAGACTATACCTACACTGCCAAGTACGGCTCCAGAGACCACCGCGGCGGCGGCCGAAGCTCTGCCCGTGAAACACTGGCCCGTGTAGCGGCCGGTGTGTTGGCGCAAAAGTTTTTGGCCCAGCAAGGCATTCAAATTACAGCTTACGTCTCACAAGTAGGGAACATCCACACCCCGGCAGATTACAGCCAACTGGATCTTAGCCAAGTAGACAGCAACATAGTACGGTGCCCGCACCAAGAGACGGCGCAGGCCATGATTCAGCTCATTGAGGAAACCCGCGACAAACTAGACACCATTGGCGGAGTGGTAACCTGCGTAATAAAAGGCGTTCCTGCGGGTCTGGGTGAACCGGTGTTTGACAAGCTACACGCCGAACTAGGCAAGGCCATGCTCAGCATCAACGCGGTGAAAGGGTTTGAATACGGCAGCGGCTTTGACGGCGTGGGCATGTACGGTTCACAGCACAACGACGCGTTTTATACAGATGAGGCCGGCGAAGTGAAGACCCGCACCAACCACAGCGGCGGCATTCAAGGTGGCATCTCCAACGGGCAGGACATTTACTTTAGAGTAGCGTTTAAGCCGGTAGCGACCATTCTGCAACCCCAAACCAGCATTGACCAGAGTGGGCAGGAGATTACCCTGCAAGGAAAGGGCCGTCATGATCCCTGCGTATTGCCCAGAGCCGTGCCCATTGTAGACGCAATGGCCGCGCTTGTGCTGGCAGATTTTGTGCTGAGACAACGTGCCAACAGATTAGCCTAAGGTCGTTTTTGGCTTGTTTCCTGGAAGATAGCCGGAAAACGAAAAATACATTGTGGTATGTTTTTCAGCTGAAAAGCCTTCGTCTATTCAAAAGCAAAGTCCCCGTTTTTGGTCTGATTTCCAGAAATCAGACCAAAAACGGGGACTTTGCTGTATTTCAGTCTTATCTAATTACTACCAGCCAAATCAAGACCAGGATAGGCAACAGATACACTAGGGAGTATTTGTAGACATAGGTAAAGAATGGTGGCATTTTGACGCCGGCCTGCTCGGCAATAGCTTTCACCATGAAATTAGGTCCGTTGCCAATGTAGGTCATGGCGCCAAACAAAACCGCCCCAATAGAGATAGCCTCCAGTGATAATAGGGTCTCGGGGGCGTTGCTCAGGCCGTGGGCGAATTGCTGCACATGGTCTACGTTGGCGTAGTTCATGCCGTATTTCGCCATTCCTAGGGACAAGAAGTTGGCATAGGTGGGGGCATTGTCCAGAACTCCTGACAACGTGCCGGTGGTCCAATACAGCATGCTGGGGGTGAGGTAGGCAGAGAATTCAGGGCTGGAGGCCAGTTCCGCAGACAGTTGCAAGGCGGGCATCATGGTAAAGAAAATCCCGAAGAACAGAAACACCACTTCCAGAATGGGCTCAAAGGAGAAGTGGTTGCCGTTCAAGGCGGTCTTGCTGGCAAACTTGTAGCACAGGAAAGCAGCCGTCAATTGCACTAACTCTCGCACAAATGAGACTTTGATGCCCCCTTCTAGGGGAATATATGGGAGCCACTCAAAAGTAGAAGGATTCAAAAAAGTTGCCCCAATGATGACGGTTAGCCACAGGATGTTGCGCTTACCTGAAAAATAAAATTCGGTCTTGGCCTCATTGCGGGCTTTTACCTCTGGGTTGGGTTGGTACGTGCTTTTATTCATCCTGTCCCTGAAGAAGAAGATGGCACAAAGTCCGCCTACGGCAATCAACCAAGGAGTAAACAAGTTCTGCATCGTCCAGAAGAAAGGCACGCCTTTCAAGAAACCAATGAACAATGGAGGGTCACCGAGCGGCGTAAGCATCCCGCCGGCATTACTCACTATAAAAATGAAGAATACAATCTGGTAGGGCTTGATGCGGTGGTTGTTCAGCCTGATAAACGGCCTAATCAAGAGCAACGACGCGCCCGTGGTGCCTATCACATTGGCCAGACAGGCGCCCAGAAACAGAATCAAGACATTGATGAAGGGCGTGGCATTGGCATTGGCATTGATGTAAATACCACCAGCGGCCACGTACAAGGCGCTTAGCAGAATGGCAAAAGAGGCGTACTCGGCTAGAGTCTCGGCGGGCAGGTGGGTGTCTTGTAATACAGCCAAATAATAGCCTAGCACCAAAAGGCCCAAGGCCACCGCAATGTATTTGTAGTACTTGTGCCAAAAATGCGGAAAGAAGATAGGCCCGGTGGCAATCAAGCCAATCAATACCACAAAGGGGATGATTAGGTAACCGGGAATTTGATGCGGAGCGGCAGACAGTAAAATAGAGGCGTTGAGCATAGGCAAAGGGCAATAATAGAAACCGTATGCGGGTAAAGTTAAGGGTAAAGATGAAAACTGGCCGGTGTTTTTGGGCTGGTTTCAGAAAACATACCGGCCTGCGTTTCACGTAAAGCAGAACCTATTGTATTTCTACCTAATTTTGGAAACTTAAAGCAAGTGCCTCAGGTTTTTATAACAAAGTAAGATATAGCCATGATTGATAATACAGCCAAAGCGGTTTCTGTGTATGCAGAGGCCAACCCTAATCCAGAGTCCATGAAATTTGTGCTTAACTCTTCTCTTTTGGGAGAGGGGCAGAGCGTGGATTATGCCAACGTAGAAGCGGCGGTAGACTCTCCGTTTGCCCAAGAGCTTTTCAACTTTGAATACGTGTCCAGAGTGTTCATTGCGAGCAACTTTGTGACCGTGACCAAAAACACCGCAGACCAGTGGCCAACCTTGATCCCTGAGCTGAGAACCTTTATCAAGTCCTATGTAGAGGCGGGCGGCCCTATTTTCATTGGTACGCCAGCGGCCACCAGCGCTGCCACCACAGAACTGCCTACCAACCTGTCAGCCGAGGATGCAGACATCTCTCAGAAAGTGATTGACTTGTTAGAGAACTATGTGCGTCCGGCGGTAGAGCAAGACGGCGGTAACATCACGTTCAAGTCATACAATGACGGAATTGTGACCGTGAACCTGCAAGGCTCTTGCAGCGGCTGTCCTTCTGCCACGGTTACCTTGAAAGCTGGTATTGAGAACCTGTTAAAGCGCATGGTCCCCGAAGTAAGAGAAGTGGTGGCCGAAGGCGTAACCTTGTAAGCTCACTCAGAATTTGATTCTAAAAGCCCTGACAGCCATGTCAGGGCTTTTTTGTTGGGCAATACGCGGATTTCCGTTTTCGGCCTCGTTTCCAGGAAAGAGCCCAAAAACGGACGGTTTGAGCTGCGTGTGTACTTTTAGCTTCAGAATTAATCCTGAAACAACGGCTGTATCTGGGTGGTTATGAGACCTTTCTACTAGTATAATTTTAGCCGAAGAAGGCAAGACACAACTTCATGGATTAAGTTCGTATACTGCATATTATATATACTTATACATGCAAACAGCTGTACTCACCCACGACCCAAAACCGCACCCTCCAAAACTAAAGGAGCTGGCCGCCACGGCCATTTGCGGCAATGATATCACATCCTCTTGCCTCTATGTCTCGGCGTTGGCCATTGTTTATTCTGGGCAGTATGCCTGGGTGGCGCTGTTGATGGTAGGCGGCGTCTTGTTTTTATTCAGGAGCATTTACGGCGAGGTAGTAGGAGCCCTGCCCTTGAACGGCGGCGCGTACAACGCCCTGTTGAACACCACCAGCAAAAGCACGGCCTCATTGGCGGCCTGCCTCACGCTGCTATCGTACATGGCCACCGCGGTTATCTCGGCTAGTGAGGCCATGCACTATGTGCACCACCTCTGGGAAGGACTTCCCATCATTTATGCCACCATTGGACTTTTAGCGCTCTTCATGGGCTTGACCATCATGGGGATTGGTGAGTCTTCTATTGTAGCGGTCATCATCTTTATCACTCATATCTCTACGCTCACCTTATTGGTAGTAGTGGGCTTTATCTTCTTGTTTAACAATGGGTTTGACACGCTGGCCTTAAACTACAGCCAACCCTTAGAAGGAGGCAGCATCTGGAAGGCGCTGTTCTTTGGCTTCGCGGCGGCCATGCTGGGTATTTCGGGGTTTGAGAGTTCTGCCAACTTTGTAGAAGAGCAGGAGCGGGGCGTCTTCCCGAAGACGCTGCGCAACATGTGGTTGGCCGTGACGGTGTTTAACCCACTCACCGCGTTTCTGGCCATTGCCATCATCCCTATAGCCGCCGTGGCCACACACCAAACGGCCTTGTTGGCTTATTTAGGCGAGGTGACCGGAGGAAGTTGGCTAGCCACGCTTGTCTCTGTGAATGCAGCCATGGTATTGAGCGGTGCGGTGCTTACGTCTTATGTGGGAGTGACGGGTTTGGTACAACGTATGACGCTGGACCGCTGCCTGCCTCAATTCTTGCTCATTACCAACAAGAAAGGATCTGCCTACCTGATCATGATCAGCTTCTTCTTGTTGTGCGTGTCTATTTTGCTCATCACCAAAGGAGATATTGGCGCGTTGGCCGGCGTCTACACCATTTCCTTCTTGTCTGTAATGGCCTTGTTTGGCTTGGGTAATGTGTTGTTGAAAATGCGACGGAACCGCCTGCCTAGACCGGTGCGTGCCACTGCCTTGGTGCTGTTCATTGCCATCTCTGCTATCCTTGCCGCTTTGGTAGGCAATGCCTTGCTGAACCCGGCCTATGTCTGGGTGTTCTTGAAATATTTTGTGCCCACCGTGTCTGTGGTGTTCATTATGCTGTACCGCATTGAGCTCCTTGGTTTTTTTGCTTATCTGTTGCGCCAAATAGAAGAGCCTTTTGAAAAGGTACTTCCTTTCAAATCCAGGGCTTTAGTCAGGCTGATTCACAAGATTAGGTCTCAGGAATTTGTATTCTTTACCAAGGGAGATAACATAGCCAACATCAACAAGGTGATGCGTTACATTGTGGAGAATGAGCATACCAACAAGCTCAAGATTGTGAACGTGCTCAGAGACGATGAGAAACCGCCAAAGAAACTCATGCACGAAATTGAAGTATTGGACTTAGCGTACCCAGAGCTGGTGGTGGACTTTGTGGTGTGGAGAGGACAATTCGGGCCAGAACTCATTGACGAACTTTCTGTCAAATGGGGCATTCCTAAGAACTTCATGTTCATCGGGTCACCTGGTGATCATTTCCCGTATGGTATCCAAGAATTAGGCGGAGTGAGGCTCGTAATCTAAGACTTGCGTTTTTAGCTTGTTTTCATGAAAATAAGCCAAAATCGGAGCGCAGGATAGTTTTCCTTTCAGTACTTAATGCCGAAATAAAGCGTTAAGTTTTCATTGAAGCGCCAGAAGTCAATAAAAGCAAAAGGCACCTTATTTCTAAGGTGCCTTTTGCTTTTAAGTATACATCAGAGTTGGTACGTATTACATCAAAATACCCGCTAAGGCTGCTGACATGTATGAGGCCAAGGTTCCGCAGATCAAGGCTTTTACGCCCAGCGCGGCAAGGTCTTTTCTGCGTTCTGGTACTAACTGACCAATACCACCCACTTGAATGGCAATGGAGCTGAAGTTGGCAAAACCGCAAAGCGCGAAGGAGGTAATCAACAAGGTCTTAGGGTCCAAGGTGCCTTTAATAGCGGCAAGGTCCAAGTAGGCCACAAACTCATTGATGACAATCTTGGTACCCATCAAGGAACCGGCAGCAAACATATCCTTTACAGGTACGCCCATGGCTACGGCAAAGAGAGAGAAAATGCTTCCTAGAATGCTCTTCAGGCTCAAGTTCTCCAAAGGAATACCTACGGCGTCCAGAGACATGCCCATGCCGGCTAAGAACGTACCCACATAGCCTAAGAAGAAGTCCACCAGGGCTATCAAGGCAATAAAACCTACTAGCATGGCCACCACGTTCAAACCTACGCGTAATCCGTCAGAGGCACCGTGAGAAATGGCATCTACCAGGTTGGCATCTTGCTTCACCACCTCAATCCCCACTTTCCCTTTGGTTTCAGATTCTTCGGTTTCTGGGAAGACAATTTTAGAGATCACCAAGGCGCCGGGGGCAGCCATGATACTAGCGGCAATCAAGTACTCAGCGGGTACGCCCAAGGCTATGTACACGGCCATTACACCCCCTGCAATACATGCCATGCTACCCGCCATAGACGCTAACAATTCTGAGTTGGTCATGGTAGGCAAATATGGCTTGATCATGATTTGTGCCTCTACCTGGCCCACAAATACGCTGGCCACGTTAGACACCGCCTCACTACCACTCACGCCCATCAGTTTATGCACCACTTTGGCCACCACAGACACAATGCGCTGCATCAAGCCAATGTGGTAGGCAATGCTTACCAAAACCGCTACAAAGATGATGGTAGGAACAATCTTAAAGAAGAAGATCACGTCATTGCCCGGGCCAAAGGCGCGGTCCATTTTTTCTTTGTTCACAAGCGCGCCAAACACAAATTCGGCACCGCGGTCAGAGAAGCTCAGGATTCTGGTAATACCGGCTCCTAGTTTAGAGAACAGCATTTGGCCAAACGGCACTTTCAAGATAAAAAAGGCTAAGCCTAATTGCAGGAGAAGCCCCACTACCACTAAGCGAATATTGATAGCCTTCCGGTTATTGGAAAGCAGAAAGGCAATGCCTAAGATTAAGACAATTCCTATTAGTCCGGTAAAACGGTCCATGGGCAGTTAGAAAGGGTAGTTAAGAGTTTGTTTAGTTGGGTATGGAGAGCAATAAAACCAAGGAAATGCAACGCGTAAAAGTTAGCGCCTACTTCCCATTCTTACAAAAATAAGGATTTTGAAGTATTAAACGACTTCTCTCTAAAATCTTATCTATAAAAGTTTTCTGGGCATATAACCCCTGATTCCGCAGGCTGAATGCGAATAGAGAGGCAATAAAAAAGCCCGACAATCTGCCGGGCTTTTCTCAATTAAGCAAGTGCTTTATTTAGGAAACAATTACTGGTTTGGCTTGTGAGGTTACATTCATCTTGTCCACGTTGGTAGTATCTACTACAATTGGAGAAGCAATGAACAAGGTAGAATACGTACCGGTCAAAGAACCTACCAACATGGCAAAGGAGAAGCCTCTCAGCGTTTCACCACCAAAGATGAAGAGCACAATCACCACTAGCAATACCGTTAAGTTGGTAATGATGGTACGGCTAAACGTGCTGTTCAAGGCCGGGTTCACAATGTCTCTAAACTTCATGCGTGGGTTCTCCTGCGTGTACTCCCTGATACGGTCAAACACTACCACGGTGTCATTGATAGAATAACCAATAATGGTCAGGATAGAGGCGATGAACACCTGGTCCATCTCAAAAGAAACCCCAAACAGGTTGGCAATGGTGAAGGCAGAGAACACTACCAACACGTCGTGGATCAAGGCGATAACCCCACCCAAGCTGTACTGCCATCTGCTGAAACGGAAGGCCAGGTACACGAAGATACCGGCAAAGGCCAGCAATACGGCAATTACAGCTGTCTTCTGAATATCATCGGCCATGGTAGCGCCTACTTTAGAGGAGCTTACAATTTTAGGATTCTGGCCTTGGTACTCCGTTAAACCTTTCACCAATGCAGCCTGTACGGTTTCATCGGCTTGGGTAGACTCATCCTCGGCTAGGTAACTGGTCGTCACTTTTAAGCGGTTGGCAGCACCAAAGGTTTTTACCTCAGTACCTTTTCCTTGGAACTCATCGTCCAGGGCAGAGCGTACATCAGAGGCTGGTACGGCACTGGTAAAGTCAACTACGTAAGAACGACCACCTTTAAAGTCAACGCCCAATGGCAATTCGCCTTTAATGAACACGGCGGCAATACCAAAGGCAATAAGGATGGTAGAGAACAAATACGCTTTTTTACGGTTGCCTAGAATGTCAAACTTGATGTTCTTAAACCAGTTTCTAGATAGTGCAGTCTCCAAAGAAAGGGTGCTGGCGTTGTTGCCTTTCGCCATCCACTCTATCAAAATTCTAGACACGTACACCGCTGTAAAGAAGGAGGTAGCAATACCAATCATCAAGGTGATGGCAAATCCTTTTACTGGACCAGATCCAAAGAAGTATAGGATGATACCAGCCAATAAAGTGGTCACGTTGGAGTCAAAGATGGAGCTAAACGCTTTGCTGTATCCTTTCTTAATGGCTTCCTGAATATTCAAGCCAGCCGCCATTTCTTCCTTGATACGCTCAAAGATTAGTACGTTGGCATCCACAGACATACCCATGGTCAATACCATACCGGCAATACCAGGCAAGGTAAGCGCCGTGCCAAACTGAGCAAGGATACCAATGATGAAGAAGATGTTGAACAACAAGGCGATGTTGGCAATCAAACCACCTTTAGCATAGTAGGCAATCATGAAGATCACTACCAGGGCAAGACCCGCCAAAGAAGAAAGCAAACCTTGGTTGATGGCTTCCTGACCCAAAGAAGGACCCACAATGGCTTCTTCTACAATACGGGTAGGGGCTGGCATTTTACCGGCCTTCAAGATGTTGGCCAAATCCTGGGCTTCATCAATGGTGAAAGAACCAGAGATGGAAGAGTTACCACCACTGATCTCATTCTGTACCACTGGCGCAGAGTATACATAGTTGTCAAGAACAATAGCTACCTGACGACCGATGTTGTCGGCGGTTAAGCGTTGCCATTTCTTAGAACCAGCTACGTTCATAGCCATGTTGATTTCTGGCTGACCCGTCTGGCTGTAATCCTGACGGGCGTCAGCGATGTACTCACCTGTCAAGGGAGCCTTGCCGTCACGTCCTTTCTTCACCGCGAATAGTTCTAAGAACTCAGCACCGTCATTGGCCACAATTGGTTTCACACCCCATAAGAACTTCATGTTCTGCGGGAACAAGGCACGTACTTCTTCCTTAGCGAACAAAGCGTTCACTTTAGCCGTGTCACGTACGTTAGAGCCCAAACCACCCGGAAGCGGCGTGAACAAACGCGCCAACAAAGAGCTCTGGTTGGTGTTTAAAGAATCTTTCTTGGTGCCAGCAGTATCTGCTTTGGCCAATTGGTTGGCAAGTGCCGTGGTATCACCAGAGGCTTTTGCCAAGGTAGTGTCTTTTGGTGCCGCAGCGGCAGCCAAAGTAGAAGCACCAGCGGTAGAAGTACCTTTTAGTTTGTTGGCAGACTCCTCTTTTACCAGGTAGTCATTCAACTGCGTGAAGTAAGGAGCAAACTCATCTGTGCGCCATACTTCCCAGAACTCCAGGTTGGCAGTTCCTTGCAATAGTTTACGAACACGCTCTGGGTTGTCTACACCCGGTAATTCAATCTGGATGCGGTTAGTACCTTGTAATTGCTGGATGTTTGGCTGGTTTACGCCAAACTTGTCAATACGCGTGCGCAGGATGTTGAAAGAGCGGGCCACGGCGTCATTCACCTCCCGGTTGATCTCTGCCAATACTTGCTGGTCTGTAGAGGCGTAGTTCAAGTTGCGGTTGGCGCTGTTGGCAAACAGTGAAGAAAGCTTAGCGTTAGGGGCAATCTCACGATACGAGCGGTAGAACAAGTCTACAAAGTTCTCTTGGCTGTTTACCTGCAATTTCTGGGCTTGGGCAATGGCTTGCTCAAACGCTGGGTCTTTGCGGTTGCCGGCCATGGTTCTAATGATTTCTACCGGAGAAACCTCTAGGGTCACGTGCATGCCGCCTTTCAAGTCAAGACCAAGTCCTAACTCACTTTCTTTGATTTCTTGGTAGGTATATTCTTTACCTAATACGTTTAAAACAGGGGCTCTCCAGACAGAGTCCAGGTACGTCTGTTTTTTATATTGGTCTACATTGCCTTTGGCATCAGTGGCATAGGTGGCAGCTTTCTGCTCCACATTGCGTGATACCAGGCTAAGTGATAGAAAGTACAGGCATAGCACCGTGACTATCACCGTCAGGAATACAATAAATCCTTTGTTACGCATGGGTTTTGTAAAATGTATAGAAAAGTATTAAAAATGCTTAAGAGGCCCTAATAGCCCGTATGGCCGCTTTTGTCAGCCTTGCAAGGGATAAAATATAGGGAGTAAAGAGTCTGCATCCCTAGGGTGGCCCAGAAAGGCCAGGATGCGGAAAGAACGCGTTAAGGAGCGTTGGGTGAAATAGGCTGGGTGGCCTGCTGCTGCAGGAAGAAAGTCCAATAAGCCAGCGGCGCCTCCATTTTAAGGTTTAGGGCCTCAGGTGCCGTAAACGAAAAGGTAGGTAACAGCGCGGGCTCCGCTAAAACAAGGTCTACAAAAGAAGTGGTGGCCTCCAGAGAGACTCTCTGCTTGACAATAGTGCCTTCCGCCTTCTTATGTGCTTTTACCGCCGTTTGCTCTGCCGGGGTGGCAGTATGCGCATATGCCGGCAGAACCTGGTGGTTCACAGACAATACCAACAGCAGCGCCAAACTAGTCCATAGCAGGCGCCAATGATGTGATATGTTCTGTCCGGTTTTCATCTGTATAAGCAAAGATATAGGAATCCTGCATAAAACAAAAGCCTCTGCCTTACACTTGGTAAAGCAGAGGCTTTTAGAAAGAGTTCCAGCGCCTTAGAAATATGGGCCTGGTTATTTGCTGATTTTTGAGTTCAAGTAAGTCACCAGTACCTCAAGGCCTTTGTCAAAATGACGGTTATTGGGGATGATTACATCTGCATCGTTCTTGAATGGCTTGATGTATTTCTCATAAGTAGGGGCTACGTGGTGGGTGTAGCGGTACAACACGTCATCCAGGTCATAGCCACGCTCTACTTTGTCTCTGATGATGCGGCGCTGCAGTTTAATGTGCTCCTTGGCATCTATGTAGACCTTTAAGTCCAGGAGTTTAGCCACTTCCTCATAATAGAAAACAAAGATGCCTTCTACCACTACAATAGGGGCCGGTTTAAACTCAAGTTGGCGCGGCACTACGTTGGGATTGTTGAAGGTATACTCCTGACGGTGGATGGTCTCGCCTTGGCTTAGCTTAAGAATGTCCTGGGCATAGGCAAGGCTGTCAATAGAGGTAGGTAAATCAAAGTTAAGGACGCCTTGGTCATCTTTGAACTGTTTCTCACGGTCATGGTAATAGTTGTCCTGTGAGATGAGGCAGATGTCCTCAGGTGCATATGAAGCCAGTAATCTACTCAAGAAGGTGGTTTTTCCTGAGGCGCTCCCTCCCGTAATGCCTACAATGAACGGCTTTTGATGCATAAGTGCAATTGGTTTACGGGGTGCAAAATTAGGTGTTTGTACGCATGCCGCCTAACGATGCCTCAAAAGAATTTGCTCAGGTACCGGTTTGTACATACCGGTGCTGCAAGAACGAAACCAACTGCTGCACCGCGCGCGCCCTGTGGCTGATTTCATTCTTCTGATCACTGCTCATCTCTGCGAAGGAAAGCGGACTGGTCTCTGGCGCGAAGATGGGGTCATAGCCAAAACCGTTGGTGCCTCTGGGCGCATCCAGAATGTGGCCTTCCACAATACCGTCAAAATAATGCGGCTCGCCGTCCTCCAGAATCAACACAATGGACGTCCTGAAACGTGCCTTGCGGTTTCCATTCCCTTGCAGGTTGTCCAAAACCTTCTGCATATTGGCTTGGTTGTCGCGCTCCGGTCCCGCATACCGCGCTGAATACACACCCGGCTCATGATTCAAAGCTTCTACCTCTAACCCAGTGTCATCTGCAAAGCAGGGCGTCTTGTACTTCTCCCAAACGTACTGCGCCTTCTGCAGCGCGTTGCCTTCCAGCGTGTCCTGGTCTTCGGCCAGTTCCTCAGTGCAACCCAGTTCTTCCAAGCTCACCAATTCAAAGGGCGCACCCAGCAAAGACTGTATCTCTTTTAGTTTATAGGCATTGTTAGAGGCGAAGCAGATTTTCATAGCAAGCGTTTTTAGGCTGTTTTCTGGAAATGAGGGCAAAAACGGATAGAGGACAAATGACGAACGATAAAGTAAGAAACGGTTATTTAAAGACTAAGAATACGCCTATCCCTAACCACACCATCCCTATTATGAAATTTGCGATGGGCCCATAAGGCCTACCAAAGAACTTCTTCCATAAGACAGCGTCTGAAGAAGTTGCCACCGCTTTTGGCCATCTAAGGTCAAAAGCGGTGGATAAATACCATATTCCCCAAGCTATTAAAGCAATGCCTATCGCATACTGCATATTTCAAATCAATCTAACTGTGAAACCTGATTTATTACCGCCGTAGCATTACATCAAATACGCGCCGAAGGTCTCCTCGTTCAACTCAACTTTGATGTGCTCTTTGATGGTAGTAGCCAGGGAGTAACCTGTGTAGGTAGCTGAGATAGGGTAGAGGGGATGGTGGCGGTCCACCAGCGTGGCAATCTCCAGCTTCTTGCAGTCCTTCTCTAAGAAGGCGCGTAAGGTGTAGGCCAGGGTTTTGCCGGTATTCAAGACATCGTCCACTAGCACTACTACCGTGTCTGTGAGGGATTCTGGGCTTGGGGTTAGCTTGAGCTCGTGCTGCAGGGGTTGGGTCTTATGCAGGCGCACTTCCATGAGCTCAATGGCCAGCGGCGAAATCTTCTTCAGTTCCTCTGCCAGCAGTTGGGCCAGAAGGTAGCCGTTCTCATACACGCCTGCCAGTACCAGGCGCTCCTCCTCAAAATTGCGCTCAAAGATTTCATAAGCAATACGCGTAATTTTCTGAAGGATGGCTTGACGGTCCAGAATCAGGTTGTCAGTGGTAAAGGCCATAAACCGGGAGCTAGGAAGTGAAACATGAGAGTTGCGGCCAAATTACTGAAATATTTGCCAATCCGGCCATGCTGGGTGCAATCCAGTCACTCTGAAAAATTTTAGATATATAGTTTTAATATGCAGAAGATATTCTTAATTTTGCCACCTGATTCTAGAAATGCGTCTTTAAAAATACAGCAATACAATGAGAAAGGACATTCATCCTGAGTACAGAGAAGTAGTTTTCCAAGATACTTCCTCAGATTTTAAATTCATCACCCGCTCTACCATGAACTCTAACGAGACCATCACCATGGAAGACGGCAAGACTTACCCGGTGGTTAAAGTAGAGGTTTCTTCTGCTTCGCACCCGTTCTACACTGGTAAAAACCTTTTCGTGGATACTGCAGGACGTATTGACAAGTTTAAGCAGCGTTACAAGAAATAAGCGCTTTCTGCGCCCTAACGTATAAAGGTCTTCCCGAAATTATTTGGGAAGACTTTTTTATTTTTGACCCATGAACATCATCCTCTTCGACGACCCCACCCTGCGGGCCAACCTCCTGCCATTCACCTTCACCCGCCCCGTGGCGGAGATACGGGTAGGCATCCAAACCATCTCTGAGAAATGGGCGCATGTGTCCCAAAGCCAAGTTTCTTTCTTGACACAGGACTACTTGCAGCAGAAGTTTGCGCAGAAAACCACTGACGCCAATTTGTATGTGAACGGCGCCTTGTGCCCAACAGACGGTCTGTTCTCCCAAGTACAGGACTTGAAAGAAGGCCAGGCGTTGTACAGCGGTGAGACCTTGTTGGCCATTAATGCCGGCGCTACTGCCTATGCTTCTGTAGAGGAACTCTATGCGAACTTCAGCGCGGAGAAGATGAACGTGGAGGCGGCAGACGTGGTTTTGGTGGAAAATTCATGGGACATCTTTAGAATCAACGGAGCCCAGATTAAAGCAGACTTTGCCCGCCTGACCAAAGGCAGAACCAGCCAAGCGGTCAACGATCCGCATACCATTGTCTATGCGCCAGAGAATGTGTTCATAGAAGAAGGCGTCAAAATCAAAGCCGCCATTCTAAACGCCGAAGACGGGCCCATCTACCTGAGTAAAAACTCCCAGGTGCACGAAGGTGCGGTGATACGCGGACCGTTTGCGCTCTGCGAAGAAAGTACCATCAACATTGGCGGCAAGATGCGCGGCGATACCACTGTAGGCCCGCATTGCAAAGTAGGCGGCGAGGTAGGTAACTGCGTATTCTTCGGGTATTCCAACAAAGGCCACGAAGGCTACCTGGGCAACTCGGTGGTAGGGGAGTGGTGCAACTTTGGGGCAGACACCAACAACTCCAACCTCAAGAACAACTACGCCAAAGTAAAACTCTGGCACCACACCAAAGAGCGCTTCGTGGACACCGGCCTGCAGTTCTGCGGCCTCATGATGGCCGACCACGCCAAATGCGGCATCAATACCATGTTCAACACCGGTACGGTGGTAGGCGTTGGCGCCAACGTATTTGGCGCCGGCTATCCCAGAAACTTCATCCCGTCCTTCTCTTGGGGCGGCGTGACCGGCTATGAAACCTTCCAACTACGCAAAGTCTTTGAAGTAGCTCAAGTAGTCCTTGAACGCCGTGGCTTACCTTTGACAGAAGAAGATAAAAGCATCCTTACCCACGTCTTCGAACAAACCAAACCTTCCCGCAACTGGGAGAAGACGGCGTAAGGCGTAATTGTTTATTTTGGCTCCCGTTTTTAGGCTATTTTTCAGAAATTAGCCTAAAAACGGGAGTTTTTGTTTTCTCCGTTCCGAAATAACTATGCAAGGAAATGTTTTGAAATTCAACTTAGTAGGTAAAGAAAAACCCCTTTCTAAATTCATGGGGCGATTTGGTCTTTTTGGTATGGCTGTCTTTATTATTGGATTCTTCTTTGGCATTGCTGGGTTTGAACTCGCCTATACTATTGCCTTCTTAGCTTTACCTGTTGTTGGGGTTCCACTTTTAATTTATTCCATAGTAAATGCCATCAATGGAAAAGGGCCTGAATTGTCAAAGGAGTTTGTGACCTTTCAAACAGATGAAATTCAAATTGCTGCAGAGCTCATTCCTGTTTGCAATCTTAAAGTCATAGATGCAACATTGGATTATAAAGGAAGACCCAAAGGCGGAAAAATTCCTCCAAGTGATGGCACTGGTAGCTATATAAAGTTAAAGTTTTTAAATGATGACAAAAGGGTATGTCAGTTCTATTTAGAATCTAAAGAAAGAGCTGAATCTTTAGGAGGTGTCTTGTCTGAGATGAAAAAGAAGCATCCCTCTCTTGTCCTAATGAAGTTTTAAGAACCTTTAGAAAACCGTTTTCCGCCTGATTTCTGAAAAATAGGGCAAAAACGCCGTCACTATCTTATCTTTACAGTTCATCTGAAAACAAGCCTTCTGGCCTTGTTTCTAAACCAGAAATCACTGTGCAGTTTTCTCAAATTTACGGCCACCAGGAAACCAAGCAACTGCTGTTGAACTCGGTGCAGGCACAGCACGTGGCCCATGCGCAACTGTTCTTCGGGCCGGAGGGCGGGGCGAACCTGGCCTTGGCGCTGGCCTATGCCCAATACCTCAACTGCGAGACGCCCACGGCAGAAGACTCTTGCGGTACTTGCTCCAGCTGTTCCAAAATCAGCAAGCTCATTCACCCAGACGTCAACTTTGTGATGCCGGTGACCAAGACCAAAGACCAGTCAGAGGCCCTGAGCAAAAACTTCATCAAAAACTGGCGCACGTTCCTTGCGGATAGCCCCTACCAGACGCTCAACGACTGGATGCAGTACATTGGTGCCGACAACAAGCAAGGCAACATTGCCCGCGAGGAAAGCCGCGAGCTCATCAGAACCACCGCTTTAAAAGCCTTCGAGGCCAAATACAAAGTAGTCATCATCTGGTTGCCTGAGCTGTTGCACTCCACCACGGCCAACGCCCTGCTGAAGCTATTGGAAGAGCCGCCGGCCGCGACGGTTTTCCTGTTGGTAAGCAACTCCACGGACAAAGTACTGACCACCATTCTGTCGCGTACGCAGTTAGTGAAAGTGCGCATGTTCACAGAAGAAGAGGTGATGCATTACCTGACAGAACAGCAAAATGTAGACAAGGACACTGCGTACCAAGTGGCGCAGTTGGCCGAAGGGAATTTGCAGGCGGCGCGCGTGCTGAGCAAAGAGATGACCTCAGACTACTTCACGTTCTTCCTCAGCTGGATGCGCCTGTGCTATAACCACAAGTTTGACGGCATCATTGAGCAGAGCGAAGATTTTCAGAAACTTGGCCGTGAAAATCAGAAGAACTTCCTGCAGTTCGCCTTGAATCTATTGCGCAAGGTGTTGCTGTACGGCGTGGACAGTCAGTTGATTACCTTCTTGCCGCCGCCCGAAATGGATTTCGTGCAGAAGTTCTCCAAGCTCATCCACCAAGGCAACGGCGCCCAGCTCTCTGAGCAGATAAATGAGGCGCATTACCACATTGAGCGGAACGCGCACCCTAAGATTACGTTTTTAGATACGTCTATTCAGATTGCGCACTTAATCAGGCCAGTCGCTTAAATAGAACCTATGCAAGCAGATACAAACTCTCCTATCATAAGAATCGGGACCCGCGGAAGCCGTCTGGCGCTTTGGCAAGCCCACCACGTAGCAGACACGTTGCGGGCCCACGGCATGGAGGTGGACATTGTTACCATCACCACCAAAGGCGATTTAGTTTTAGATAAGTCCTTGGACAAAATAGGCGCAAAAGGCGTCTTCACCGAGGAGCTGGAGGAAAGCCTACGTGACGGCAGCATTGACATTGCCGTGCACAGCGCCAAAGACGTGCAATCCACCATTCCCGAGGATTTGGAGATGTTGGCCTTTATGGAGCGCGAGAAAGTGCATGACGTAGTCATTTCCTTTGACCCGCTGTTCAAACTAGGCGAAGGCCAGCAGGTGATTGGCACCTCTTCCACGCGCCGCCGCTCTATGCTCAAGCGCTTTTACCCAGACGTGATTACCGCCGAGTGCCGGGGCAACCTGCAGACCCGCATCCAGAAGCTGCAAGACGGCCAGTACGACGCCATTTTGCTAGCGTACGCCGGGGTGTCCCGCATGCAGTATGACCACATGATTGCCCAGCATTTGCCTCTAGATACCTTCATTCCGGCCGCCGGCCAAGGGAGTGTGGCTATTGAGTGCGCCAAAACCTTGCCACTGGAGCGTAAGTTGAAATTGAAGGAAGCCTTGGACCATACAGACACCCATACTTGCCTGGCCGCAGAGCGCGCCTATTTACGTACCATGGAAGGCGGCTGCAGCATCCCAACTTTCGCGCTGGCTACCTTAGAGGGCGACCAGTTGACCTTGAGAGCGGGCATCATCAGCTTGGACGGACAGGAGTTGATTCTGGAGGAAACCACCGGCGACAGAGAGCAGGCCGAGTCACTGGGCGAACAGATTGCCCACGTGGTTTTAAGCCAGGGCGGCGACCGCATCCTGCACCAGATTCGCGCCGAGAAGCACTAAGTTTGTTTTTGACCTAATTTCCAGAAATCAGCCGAAAAACAGAATATGTTAAAGAAACTCGCCCTCCTTTTTAGCCTTTGCCTGCTCCTTGCTGTGCAGACGCAGGCCCAGAAGAAAAGCAAGAAAGACTACCTCATCACCATCACCACCCCGCAGGGAGTTATGCGTTTGGTACTGTTTGAAGACACGCCCAAGCACCGCGACAACTTCCTGAAGCTGGTGAAGGACAAATACTACGACGGTACCACGTTCCACCGCATCATTAAGGAATTCATGATTCAGGGCGGCGACCCAAACACCAAGAACGAAGACCCAAATGATGACGGCGCCGGCAACCCGGGCTACACCATCCCCTCAGAGATTCTGCCGCACCACAAGCATATCTACGGCGCTTTGGCCGCCGCACGTCTAGGCGACAACATGAACCCCAAGAAGGAATCCAGCGGTTCGCAATTTTACCTGGTGGAGAACCAGGAGGGCGTTCATTTCCTGGACAACAACTACACTGTGTACGGCCAGGTGATTGACGGCTTGTCGGTCATCAACAAGATTGCCGAACAGGGCAAAGACTTCCGCGACCGTCCTACCACTGACATCAAGATGACGGTGACGGCCAAGAAGATGAAGAAGAAGCAAATCACCAAGCTCTACGGCTACCGCTACGAATAACCACTCGCTATGAAAACCATTCTCATTACCGGCTCTAACGGGCTTTTAGGCCAGAAACTGGTAGACCTGTTGCACACAGAAGCATCGGTGAAGATTATCGCCTCCTCCAGGGGGCAGAACAAGCTCGCGGAGATTTACCCGCAGGTAGCGTTTGTGGCCATGGACGTGACCAACGCCGAGCAGGTGGAGGAAGTCATTTCGGACACCCAGCCCACGCACATTATCCACACGGCCGCCATGACCAACGTAGATGACTGCGAAAGCCAGCGCGACGAGTGCTGGAAACAGAATGTGGATGCAGTGGAGAACCTAGTGAAGGCCAGCGAGCGCCACGGCGTGCACCTCATCCACGTCTCCACAGACTTTATCTTTGACGGCGAAAACGGCCCTTACTCTGAGGAAGCTGAAGGCAACCCAGTGAACTTCTATGGCGAGACCAAGCTGGCCGCCGAAGAACTGGTCAAGCAAGCCGCCTGCAAGTGGGCCATTCTGCGCACGGTGCTGGTGTTTGGCATTGTTCATGACTATGGCCGTTCGAACATTGTCCTGTGGGTGAAAGGCAGTCTGGAGCAAGGAAAGCAAATCAAGGTTGTCAACGACCAACTACGCACGCCTACTTTGGCCGAGGACCTGGCACAGGGCTGTTGGCTGGCCGCCAAGCATGACGCGCAGGGCATCTTCAACATCTCCGGCGAAGAACTGCTCACGCCTCACCAGATGGCTTTACAGGTAGCCGACTATTTTAACCTAGACAAAAGCCTGATTGAAGAAGTAGACGGAACGCTCTTCACGCAACCGGCCAAACGCCCACCACGCACCGGTTTTGACATCACCAAAGCCAAGACCCAACTCGGCTACCAACCGCATTCCTTCAAAGAAAGCATTGCCATTGTGGCGGGTCAGATTCAATAGTTTTATCATCGGAATTATGAAATGCGTTTTTGGTCTCTTTTCTTGAAAAGAGGCCAAAAACGCATTTTGGTTTTAAGCGGGTGAGGTTATACTTGTTACCAGCAAAACAATTCCAGAATTTTCCGTAATAGGCCTATGTTCAACCGTTTGCTCCGTCAGATACGCGACTACTTCAACTTCTCGCAACGCGAGCTCAACGGTTTTCTCATTCTCATTTTGCTCATGGCGGTATTCATTGCCGCGCCTTTTTTATTATACCAAAAAAATGAGCCCTATGACCCTACCACCGACCAGAAAATTCTAGACAGTCTGGTGGTGCAGTTAGACACCAAAGCCGCGCACGTGGCCGAGGAACGAGCTAATCGCTACCGCAAGAAGCCCATCAAACTCTACCGCTTCAATCCCAACCAGCTCAATGTGGCGCAGTGGCAAGAATTGGGGCTGAACAAATACATCGCTCAGCGAATTCTAAATTACCGCGCCAAGGCCGGCGACTTCAAAAGCAAAGCGCAACTGCAGAAGATTTATGGTCTGCCTGACACGCTCTACCAACTGTGGTACCCATATATTGACTTGCCTGAAGGTGTTGGTTATATAAAGAGAGGAAGCGAACCGTATTCGGGCTCTTTTCCAGAAAACAGGCCAAAAACGGAGTATGCGCGCAAGCGTTGGGAACTGCAGCCCTTTGATTTGAACACGGCCGACACTACCCAGCTCAAGCAGATTAGGGGCATCGGGAGCAAACTGTCCCAGCGCATTGTCAAGTTCAGGGACAAGATGGGCGGCTTTCATTCGGTGAACCAAGTGGCAGAAGTGTACGGCTTGGCGCCCGAGGTGATTGACAGCGTGCGCAAGTACACCTTCATTGCGCAAGGCGCCGGGCCGCAGAAACTCAACCTGAACACCGCCACGTTTGACCAACTTCGTCAGCATCCCTACATCGGTCTTAACCTAGCCAAAGCCATCATCAATTACCGCACGCAACATGGTGCTTACGGTAGTGTGGAAGACCTGCGCAAAATCAAATTAATAGACGAGGCGGCTTTTCTAAAGATGCAACCGTACCTAACGGTGCAATAAGGACGTTACCATAAGGCCATTGCAATTCTGCCCACAGGCACCGTTCTTTATACCACTACTCTTGCCTACCACCAAACTATGAATAACGTCACGTCCCTGCCTAACCTGCTCAAACAGTACCAACGCCGCCTGCTCAACCTCAGCGGTTCCAACAGGTCCTTGGTGTTGCTCCGGCCGTCGGTGAGTTTGCATCTGGATGTGCATGCGCTGGACCACGCCCACAAAGGGCCGTCGTTTGAGTACGTAGAGGCCTTGCTGGCGGGCAAAGAGAAGATTGCCCTGTGCGAGGTGGCCGATGGGCGAGATGCGGCCTTGGCGCCTTTGAACAAGCAACTGAAGACCATCCAGCGGCGGGCGCACATGATTTGGGAAGAGCGCGGCGCGAAGGAGTTGTTTGTGGGCTGGCCCTTCGTGGAAGGCGCATTCCCGGACGGGACCTTGCTGCGCTGTCCCCTGCTGTTTTTCCCGGTGGAGTTGCAGGTGAACGAGAAGCGCCAGTGGCAACTGGTACGCCCCGAAGACCAGCCGCCCTTCTTCAACAAAAGCTTTTTGCTGGCCTATGCGCATTACCTCAATGTGCCCGTAGACGAGGCACTCATGGAACTGGACTTGGATGATTTCCCTGCGGACAGCCAGGCCTATAGAACCAAACTGTACGAGACGCTCAAGGAAAGCAACATAGACCTCAATTTCAACCAGGAGTTGTTCACCAACGTCCTGCAAGCGTTTAAAACTTACAAGCGCGAAGACCTGGAGAAAACCTGGAAGCCGGGGCAACTCAAGCTTCAGCCCGAGGCCGTGTTGGGCATTTTTCCGCAGGCTGGTTCTTACCAGCTAACCGATTATGAGGAACTGCTGGAAAACCCACCGGCCGAATCTTTAGAGGAACTGCTCTTGCCCCAAACCGAGGTGAATCCCGCCATCGCCGCCCTGGAACAGCAACTGTTCACCGCCTTTGACGCAGACGCCTCGCAGGAGGCCGCGCTCAAGCAAGTGAAGTCGGGGCAGAGCGTGGTGGTGCAGGGCCCCCCGGGGACCGGCAAGTCACAGCTCATCTGCAACCTGGTGTCTGACTATCTGGCCCGCGGTAAAACGGTGTTGGTGGTCTGCCAGAAACGTGCCGCCTTGGACGTGGTGTACTCAAGACTGTCTACCCAAGGCCTGGACCATTTCGCGGCGCTGGTGCATGACTTGAACCTGGACCGTGGCTTGGTCTTCAATAAAATCCGTCAGCAAATTGAGCATGTAGACGAATACCAGCGCCAGGACAAAACGCTGGGCAACGTGCACGCCGAGCGCCAGTTTTTGGAAGTGAGCCGCCGCATCAATCAAATCTCTGAACGGCTCAACTCTTTGAAAGAGGCCTTGTTTGATACTAGCGTCTGCGGATGGAGTGTGAAGGAATTGTACCTCCGGAGCAATCTGCGCGCGTATCAACTGCCGCTGGAGAATAACTACCTGCCATTTACCGCGCAAACCTGGCAAGAGGAGCGCCCGCGCCTGATGCACTATTTGCAGGACGCCGTGACCTTGCAAGCGCCAGATTTCCCGTGGAACGAGCGAAGAAGTTTCCAGCACCACACCTGGAACGAGCGGCAAAAACTTCTACAATTGTTAACGGAAATCCCGGCGGCAGTGCAGGAGAATGCCAAAGCATTAGCGCCTTTGCTTCCCGGCCAAGCCGAGCCCTGGGATGCCTTGCAGGCCTTGCTTCAGGAGCTTTCTACCTTGCAGACCTTGCAACATGACCTTCAGGATAAAACCGTTTCCAGGCTGTTTTTCGGGAATCTAGGCAAAAACACAAACCAGCGTGAGGCGGAAGGTTTGGTCACCAAGCTACAGCAACAAACCAAGGCCACGATGGTGCAACTGTCTGCCATGGAAGCCGAGCAATTACGACGTTTGCTCCAGAGCCATGACGAGGCGCAGTCGGGTTTCTTCGGGAAGATAAAGTGGCAGTTTGCGCAGGAACGTAAACAATTGCAGACTTTTGCGGAGCAGAAGAAAATTACCCACGCAGACACCGCCACGGAGCAGTTGCGGACGGCCTTGCAGAACTGGGACGGCTTGCAAACGGAGTGGGAGAGTCTTCAAGTTTTAGAGCCCACATTAGAGATTCCGCAGGAGCTGTTTTCATCCCAAGCGAATACAGAACTAAAAGCATTGCAAAAGGCCTGGGAACTGCGGGGGCAACTTCAGCAACTGGTGGCGTATGACGTCTTGCCCGAAGATGTTTTGCAGATGCGCGCCGAGCGTTTTCAGGCTGTTTTCTCAGAATCTCTGCCAAAACTGAAACAACTGGAAGAACGCCAGAACGAATGGGAGAAGTGGCTTACCGATAGCCAGATTGAACAGCTCACCGTGGACCCGTCGGCCGTTACGCGCCTTGGGCAGAGCCTAGCAGAAAACTTCGACCGTTTGGTGGCTTATGATACCTTGCTGGCTTCCTTCTCACCAGAATTGAAGGCTTGGCTGACGCAATTGCGGCAAGCGGTGCCAAAAGGAGTGGAGGCGCAGTTGCAGGCCATGGAGAACAGCATTTACCTGGCTTGGATTCAGCACATAGAAGCCAAGTACCCTGTCTTGACCATGGTGAGCACCGGCGAATTGGAACGACTGGAAGCGGAGTTGCAGGAAGCCATTCAGCGCAAAGCAGAGCTCAGCCGGCAGATTATCCTGCTCAACCTACGCGAGCAGACCTACAAAAACATGGAGTTCAACCGTCTGGGCAATCCGGTCACGTATCGTAGGTTGCTCACGCAGGTCAGCAAGAAACGGCAGCTGTACCCGTTGCGTAAACTTCAAGCGCTGTTCGGGGAGGAGGTATTGCGCCTGTTGCCTTGCTGGCTGGCCTCCCCCGAGACGGTGTCGGCGTTGTTCCCGCTGGAGCGCGTGTTTGACCTGGTGATTTTTGACGAGGCTTCGCAGTGTTTCGCCGAAGTGGGCATACCCGCCATGATGCGCGGCAAGCAAGCCGTCATTGCCGGTGATGAACAGCAATTGGGACCATCCGACTTGTACCGCGTGCGCTTTGGCGGCGAGGAAGATGAGGCCGAGGAACTGGTAGTGGAATCTTTGTTGCAACTGAGCGCCCTGCATCTGCCGCAGACCCTGCTCACAGAGCATTACCGAAGCCAGTACCCAGAACTCATTCAGTTCTCCAACCAACATTTCTACCGCCATAAACTACAGCTCATCCCCAAGCAGGAGGCCATGAACAGCACCCGGCCGGCCTTGCAGTTCCTGAAAGTAGACGGCCTTTGGCAGGACCAAACCAATAGACCAGAAGCCGAGCGCGTGCGCGATTTGGTCTTTGAATTGTTGGCCCAAGGCGAGACCGACATTGGCGTGATTACCTTCAACTTTCCGCAACAGCAACTGGTGCAGGATTTATTGGAGGAACAGGCCATGGCCCAGAACATCCAACTGCCCGAGGCACTAATCATCAAAAACATTGAAAACATCCAGGGCGACGAGCGGCAGTTCATCATCTTCTCCATCGGCTACGCGCCCGACGCGAACGGCGTGGTGCGCGCGCAGTTCGGGAGTTTGAACGCGGCCAAAGGCGAGAATAGGTTGAACGTGGCCATCACGCGCGCCATCAAACGGGTGTACGTGGTGAGTAGTCTGTGGCCGGAGCAGTTCCCCGTGGAGAACGTCAAGCATGCCGGGCCTAAACTGTTGCGGGATTATCTGGCCTATGCCAAACACGTCAGCGAGAATGGGTTTACGCCCCAGCCGGCGCCAATAGGGCAGGTGCCTTCTTCCTTGCTTTTGCACCAAGCGATTTTGGCCTCTTTTGACCAAAACAGGCCAAAAACGGAGGTTGCAGCAGAACTTCCGTTCGCAGACCTTACTTTCCGAAACGAGGGGCGCTATCAAGCCGTACTACTCACCGACGACGACTTGTATTACCGCCGCCCATCCGCCAAAGCCACCCACGCTGATATGCCCTTCAGGCTAAGCGCAAGAGGCTGGCGATTTGGCACCGTATACAGTCGTCAGTTCTGGAGCCAGCCTGAACAGGTATGGCAAAAACTAAACGACTTGAGTACCCAAACACCATGACCTTAAAAGACAAAGCCCTTGAATTATTTGTAGGCCTCTGCCTGCTCATTGTAGTAGCCTGTGACGCCGGTAACTCCAAAAAAGAAGAGAAGGCAGAAAACGGCTTTATGCAAGAGGGAAACGGCAAGAAGAAAGACAAAGACACCCCCACAGAGGGCTTCACGGTCATCAATACCTATGAGCTCTTTAAGCTGAGCAAAATGGACAAAGGAGACGTCACGGAAAGCTCTGGCCTGGAGCAGACGGCAGACGGCAACTACTGGACCCATGGCGACGGCGGCAATGAGGCCGAACTGTTAAAAATAAGCCCCGACGGAGAGCTCCTGCAGAAAGTGATAATTACCGGTGCCAAAAACAAGGACTGGGAAGACCTGACCCGCGGCGAGAACGGCTACCTGTACATCGGGGACTTCGGGAACAATGAGAACACCCGGGACAGCCTGGAGATTCTGAAGATAGACGAAAAGAACAACCGAAACGTGGGCACCATCCGGTTTGCATACGCAGACCAGAATGACTTTCCGCCGGCACCAGAGAAGATGAACTTTGACTGCGAGGGTTTCTTTTACCACAACAACGCGTTTTACCTGTTCACCAAGAACCGCGGCACAGACCGCTGGGTCAAGCTCTACAAAGTGTTGGACCAGCCCGGCGCACAGCAGAAAGTTTCTCCTATTGACAGCCTGCAAATCAATACAGAAATCACGGCAGCAGACATCTCGCCAGACGGCAAGCGCATTGCTTTGTTAGGAGATGGTTGGGTGTATCTGTTTGAGATCGCCAGCCCAGAGCAGGTATTCAAAGGCACCAAGCAACAAATTAAGCTAGAGAAAACCGGCCAGGCCGAAGGCTTGATCTTTACCAGCAACACAGACATGCTCATCAGCAATGAGGCGGGCAAACTGTTTCAATTAAAGGCCAAATAAACCTCTCTAGCTTTAGAACGATGATACTATAAAACTGCAAGGCGCTAAGTAGATTTCTGCTTAGCGCTTCTGCTTTCAAACCACAACTATGGAACCTAGAATCTTAGTAACCGGTGCCACTGGCACCGTGGGCAATGAAACCGTTAAAGCCTTGTCTTCTATGGGCGCGCACGTGCGGGCCGGCATTCACTCTGTGGTCAAAGGCGAAAATCTAAAGCGACTGCCTAGTGTGGAGGTGGTGGAAATAGACTTCAGTAGGCCCATCACTCTAGAGGCCGCCTTTACCGGCATTGACTCCGCCTTCTTAATCACGCCCTTTGATGAACACCAAGTTGAGATGGCCAAACAGCTGATAGACGCGGCGCAGAAGGCCGGTGTGCGGCACATAGTGCGGCTTTCTGCCAGTGGGGCAGAGGCAGAGCCGGGCATTCAACTAGGCAGATGGCACCGCGAAGTAGAGAAATACCTGGAGGCCGCCGAAGTTAACTACACCCATCTTCGGCCTACGTCCTTTATGCAAAACTTTTCAAAGATGTATGCGCACACCATACACCAGCAAAACGCTTTCTATTTGCCTTTGGGCCAAGGCCGTGTGACCTACATTGATGCCCGAGACATAGGCGCCGTGGCAGCCGAGATTCTGCTAAGACCAGAAGGCCATGACGGCATGGCGTACACACTCACTGGCCCAGAAGCGCTGTCTGGCGAGGAAGTGGCCGCCGCACTCTCCAAGGCTACCGGCAGAACCATCTCCTACGTAGACGTGCCTGAAGAAGGCGCCAGGCAAGCCATGCAGCAACAAGGCTTGCCTACCTGGATGATTGACAGCTTGCTAGAATTGAATGGCATCTGCCGAGCCAATTACGCTTCTGGCACTACCAACACCGTGCAGGAAATTATAGGCAGACCACCCCATACGTTTGAGTCGTTCGCACAGGCGTACAAGGAGTGCTTCTAAAAAATCCCAAATTCTACCTCTAATAAAACCCGTTTTTGGGCTGTTTTCACAAAAACAGCCCAAAAACGGGTTTTAGATTTTAAACAACTTTGATTGCAACTAGACCTTTTAAGGCCTATTAAACTCAAATTATATTAGAAAATGGTAGTGTTGAAAGAGCTCTAGCTGCCTGCTCATCATGCTTCGGAAATTAAAGTGAGAATATTATTGCGCAACTAAATGGTTGCGTGTATATTTGCAATCATATGGTTGCAATTTAAAGTAAGATGGAAACAAGAAGAGACGTTTTTCAAGCCATAGCCGACCCAACCAGACGCGCCATCATCTTATTGTTGGCTGTGACCGCCATGACGCCCAACGCGCTAGCCGAGCATTTTAACAGCAGTCGGCAGGCGGTCTCCAAACATCTCCAGGTCCTTACGGAGTGTGACGTATTAACCCAGGAGCAGCAAGGCCGCGAGATTCATTACCACTTGAACACTGCCAAAATGAAAGAGATAGAGAAATGGCTGGAGCAGTTCAAGCAATTACTGTCCCAGCGCTTTGACCAACTAGATGACGTTTTGAAGAAACTTAAAGCAGATAAAAAATGAACAAGGCTATTCTTTTCAATTTTGAGGTAAAAAAGGAAAACAACCTCATAAAAGTAGAAAGGTCCTTCAACGCCCCCAATGATTTGGTCTGGGTTGCCTGGACCGAGGCTGAGATCTTAGACCAATGGTGGGCGCCCAAGCCCTACAAAGCGGTTACCAAGTCCATGGATTTTAGAGAAGGCGGCCGTTGGCATTACTACATGCTCAGTCCAGAAGGGGAGAAGCACTGGTGCCTGTTTGACTACAAAAAAATCCAACCACTTGTCTACTTTTCGGGTATTGACGCTTTCTGTGATGAATACGCGGTAGTCAGTACTGCTCATCCCAGAGTGGAATGGGAGAACTCGTTTACAGCAGAAGGCGACAGCACCATGGTACGCGCCACCTTGCGGTTTGAGAAATTAGAGGACTTGGAGACAATCATCCAAATGGGCTTTAAGGAAGGCTTCACCGCTGGTTTGGAGAATCTTGACCAGTACATTGCCACCCAGTTTTACCTACGTAAGCAAAACAAAACTAGTAAGCGCGCCCGGGTAACAGCCTATATTAATTTGCCAGGAAACACAGAAGAGGCATTTACCTTTTACAAGTCGGTTTTCAAGACAGAGTTTGTTAATGGCATCAAACGGTTTGGAGAAATACCCACTACCCCAGGTCAACCACCCATAGCCGAGGAGGTTAAAAAAATGGTCTTGCACGTAGAGTTGCCTCTATTGGGTGACTTTGTGTTAATGGGAACCGATGCGCCAAAAGAAATGGGTTTTACGCTCACTACAGGTAATAACATGCACATTAGCCTAGAGCCAGAATCTCTGGAAGAGGCCACCAGACTTTTTAAGGAGCTGTCCATAGAAGGTGAGATTGAAATGCCCTTGCAAAAAATGTTCTATGGTGCGTATTATGCCGGCTTTACAGACAAGTACGGCATCAACTGGATGATCAACTACCAAGACAACTAGCTCTATACCCAACTATGAAACAGAAAATCTTAACCGTCCTCAGTGTGCTGTTCGGGTTGTTGCTCATCAACGGCGGCTTGAACAAGTTCTTCAATTACATGCCCGTGCCAGACAACCTGCCCGTTGAGCTGGTAAAAGACACAACGGCCATCATTGAGATAGCCTGGCTCATGCCTTTGATTGGCTTCGCCGAAGTGCTAGGGGGTGTCCTCATTTTGTTCCCAAGAACAAGGGCGCTGGGTGCTTTGGTGATTTTCCCGGTCATGGTAGGCGTGTTGCTGACGCATGCATTCGTAGAGCCAAGCGGCTTCCCCATTGCCTTGATCATTTGGGCCATTCTGCTATGGATAATCATTGAGAACCGTAAGAAATACCTGCCCTTGGTGGCCTAGTCAGACATCATGACTCCGCTCTATTTTCCAGGGCTTTGCCTGAGCGGTGATACCTTAATGCATAGAAAAAGCCCTGCTGAAATTTTCAGCAGGGCTTTTTATTATTGTAGCAAAAAGCTACGGCTTATCTTCCTCTGTTGGAAGAAGAACCTCCTCTAGAAGAAGAGCTTCCGCCGCGGTTGCTTCCGCCTGAATAGTCATCTCCGTCGCTTCCGTAAGAAGTGCGGCCCATGTCTGAGCTGTCATAGCCAGAACCGCCACCGCCGTAGTTGGACTGTCCGCCCTGGCCACCATAGCTTCCACTGCCCATTGAGCCGTAACCGCTAGAAGAACCATAAGAAGAACCGCCCTGGCCGTAACCGCCCATGCCATAGTCACGGCTTTGGTCACCGTAACCACCGCCGGTCATAGAACCGCCTTGGCCGCTAGAAGAGCCGTATCCGCCGCGTGAGCCCATGTCATTGACCATGCTGCCATAGTTGGAGCCACCAAAGCTTCCGCTGTTAGAACCACCGTAGTTGCCGCCTTGTGAGCCGTAACCACCTTGTGAACTGCGTGAGCCAAAGTCGCCGCCTTGTGAGTTGTGGGTGCTGTAACCGCCCTGGCCTGCGCCATAGCCGCCACTTCCCATGCCACCACTCATAGAGCCGTAGCCGCTAGAGTCGCCGTAGCCGCCGCTGCTCATGTTTGAGCCACGGGAACCTTGCCACTCTTGGTTAGCGCCTTGTGACGAGCCGTAGCCGCCTCTAGAGCCCATGTCTGTGTTGCCATAACCGCCGCGTGAACCCATTCCTGAGCTGTAGCCTTGGTTAGAGCCGCCGTAGCTTCCGCTTTGTGAGCCTTGGCCGTAGCCACCTTGTCCGCGGTTGCTGCGGTCAAAGTCCATATTGCCGTCATAGCCTCCACGTGACGAGCCACTGCGTGAGCCATACTCTTCGCCGTAAGATCCGCCTCTTGAGCCTGTGGCACCATAAGAGCCTTGGCTTTGGTTGCTATAGCCTTGGCTGTAACCGCCCTGGCCTCTGCTTTGGTCTCTGTTGCTTTGCATGCCATAGCCGCTTTCATTGCCATAGCCCATTTGGTTGCCATAGTAGCCAGAGCCACCATAGTTAGAGTAACCGCCACGGTCAGACTCTGAACGGGATGAGTTGCCAGAGTAGCCGCCTTGTGAGCTCATGCCATACGGGTTGCTGCCCATAGAACCGTAGCCACCTTGCTGTGAACCGCCGTAGTTACCGCCCATGGAACCTTGTCCGCCATAGCCGCCTTGGCCATAATTGCTTCCGCCCATGTTGCCACCCATGGATGAGCCGTAGCCACCTTGGCCGTAGTTAGAACCGCCTTGTCCCCAGCTTTCGCCGTGCTGCTGGCCGTAGCCGCCGCCCATGGAACCTTGACCATAACCACCTTGGCCGTAGTCACCGCCTTGTGAGCCGTAACCGCCTTGGTTGTACTGACCTCCTCCCATGTTGCGCATAGAATCAGACTGTCCTCCCATCATAGAGTCATTGTCCTGTCCCATCTTTGAAGAGTTAGAGGCAGAAGAACCACTTTTAGAAGAAGAAGATTTTCCGGATTTGCTGGTGCTGCCAGACTTAGAAGTGCTGGCTTTGGGGGTAGATGATTTGCTGGTGCTGCTCTTCTTGTCTGTGGATCCCGCAGAAAGGGTAGATGAAGAGCCAGATGTTCCTTTTGAAGAAGTTAAAGAAGAGGATCCTTTTTTAGAAGTTGAACCGGTAGAACCGCTCATGCCAGAAGAACTGCCCGACATGCCCGAACCGGAAGTGCCGCCGCTCAAACCTGAGCCGGAGGTGCCACTGCCCATGCTGCCCGTTGAGCCAGACATGCCAGAGGACCCTGATGACATGCCAGAAGAAGATGAACTAGATCCCATGCCGCTGCCAGTAGAGCCGCTTGCACCTGTGTTGCCCATAGAACCGCCAGTAGTTGATCCTAAGTTGCTGCTTTGTTGATCTTTTTGATTGTCTTTCATAGTTAATTCTCCTTGTTAATTAGTTTTTGAATGGTTGGTTAGGTATGGTATTTCATGCCAGCGGAAAGGAGGGATGAACCAATACACCCACTTCTGTCCACTAATGACAAGTGCTAAATCTATACGAGCACAAATAGCCATGGTTCACAACCTAATGTGAAATTTTAATCAAGGAAGAATGGATAGAAGAATAAATGGAAAAACAAAAATGGTTAAGCACAGCAACTTACACCTGTACTAGAAGGTGGCAAGTAATGGCCTGAATTGTAATATACAGTTATCCCTATTTTTGAACAGAGTCTATGATGTCATTCACCGGAGAAGTGGGCGGCACAATGTCCTTCACGTTCTCAATCAGCTCCACCGCCTCGGCGTGGTCTTCATGGTTCGCTTCTGGAATGTCATGATCATCGGCTTCCAGTGGTTCATAATTAAGCCTAATGAAGATAGGAAAATGGTCTGAACCAAACTTGGGCAGGCGTTGCAAGCGTATCAGCCTAAACGCCGGGTCATAAAAGATATGGTCCAATGAATACCTAAAGAAGGGCACCAGCGCATTATAGGTATTATAGAATCCACGACCAATGCGCGGGTCCAGCAAGCCGCTTATCTTCCTGAAGAGATTGGTGGAGTAAGACCAAGCCACATCATTCAAATCGCCGGCCACAATGCTGGCCCACGGCGAGGCCTTCGCCATCTTGGCGACCGTCAATAATTCAGCTTCTCTGGTGTCTGTGTCCTTGTTAAGATGCGGCGGTTGCGGATGCACCGTGAACAAGTCAAACTTCTTACCGGTGGGCAGTTCCACAATGGCATAAAAAGACGGAATGCCTTCCTCTACCAGATAGCGCACGTCCACGTGGCTCAAGGGAAACTTACTAAAGAACATCATGCCGTAGGTGTTCTCCAGAGGCTTCTTGATGGAGTAGGGGTACCGCTCATCAAACTCTTCCATGGCCGTGGCCCAGCGCTGGTTGGGTTCATTGACCAGCAGCATGTCTGGGTCTGTTTCCTTCACCAGTTTTAAAAAAGGCGCGTGATTGGTATTGGACATGCGCACATTAGAAATCATGAACCCAAACGAGTTCTTGGGCGCCTTTATCTTAGACCGTAGCGCCTGCACCCGCACAAATGGGGTGTATTTGTACACATGGATGAGTTCATTGAGAATGGCAATGACCAAAAGCCCTCCAAACAGCTTGGCTGCTATGGTTTCATACCCATAAAAATAGCCGTACGCCCCCAGGACAAAGGTGCAGAAAACGGCAACTTGTACACGCGGGAAATCCAATACCCTAATCCACCAATAGGTGCTTTTAACCAGGGTAAGCAACGAGGCCATAATCATAAGGCCACCAAATAGTTCAAGGGCAAATTTCATACGCAAGGCATTGATAGAGTCGGGTACAAATACTCAGAAAGGGCAAGGAAAGTTGTCTTCTTGAAAACAAGGAAATTTTACTGGACAATCCAACTTCGTTTTTGGCCTGTTTTCTGGGAAATAAGCCTAAAAAGGGCCTTTCTGCACGTATGTGATTTTATACGATGCCTTGCCTCAGAAAGTGTTGCCTCCTAGTACTTTTAGCAGATAATGCATAAGTATTTACAACCTGATAATAGGAGTAAAGACAAAAATCCGTTTTCGGGCTGATTCCTGGAAATCAGCCCGAAAACGGATTTAAAAAATGACGGCGGTTGCTTTTAAGGAGCTAACTTTTCTACGCGTACCCCAATGGCCATCATAGACGGCAAAGGGTCTTGGCGCATGTATTGGCTTACCTTGAGCTGGTATTTGCCTGTCTTGGCGAAGCGTACATTTTTCAAAGCCCTGAACTGGTGGTCAAAGATATCACCGGCGCCGCTGCCTTTGGGTTCCCCGGTCTTAGGGTCCATCAAGAACATTTCATGCAGGGCTGAGCTGACCTGTTTGCCGTCTGGCCCAATGAGGTAATGTCGCAGGTACAGGTTATAAAATTGGTAGCTCACCGCGTTGCGCACATTAAAGTACACATTGTATTGCTTCGTCGTGTCTTTGATCTCAAAGGTGAAGGTAGGCGTGAGCTTGACCGGCCATTGGTTATTAGGCAAGTCCTGGTTTTCTTCAAACACGCGGTTGGCGTCACAGCTGCCCAGTGTCCAGCTGAGGCACAGAAGTATTGCTAAAGTTAAGAAGCGGTTCATTTTCATGAGGCGTCTGCGTTAGAAGGTCCAGCGGTGTTTTCAGCGCCGCCGTTGCCGCCACCCGGTTTACGGTTGCGGTTATTGCGGTTACGGTTACGTCTTGGGCGGTTCTGGCCCTCTGGTCTTGGCCCGCGCTCTTCAGGAGAACCAAGTGCGGCGGCTTGGGGAGTGCCTTCTCCCGCAGCGGCGTCAATAGGCGCTGCGGCTTGAGCTTGCGGACGCGGACCGCGTTCTCCTGGCACGCGTTGCCCCTGCGGACGTTCCTGTCTTGGCGGCCTGCTTCCTTCTGGACGCGGCGCACGGTTGCCACCTTCACGCTCTGGCCGTGGTGCGCGTTCCTCTCTTGGAGCTCGCTCCTCTTGCGGAGCCGCTGTTCTGTTTTGGTCGCGGTCTGGGCGGTTTCTGCCCTCAGGACGGTTGCCGGTTCTTTCTGGTCTGGCAGGTCTTCCCTCAGAAGATGTTCTTTCTGTTCTTCCTTGTCTTTCTGGCCTAGTAGTAGCAGTTCCTGCTTGGCCCGTAGGACGGTCACGGCGCACTTCTGGGGTTGGGGCGGCATTGGCCAATACCTCAGTGGCATTGTTGTTTTCAGGGCCGCCTTTCTTTTTCTTTTTGCGCTTCTTCTTGTTCTTGCCGTATTGGTCGTCCAGGCGGTCTAGGTTGCCTTCCAGGGCTTCTACAAAGTCCACCACTTCAGGCTGCTGTTGCTTCACCTCTTCGGCTAGGTTTTCTGGCATTTCGCCGGCGGCGTTCATCTTCAACACCTCATGCACGCGGTCTACCGTCACCGGGAACCAGTTGCTGTCTCCGCGGTAGCCGAACCACATGATGCGTCTGAAGATGTCTGTCTTTTGCAGGAAGGCGTCTCCGGCTTTGGTTTGCAATGGGCGGTTCACGTTAGGAATGTCTTTTAGGGCTTCCATGTACGTCTCCAACTCATAGTTTAAGCAGCACTTGAGACGTCCGCACTGGCCCGACAGTTTACTAGGATTCAATGACAAGTTCTGGTAGCGCGCTGCGGTGGTGGACACACTTCTAAAATCAGTGAGCCAGGTAGAGCAGCACAGTTCGCGTCCGCAGGAGCCAATACCACCTAAGCGGCCGGCCTCATGACGTAAGCTGATCTGGCGCATCTCCACGCGTATCTTAAACTCCTCGGCCAGCTTTTTAATCAACTCCCTGAAGTCTACTCGGTCATCTGCTGAATAGAAGAAAGTGGCTTTGGTTTTGTCTGCCTGGTACTCTACGTCAGAGAGCTTCATCTTAAGCTTGAGCTCCTGGATGATGGCTCTTGCGCGGTACATGGTAGTAGATTCCTGCTCCCGGGCATGGTTGAATTTCTCCATGTCCTTCTCAGTGGCCACGCGGTAGATACTGCGTATCTCCTCGTTGTTCTGCACCTTTTTCTTGTTCATCTGCAGGCGCACTAATTCGCCTTTCAAGGACACGTGGCCAATATGGTGGCCGTTGGGTACGTCTACTACCACGGCATCGCCGGTAATGAGGGGCAGGTGGTTGATGTTCCGGAAGAACTCTTTGCGTCCTCCCTTGAACCGTATCTCCACTATATCAAACTCTTTGAAAGACACGGGTATTTCCATGTCTGAGAGCCAGTCAAATACATTTAACCGGTTACAGCCTCCCGTGCTGCAACCGCCGTTGCTTTTACAGCCCGCTACTACCTCTGTGCCTTCTGCACTGGTCATTTTGGTGCCGCAACCGCCACTAGAACATGAACTACATCCCACAGGTAAATTCCTTTATATAGATAATTCTTGTTTTCAAACTATTGGTCTCTGCTGCCTGCCAGGCAACGTCTCCCTCCCAAACTACATGATGATGTTCTGCTTGTCTATAAACTGGTTACAGCATCTGGCATCTGGGAAGGTAAGACAATCCGGGCCATAAACGGCCATTCCGAAGGCCCTAATTAACAAATATAATAACTTAATCCGAATAGGTGGGCACTCTTTTGCTAGTTATCCACATACTGGTTTTGGCTTGTTTTGGAGGAATCAGGCTAAAAATGAGGGTGTTTTGGGAGAGAACTAGCTAGTTTTTTGATTAGGCTTTCTTGAAAAACAGGGCTAAGATTCTAGGGGTGGTGCTTCTGTCATCACCGTCAAAATATTCTTGCATGCTTTCCAGGGCTAACCCATTTTGTTGGGCCGCCTGTATGAAGTCACAGACATGGTGGGTGAAGCAAGTGAGTTCTACACGGCCATTAGGCGTGTCAAATCTAGCCTTGGTACCAGCGTATTGTTTGAACGGGTGTAGTTCGCCCACATAGACATAGCCGTTGGAGGGCAACACTTGGGCTGCTTTTTGAAAGATGGGTTCTAGCTGTTCAATATGCTCCAGCACCAAGCTGAAGGTCACCAAATCATATAGGCCATTTGCAAATTGCCAAGCTTGGGTGATGTCTGCCTGCCGGAATTCAACGATAGGGGAGGTTACCTTTTGCTTGGCTTTGGCGAGCATGTTCTCAGAGAAATCTACGGCCGTGACCTGTTGTGCGCGCGTGGCTAACCAAGTAGTGTTCTTGCCCGTGCCGCAGCCAATTTCCAGGCACCTTTCAAAGTGAAGACTGTCCGCCATTTCCTGCAACGCCCGCTCTTCTAGATCTCTGGTTCTGTTTTTATTGGTGTCATACTGGGTAGACCAGAGGTTGTAGGCTTGTTGGATATCCATGGAAGAATATGGTGGCTAAGAAGGTCTTGGTTTGATCCTAACGTCTTGGCTAAACGATGGGCAAGACCGTCGTCCGAGCCTTGCGTTTAGCTGTTGTTGTGGGCCGTTTTTTAATTTTCCATTATCATTGTATTGATAACCTTCCATTTTCCATTATCCCTCTGAAATCTGAAGTTAATCAATAGCCCTTCTATTGGGTATTCTATTTGAAGCCTAAGATTCTTGCCACCATAAGTCCAATCACCAATGCTCAAATAATTTTTAATATTCTCTTTTTCTATAGTTTCTTCGTTTACTATTCTAATCTGCTGTCCGAATTTTTTAAATCCTTCAAAACTGTCTGCCGTTATAAGGCCAAATTCTTGCAAGGTCAAGATTGTTCTTGTCGTATCAGCCCTTCTGTGTAAATATTGTTGCAGTTCTGGCAAATCAACAGCAAGGCGTATTATTTCTTTTATTTCATTGATAGGCATTGCCTCACGCTTTTGCGCTATAGCACTCCAAGGCAGAATTAAAAGTCCAAGGGATAATATAATTGATTTAATTTTCATTTTATAAATGCCCACAACTACTGTATAAACGTGAACATACGCTTATCTGCCCTATAGGAGAAGACAAGCATACGGTTTACTACCATTATTGACAAATAATCGTAACTGGACTGGCTAATGCACTTTATGATAATACATTGAAATAGAGTCTATGTTTTTAGCCTCATTTCCAGAAAACAAGTCAAAAACGATTACTTGCCCAGCCATTCCTTGAACGCATGGGCGCGCTCGCTGCTAATAATGATTTCCTTGTCGGTGGTGGGGCGCACGTAGACTTTGAGGCGGCCTTTCATGTAAGGATGGATCTCATCTATGGCGTGAATATGCGAAATGAACTGGCGGTTGAGGCGGTTGAAATATTCGGGGTTGAGGATTTCCTGGAGCGTGTCCAGGGTGAAGTCCGTTATGAAGCGCTGGCCGGCGTTAGTGACCAGAAAGACAATCTTGTCCTCGGCGTAGAAATAGGCAATCTCTTCAATGGATACGGAGCGTATCTTCTGGCCGCTCTTTACCAAGAAACGGTTTTTGTAGACAGGCGTGGCTTCGGCTTTGCCGCGGTTGAGCATAGCCATGACGGTTTCCATGTCCAGGACCGGGGCCGCCGGTTGCTCCATCTGGCGGCGAAGGGACTTGAACTTGTCCATCGCTGCGCCTAGGTCCTCATTGCTAATGGGCTTGAGCAGGTAGTCAATACTGTTGACCTTGAACGCCTTGACGGCATACTCATCATAGGCCGTGGTGAAGATGATGGGGCACTTCACTTCTACCTTCTGGAAAATCTCAAAGCTGTTCCCATCAGAGAGGTGAATGTCCAGGAACGCCAAGTCTGGGGCCGGGTTGGTCTCAAACCATTTCACGGCGTTTCTAATAGAGTCAATGGTGCCCACAATCTGGATGGTTGGGTCATAGCGCAAGAGTTGCGCCTCCAGTTTTTCTACGGCCAGGTACTCGTCTTCAATGATGAGAATGTTCATTACGCAGCGTTGGTTAGAAGCGGTAATTTGGCAATAAAATTGGCATCTGTCACCTCCACGTCCACTTTTTTATCTGTAATGAATTTGTAGCGGTTGATGATGTTTTTAAGACCAACGCCGGTAGACTCCTCGCGGCTTTCGCGCAACTGCAGGTTGTTTTTGATGATGATGTAATCGCCTTCCACAAACACGTCAATGAACAGCGGCTCATCCCGGCTTACAATGTTGTGCTTAATGGCGTTCTCCATAAGGAGTTGCATGGTCAAAGGCGCCACCATGTGGTTAAGCAACTCATCTGGTACTTGTATGTTCACACGCAGATTCTCCCGGAACCTGATCTTGAGCAGGAACAGGTACGAGTAGATGAAGTCCAACTCCACGTGCAGCTGCACCAGCTCCTTGTCCTTGTTTTCCAGCACGTAGCGGTACACCTTGGAGAGCTGCTCCACAAACTTGGCGGCCAGGTCCTGGTCTTTGTAGATAAGCGAGGAAAGGGCGTTCAGGCTATTGAACAGAAAGTGCGGATTCACCTGCTGCTTCAAAGACTCAAACTGCACCTTGATGGTCTCTTTCTTTAATTTTTCTGACTGCACCAGGTACCGGTGCCACTGGTTATAGAAATAAATACCAGACCGGATGAAGTGAACAAACAGCAAAATGATGGACCCGAACACAAAAGCCGCTTTGATGTCACGGGAGGCCATGGCGTCTGAGAAACTGTAGGACACATGGCCCAAGATTAGGCGGGGTACCACCTCAAACAAGATCATCACCAACAGGATGTAGGCCTGAACGGCCACCCATTCATAGACAAAGCGGCGCAGGCCGTACTCGCGCCAGTCATATTTCTTGCTCAGGCGTTTGGCAATGCGTCTGGTCCCTTCCAAGCTCACGTTCACCATCACAGAGGTGTACATCAACCTAAAGATGTCTGTAGGCACAAAGTCCTTTAAACCGGTTCTATGGATGAAAAAGAAGGTCCAGAAGAGAACGAAGGCAATGCCGGTGTTGGCAGCGTAACGAAGCAGTTTCTTGTGCTTCAGGTAAAAGGGCTTCTTCATACGGGGCGGCTGGTGCTCAGCCTCTCAATAGCTAATTCAGGAAGAAAATAAGGGTCATTTTTGGTCTGCTTTACAGGAAATAGGCCAAAAACAATTATTAAAATTAAAGGTCAGAAACGACCAAACTTGGCGGTAAGCGTGAGGGCAGCGGTACTTAGGTCTTTGTCAGAGGTCTTGGGGAGGGAGACGCCGTGGGTAAACCGATAGCTAAAGGTCAATCCCAAGCGCATGAAACGCGCCAGGTTGAGTTCTGCCTGTACGCCGGGCTCAACGACCATGAAGGCGTCTGTGTCATACACCTCATAGCTGTAGTTGCCGGTGTTCTGGTTGTCTGAAAAGTTATCTGTATAGGCGGCTCCACCTAGACCTACCATCAATGGGAACGTGAGGTGGAACAATTTATCTGGTTCTGGAATGTACTCCAATAGCGCTCCGCCATAACCCACTTGTAGAAACGCATTGTTGGTCTCTTCAATCTCACCTATGTTGGTTTGGGTGGTGAGACCATAGCCCGCCAGCCCTATGGCCACTTTGTGGTTCATGAGCCAGGCCGCTCTGCCCCCCACCATGAACCCCGACTTGTCATGAAAGCGCGTCAGCTGCAAGGAGGGCGCCAGGTAAAACCCATGGTTCACCTCGCCCTGAAAAAGCACCTCGGGCTCTTTGGCCGTGGGCACCTCTGTCTGCGCCCAAGCAGTAGCCATACAGGCCAATAACAATAAAAACGAGAAAGCCGTTTTCAGCATAGGATTACGCGGGAGTCCTTCTTTTTTTGGACCGCCTCTAAAATTAAGGTACGCAAGTAACTGCTTTAGTTGTTGCTAGACAAGCATTTCCTGACCAGAGCGGCATAAGTCACGCCCAAGTGGCTATCTTGCCCCTTGAAACGTATTTTGGCTCTCATTCCATCTACTATGAACACCGCCTGGATTTACCTGGTACTAGCAGGACTTTGTGAAATTGGCTGGGCCTATGGCCTCAAGTACAGCGAAGGCTTTTCCAAACTCTGGCCCAGCGTCATTACCGTTATTGTCATGATACTGAGTTTTGTCTTGCTGGCCCAGGCCATGAAGACCTTGCCACTGGGAACCGCCTATGCCTCCTGGACCGGTATTGGGGCTGTAGGTACTGCCATTTTAGGAATAGTCTTATTGGGTGAACCCAGAGACGCCGTCCGCTTGATCTGCATCGGGTTGATTATTGCTGGGGTGCTGGGGTTGAAGTTTTTAGCGAAGGAGTAAGGTAGCAGTCACCCTTCGTTTTTGGCCTGTTTTCTGAAAATCAGCCCGAAAACGCCTTAGCGCCAGCGGTAGGCTGTGAGCTGGGTAGGCGTAAGCAAGTACAAGAACCTGTCTCCGGCCAAGGCCTGTGTGTAAGGAACGGTGGATTCTGGCAAAGTGACTGAGCGCTCCTTCAGTGTATACAGGTGTTGGAACTGTAACTTGTTGTCTGCCAGGTAATACAGCTCATCGCCTAGCAAGCCAATATAAGACAGGTTGGTGATGGGCAAGCGCTGCTGGTAGTTGCCCATGTTGTCAAAGACATAGATACCCGACAAGCGGTCTACCATATACAGTTTGCCCTGGTACTCGCGCAAGTACCGGATGTCATGCTGCCGCCGGTCAAGGGTGAGTTCCAGCGCAGTTTCATGGGTGATGCGAGTCAGGCGGGTGTCAATCTTGAGAAGTCTGAAGGTGCTTTCGTCAAATAGCCATAAACGGTCATCGGCGGCCAAGGTAGCGGCCCTGACGGTACCATCTGTATAATCCCGCAAATCTGCCAAACCCAACGGCGTAAGGAAGCGGTCAAGTAACTGGATGCGTTGGCGGTCATCATAAAAGGCTATAATCTTAGCCATGCTCCAGGCCTCTACGCTGGCCAAATGACCCTGCACCGTTGGGGAGAACCTGTTAATGACTTTGCCTAAAGTGTCTAGCTGCAGAATGTTCTGCTTGGCATCTGCCAGATATGCTCTATCAAACCGATCTAAGGACAATAGGGAATGGGAGGGAGTTGACAGGGTGAACGCTACTTTTAAAGGCGTGCCTGACTGCGCGTGTCCTGACAAAGCCAGACACAGCCATAGCAACATAACCAACAAAAGTTTAGGCGTCTGCTTTCTCAAAATACAATAGGTTGAGTTGCTCTCCATCATACACGGCGTAGGAGCAAAAATTGACCCACTCTCCCAAGTTCAAATAACGGCTTTGCTCACCAATAGGTAAGTCTAAAGGCAAATGCCGGTGACCGAATACATAGAAATCATGGTGTTGGCGCTGCTCTACCTTGTTGCAGTAATGTACCAGCCATTCATCATCGCCTAAGAACACCTCGTCATGCACCGTGTTCTGTAAGCGGCTTTTACGGGACCAGTAATTAGCCAAGCCAATGCCCATGTTGGGATGGATGCGCGCAAACAACCATTGGCTTACCCGGTTGGCGAAAATGCGCTTGAGTACTTTGTAAGTATGGTCTTTGGGGCCTAAGCCATCACCATGGCCAATGAAAAAGGTGTGTTTGCCAATCTGCGTGGAGACGGGTTTTCTGATGATGGGAATGTTGAGCTCTTTGGGGAAGTAGTCAAACATCCACATGTCATGGTTGCCCGTGAACAGGTAAATGGGAATGCCGCTGTCAGCTATTTCAGCTAATTTTCCTTGCAGCCTGATGAATCCTCTGGGAATGGCGTGGCGGTACTCAAACCAAAAATCAAAGATGTCGCCTAGTAAGTAAATAGCATGGGCATCTTCTTTGACCTGATCCAGCCAGCGCACAATCTTCTTCTCCCGAGCCAAGCTTTTCTCCGGGGTGGGCACTCCCAAGTGAAAGTCAGACGCGAAGTAGATCTTCTTGCCGGGCGGGAGGTGCTCAATCGGTGTAATCATCAATCAGGAAAAGGATTAATTCTTTGGGGCCGTGGGCGCCCATTACTAGGGTTTTTTCAATGTCGGCGGTGCGGCTGGGACCACTCACCAGGGAGATCATGGAAGGAATGCGCTTGCCATATTTCTCTTCCATCAGCAACAACGCGTCTTTGATTTCGGGTACCAGTTGCGAGAGCTTGGCTACCACTAAATGCATCTCGGGGTAGACAGACAGTCTGCGCCCGCTGCCTGTAGCTGAAGATACCAAAATGCTTCCTGTTCTAGTGATCAACGCCTCGCAGGTGGTTAAGGCCGCTTGGGCTTTGCCAATGAAGTCATCCTCGGTGCCATTGAAATTGATCCCGCCAGCGTGCAAGATTTTCTTGAGCCCAGATTCCCAGACATAGAGGTTGTCCAGGCCGCGTTCCTGCTTAAACGTGAAGAGTTGGTCAAAGAAGTCTTCCTCGCTTTCGCAGTACACAAAGGTGCCCGCGTTCCGGATGAAGGTCTCTGCAAATTGCACAGAAAGTTCTTCCAGTAAGGGGCCGTGTACAGACGTGGTGAAGTCTGGCGTAGGAGGCAGAAAAGGCGCTGACATAGCCAGCGCCTCTCTTACCTTGCGGAGCACAATCTCTTTGGATTTCGCTTCGTACATGAGAAAATTCTAAAATGTAGCCGTTTGGGCCAGAGTAATACTAAGAATTTAACGTAGGTCCTGTGCCCATTCCAGCGCTTGGTCTATCCTCAGGCTCCACGGTGGTTGGCGTCTCTTCCTGACCGTTTTGCGCATCTGAAGGAATAATCACATGCGTATCTGCCTCCACCTCACTTTGGGTTTTGCTACGGTCTGTACCCGCCGTGTGGGCTTGGTACGTAGTCAAGCCTTCAAACGGACGCTTTCCTACCAAACGCTCCAAGTCATTCTGGAAGATGATTTCCTTCTCCAACAGTTCTTGGGCTACCAATTCTAATTCTGGACGTTTCTCGGTCAATAACTGAATGGTACGGTTGTAGGCATCACTCACCAACAGACGTACTTCAGAGTCAATGGTCTCTGCAGTGGCTTCTGAGTAAGGCTTAGTGAACGCGTTGTCTGGCTGCTTAGAGTCATAGAAAGACAGGTTGCCAATGCGGTCATTCATGCCGTACATGGTCACAATGCTGTACGCCATCTTGGTGATGCGCTCTAAGTCGCTCAGCGCACCCGTAGAGATTTTCCCGAAGACAATCTGCTCAGCGGCACGACCACCTAAGGCCATGCACATCTCGTCTATTAACTGCTCAGTGTTATAGAGGAACTGTTCTTTTGGCAGGTACTGCGCATAACCCAAAGCGGCAACACCGCGTGGTACAATGCTCACTTTCACCAAAGGATCGCAGTGCTCCAGGAACCAGCCTGCAATGGCATGACCCGCTTCATGGTAGGCTACAATTTTCTTCTCTTCTGGAGAGATGATTTTGTTTTTCTTCTCTAAACCACCAATTACGCGGTCAATAGCATCATTGAAATCTTGCATCTCAATGGCTTTCTTGTTGCGTCTGGCAGCGATCAGAGCGGCCTCATTACAAACGTTGGCAATCTCAGCACCGGCAAAACCTGGCGTCTGGGCGGCCAATTTCTTGGCATCCACATCTTCGGCTAAAGTCAACGGGCCTAAATGCACGTTGAAAATCTGCGTACGACCGTTCACGTCTGGCTTGTCAATGCTTATCTGGCGGTCAAAACGACCTGGACGCAACAAGGCAGAATCCAGAATGTCAGGACGGTTGGTAGCCGCCAGGATGATTACCCCAGAATCGGTGGCAAAACCATCCATCTCCACTAGCAGGGAGTTCAAAGTGTTCTCACGCTCGTCATTGCCGCCGGGCATTTGACCGCGGCTACGGCTACGGCCAATGGCGTCAATCTCATCAATAAAGATGATACACGGGGCTTTGGCTTTGGCCTGCTTAAACAAGTCACGCACACGGGCCGCGCCCACGCCCACAAACATCTCCACGAAGTCTGAACCAGACAAAGAGAAGAAAGGAACGTCTGCCTCACCGGCTACGGCTTTGGCTAATAAGGTTTTACCAGTGCCCGGAGGGCCTACCAGCAAAGCGCCTTTCGGGATTTTACCGCCTAGAATGGTGAACTTGGTAGGGTTCTTCAAGAACTCTACAATCTCTTCAATCTCTTCTTTGGCTTCCTCTAGACCGGCCACGTCCTTGAACGTGATTTTTACCTTGTTCTCGGCGTCAAACAGCGCGGCGCGTGATTTACCAATGTTAAAGATTTGGCCACCGGCTCCGCCACCCGCCATGCGGCGCATCAAGAACCAGAAGCCTACCATTAACAGGATAAAGAACGGCCAGCCCATCAGTATTTCCATCAGGCCTGCGCGCTTCTCCGTCTCCAACGGAATGCGCTGCTCTCTTGGCGTGGCCGCCTGCATTTTGTCAAAATCCTCTTTGAAACTTTCAGCGGAGATGATGTCAAAATGGTAGTGAGGACCGGTTTTGGTAGCAAAGGTGCCGCGGTTCTCTAGTTGGCCTTTGTATTTGTCATTGTTGAGCGCCTCTTCCTTGAGCGTTACCTCAACACTGTTGTTGTTCACTACCGCCACCCGCTTTACGTCTTGGGCCATGAGCATGTCCTCAAAGGCATACTGCTTGATCTCAACGGTAGAGTTTTGGTTGTTGTAATAGGTAAGACCAAAGATAAACAACACCAACGCCGCTAGCACCCACATTTGCATGGTAGGCTTGGGAGGAGTGTTGGGGATTATCTTGCGCCTTTTATTCTTATTCTCTGGTTTTTCAGTCATGGATTGTTTTCGTCAATAAACAAGTAAACTTCAGGCAGAGGGGATATGTTTAGACCACCGCCTTACTGGTGCCTTCTTCAGAGGCTACGTGCGTGATTTCAGCATCACCCCAGAGTTCTTCAAGGGCGTAGAAATCACGTTTTTCTTTCAGGAATACGTGCGCCACAACATCTACGTAGTCCAGTACCACCCACTCACGGTTGGTACGGCCTTCGCTCTGCCAAGGATACTCTTTGGTAAGTTTAAATACTTCGTCTTCAATAGAGGTGGCAATGGCGTCCAATTGCGTATCTGAACTGGCAGAAGCAATAATGAAGTAGTCTGCCACGGCATTCTTAAGGGATTTCAGGTTTAAAACCACTATATCGGCTGCCTTTCTTTCTTGCATTCCTTTTACTACCAGCTCTGCCAATATGTCGGATTTATCCTTAATCGTGTTTTGTTTCATCTGGGAAATATAAATTTGATCTTCAATAATACGAATGTCTTTGCAAAATCTTTCGCTGAATACCCTGTTTGTAGGGCAACTACTGCTGTTTTTGCCTGAATGCGCCTCTACCAATACCGTGGCACAGGAGCTAATTAACAAAAATGGCGCCACAGACGGTTGTGTCATCATTGCGGGCGCCCAAACCGGCGGGCGCGGCCAACGTGGCAATACCTGGGACGTGGAACCTGACAAAAACATCACCTTGTCCTTGGTGCTCAAGCCCACCTTCCTGGAGGCAAACCAACAATTCAGTCTCAATATTGCCGTTTCTTTGGCGGCTTTGGACCTGCTTAAATCCCATCTGCCCGAAGGCGCCAGGATCAAGTGGCCCAATGATCTTTACTACCAAGACTTAAAGGTAGGGGGTATCTTGATAGAAAACGCCATAAGTGGCAGATTCTTGCAACACACCGTCATTGGCATTGGCATAAACATCAACCAAGTCACCTTTCAACATGAGCGCGCCGCTTCGTTTGCTCTGCTGGCCGGCAAGGAATTCTCACTGTCCGGCATGGTCACCAAACTATTAGAGAACCTGGAACGACGGTACCTGGCTTTGCGCGCCGGTGCCCATGACCAACAAAAACAGGAGTACCTACAACAGCTGTACCGTTACCAGGAATGGCATCCTTTTGAAATTGAGGGCCAGCGGGTGATGGGTCAGATAGCCGGGGTAGACGCGGTAGGAAGGCTGGCCGTCATTGTAGAACAGAAATTGCAGTTCTTCCAGTTCCAAGAGATCAAGTACGTTTTCTGAGCCCCGTTTTTGGCCTGATTTCTGGAAAACAGGCCAAAAACAACCACTTGAGCGGCAAGGGGTTAGGTTCAAGTTAAGGAGGTGTTAAATATGTGTTTTTTGCCGTCTTTCATTTGCTTTTAACAATATAGGCGGTATATTTGACCTGTTCAGGAAGGTATCCAAAGAATAGGAAGCATATATGGTATGAAGATTTTTACGCGCGTTCTTTTAGGGTTTTTAGCTTTCTGTCTGGTTTTTGGAAGCCAGGCCGCGGCTATTGGCGTGGTGCCGGTGGGTACCAGATCCACAGAGGCCTCAAAGTCAGATTCAGTGCAGATGGTATGGCGCAGTGGCACCAGCTTGACCGTGATGGATTTTGGTATTTCTACGGCTCTCAACTTGCCATCTTATAACCCGAACGCGAAGAAATATTCTCCCTTCTTGCACGTAACCACTAACAAGAAAAACAAGTCTTTTGCGGTAAAGCCTAGCATACGCAACGCTTCTGCATATAAGTCTGGCGTAGCCCGCACGGTGAGCGCCGCCTTGAAAGAGCACAAGGTGATTCCTTCTTTAAGCGCATATCCTAACCCGTCTACCGGGGTCATCAACTTCTCTTTAAACCCAGTAGGCGATGACAACTACAAAGTGCGCATCTCTAACACCATTGGCAAAGTGATCAGAACCTATGAGGTAGGGCAGTCTGCCTTGCCGCCGGTAGATTTGTCTGAGTTGCCTGCTGGTATTTATTTCTACAGCCTGTTGGTGAATGACAAGATGGTGGAGACCAAGCGCCTGATCTTACAATAGTCCTTTCCAAAAGCACCTATATGAGAAGAGCCAGCAATTGCTGGCTCTTTTTTTTAATAAATGGCCTGGCCGCGCGCTAGGCTTTCAGAAAATTGCTAATTTCGAGGGTTCAATCAATAACACATCATGCTTCAATACAAACGGATTAACAATCTGGTGGGGTGGCTCGTTTTCGCGGTGGCAACCATTACGTACATACTCACGCTGGAGCCCACAGCCAGTTTCTGGGATGCCGGCGAATTCATTGCCTGCTCTTACAAGTTATTGGTTCCCCATCCGCCGGGAGCGCCCTTCTATCTATTACTGGGACGCATCTTCTCCTTGTTTGCCTTTGGTGACGTCACGCAGGTGGCCTGGTGGGTGAACATGCTGTCGGCGCTGTCTAGCTCGTTTACGGTGCTGTTCCTGTTCTGGACTATTACCATTCTGGCGCGCAAATTATTGGTGCAGGACCGTACAGTTGAACCGACTATGGGCCAAACCATTGCCATCATGGGCAGCGCGGCCGTTGGCGCTTTGGCGTTCACGTTCTCAGATTCTTTCTGGTTTTCTGCCGTAGAGGCCGAAGTATATGCCTTATCCGCGTTCTTTACCGCGTTTGTGGTGTGGGCCATGCTCCGCTGGGAGATCAGCGCCGACAAACCAACCGCCGACAAATGGTTGATCTTGATTGCCTACATGGTGGGTCTTTCCATTGGCGTCCATTTGTTGAACTTGGTGGCCTTGCCAGCCTTGGCGTTCATCTTCTTCTTTAGATTAAAGAAATATTCTACCAAAGGCGCCATTCTTACCCTGGTGGTAAGCGCGGTGGTATTAGGGATTATCCTGGTAGGCGTTATCCCGGGCTTGCCGTCTATTGCTGGTAAGTTTGAGGTGATATTTGTGAACAGCCTCGGGTTGCCGTTTGGCAGTGGCGTGATCTTCTTTGTAGCCTTGTTCATTGCCTTGCTGGTTTGGGCTATTAAATACTCCACTAAGAAAGGCAATCGCCTTCTGCACACGGCACTTGTTTGCTTTGTTTACATCCTGATCGGTTATTCCTCTTATTTAATCATTCCTATCCGGTCAGGTTATGACCCGACGATTGATGAGAATGACCCTGAGAACATTGTCAGCTTTGTTTCTTATCTGAAGCGTGAGCAATACGGCGACCGTCCTTTGTTAATTGGACCGCAGTTCAACGCAGAGCCGGTAGACCAGGAAATTGGCGCTGACCAGTACATCAAAGGACCAGAGAACTACATTAAGGTAGACCCTAAAGTAGAGCCGGTGTACAACAGCGCAGACAAGGTGCTCTTGCCACGTCTATACAGCAACGCACCAGGTCACTTGCAGCAATACCAGAAATGGACCGATGTGCAGCAGGGCCAGAAGCCTAGCTTTGGCGCCAACATGGAGTTCTTGTTCAAGTACCAGATGGGGCATATGTTCTGGCGGTACTTCGGGTGGAATTTTGTGGGCCGCGAAGGTGACATTCAAAACTCTGGGGTCTTGTGGCCATGGGAGAGTGACAACGGCCTGCCAGAGCGTATTTCTGAGAGCAAGGCCCGTAATAACTTCTTAATGTTGCCATTGGCTTTGGGTATTCTTGGCCTCATCTTCCAGATTAGACGCAAAGAGCGCGATGCCTTCATCATTGGCTTGCTCTTCATCTTTACCGGTATTGCCATTGTGGTGTACCTCAACCAGCCGCCAATTGAACCACGTGAGCGTGACTATACTTTCTCGGGGGCATTTTATGCCTTTAGCATCTGGATTGGATTGGGCGTGTTGGCCATTGCTGACTTCCTGAGAAAACTAATGAAAGCCGATGTGGCTGCCGGTGCTGTGGCTTCTCTTATTGGCTTAGCCATACCAGGCGTGATGGCCGCCCAAGGTTGGGACGACCATGACCGTTCAGACAGATACCATTCCCTGGACTCGGCTAAAAACCTGTTGAGCTCCGTAGCGCCTAACGCCATCCTGTTCACCAATGGTGACAATGACACGTTCCCGCTGTGGTACGCCCAAGAAGTGGAAGGCTTCAGGACCGATGTGCGTGTGGCTGTATTGAGCTACATGAACACTGACTGGTACCTGGATCAAATGAAACGTCAGGCCTACCAGTCTGAGCCCTTCCCGATGAGCTTAGAAAATGCTAACTACCGTCAAGGCATCAATGACTACCTGCCGTACATGGAGCGTCCAGAAGTAGCCGCTGGTATTGACCTGAAGCAGTACATTGAACTGGTGAAAGCCAACCATGAGGCCCTGCAGATTGGTGATCGCTCGGGCAAGACGTATTTGTCTTTCCCAACCAAGAACTTCTTCTTGAACGTGGACAAGCAAGCCGTGATTGCCAACAACGCCGTTGACAAAGAGCATCAGGATTCTATTGTGAGCCGCATGGCTTGGACCATCAACCAAGGCGGGCTGGAGAAAAAACACCTGGCCATTCTAGACTTGATTGCCAACAACAACTGGAAGCGCCCTGTCTACTTCTCTACCACGGCAGACAACTCAGACTTTGTTGGCTTGGACAACTACCTGCAGCTAGAAGGCTTGGCTTACCGCGTAGTGCCGGTTAAGAGTCCAAACAAAGAGAACATGGGCTACATTGCCAAGGACATCATGTATGATAACATGATGAACAAGTTCTCTTGGCGCAACATGGACCGCGAGGATATTTTCTACGATGAGAATTACCTGCGTTTCCCGGCCAACGCCCGTGACAAATACTACCAGTTGGCAGTAGAGTACATGAAAGATGATGACATGGCCACGGCCAAAAAAGTCTTGATGCACTCCCTTGCCCAATTGCCAGACAAGTCCATCCCGTATGACTACTACATGCCACCATACGTGGTTCCATTGTACCAACTAGGCGAACAGAAGAAGGCGCAGGAGATTGTGGACGTAATGTACAAACGGGCTGACCAAGCCTTGGCCTATTACTTTAACCAAGAGGCGCTCTTTGACTCTGAGATTAGAATCAACTTGTTCATCTTGCAGCAATTGATGCAGGTATGCAAGCAGATTGGTATGAATGAAAAAGCTGCCCAGGTTGAGCAAACCTTTATGCGCTACTACAGCCAAATGGGTAACTAAATTAAACTTTATAGTAATTAAAAGAGGCTAGCCGGAAACGGTTGGCCTCTTTGTTTTTGGAGTGGCGTTTTTGCCATGTTTTCTGGAAATGAGGCCAAAAATGACCAGTTAAAATCGTCCTTTTGTCCATGGAAACAGGAACAGGCACTTCGTTTTACAATGCCCATACAAGCGTCTTTGCCGAAGTTTGAAGAAATCCCTCTACCTTTGCCTTAAGTTGGCGCGCCCTTATTTAGGCCTGCCGTAAGAAAATAGATGCATGGAGAACAGAAATTACAGAGATAAAGACGGCGGCGGACGCCCAAATTACCATAGACAACCCAAGGTAGACAAGATGGAGATGGTGTTTGGCCTTCGTCCCATTTTAGAAGCGCTCAACGCCGGCAAAACTTTAGAGAAGATCTACCTGCAGAAAGGCGTCAATCATAGCATTAGCCAAGAGATTAGTGAGCTGGCCAGAGCTGCGGGTGTTCCTATTTCTATTGTTCCTATTGAGAAACTGGACCAGCTGACGCGCAAGAATCACCAAGGAGCCGTGGCGTTCCTGTCATCAGTGACGTACTTGCCACTAGACGAGATTGTGGCCTCTATCTTTGAAAAAGGCAAAGACCCTTTGCTGTTAGTGCTGGACAGAATCACGGATGTGCGCAACTTTGGCGCCATTGCCCGTAACGCCGAGTGTATGGGCGTGGACGCGATTGTGATCCCAAGCCGCGGCGCTGCTCAGATTAACGCAGACGCTTTGAAGACCTCTGCCGGCGCCTTGAACCTGATTGCCGTTTGTAGAGAGAATAACCTAAAAGACACGCTTCATTTCTTGAAGGAGTCTGGCATACGCGTAGTGGCCTGTACTGAGAAAGCCGAAGAAGAATTAACCGATGCCTCTGTAGACTTGACAGGGCCTCTTGCCATTATGATGGGAAGCGAAGAGGATGGTATCTCTCCAGAGTATTTGAAGCGCGCCGATGTACGCGTGAAAATTCCGATGACCGGACAGATTCAATCCTTGAACGTGTCCGTGGCCAGCGGTATTGTCTTGTATGAAACCCTTAGACAACGCAGCAAAGCATAAGCTTGTAAGAATTATAAAAACGGCACGGCCCGACATTGTTGAAATGTCGGGCCGTGCCGTTTTTGACCTGTTTTCCAGGATATGGCCTAAAAATGGCTTAGATGTATTGGTTGCCTTTCTGAGACTTAGCGTCAGAGACAAAATCCTTCACTTTCTGCTCATCTTCGCGGCGGCAAATCATGAGCACGTTGTCATGCTCTGCAATGATGTAGTCCGTCAAACCCTGCACTACCACCAATTGGTCTTTAGGCGTTTTGATGATACAGTTGTTCACGTCATAAAGCAGAATGTTGCCATCCACAACGTTGCCCTCAGAAGTTTTTTCTGTGACGCTGTACAATGAGTTCCATGTACCCAGATCCGACCAGCCAAAATCGCCCTCAATTACAAAGACGTTGTCCGCCTTCTCCATGATGCCATAGTCAATAGAAATGTTGCGGGAATGGGAGTAGGCTCTTTCAATAAAAGCTTCTTCCCTGTCTGTGTTCAACACTGCTTTGCCTTCTTCAAACGTGTCTGCTAATTCACTTAGATGTAGTTCAAAAGCATGCACAATGGCTTTTACACTCCATATAAAAATACCCGAGTTCCAAACAAACTCACCGCTGTCAAGAAACATTTGGGCAATCTCCAAGGACGGTTTTTCTGTGAAGGTCTTCACCTTCTTCAGGTCGTCTTTCTGGCTACCTAGGAACTGAATATAGCCATAGCCGGTGTCAGGGCGGGTAGGCTTTATGCCTAGAGTGACCAAAATTTCTTGGCTAGCAGTGGCCTCTAAGGCTTGGTTTATGCATTTCTTGAATGGCTCCTCCCGCAGAATGACGTGGTCTGCCGGACTTACCACAATATTGGCGTTCGGGTTTTTGGCTAGTATTTTATAAGAGGCAAAGGCAATGCAGGGAGCGGTATTACGGCCAATGGGCTCCAGTAGTAGCTGGTCTTCGCCTAAATTGGGTAGATGCTCTTTTACCAAGGCTTCATACTCTCTGTTGGTGACCACATAAATATGCTCAGGGGGGCATATGCCTTCAAACCGCTTCACGGTTGACTGCAACAGGCTTTCCCCAATGCCCAGTACATCATGGAACTGCTTAGGGTGGTTGATGCGGCTAAACGGCCAAAACCGGCTGCCAATGCCGCCGGCCATGATCACCACGTAGGTATTCGCGTTCATGTCTAAATTAATCCTTCTTTCAGCAAATCGTGCAGATGCACAAACCCCACAAAGGTACCAGATTTAGTGACAATGAGCTGCGTAATGTTTTTTTGTTGCATAATGACCAGCGCTTCGGCGGCGTAGGCGTCTACGTCAATGGTGAGCGGGGAAGGCGTCATGATGTCCGTGGCATGAATGCCTTTTAAGTCGTCATGGTTGGAAAGCATGCGGCGTAAATCACCATCCGTAATAATGCCCACCAAAGCTTCTTGGCTGTCAACCACCGCGGTGGCGCCCAAACGTTTGGAAGAAATCTCAATGATGATTTCCTTGAGCGCCGCGTCTGCTGAAACTTTAGGAGCCGCGTTCAGCAAATACAAATCTTCAACTTTCAAGTATAAACGTTTGCCCAAAGAGCCGCCCGGATGCAAAGCCCCGAAGTCCTCGCTGGTAAAGTTTCTAGCCTCTAACAAACAAACCGCCAAAGCATCTGCCAACGCCAAATGCGCGGTGGTGCTAGTGGTGGGCGCCAGGTTATTAGGACAGGCTTCTTTCTCAATGGTGGCATTGAGGACAAAATCTGCCTGTTGCGCCAGGTAAGAATCTGTGTTGGACACCAGGGCCGCCAATTGCGCTCCTTTGCGCTTAAGCAGGGGAACCAGCACCTTTATCTCGGGCGTGTTGCCGCTTTTGGAGAGGCAGATGACAAAGTCCTCAGATTGTATCATACCAAGGTCGCCGTGAATGGCGTCTGCCGCGTGCATGAACAAGGCGGGCGTGCCGGTAGAGTTGAAGGTGGCCACAATTTTGGTGGCAATGTTGGCGCTTTTCCCTATTCCAGTCACCACTACTCGGCCTTTAATGGCCAAAATAGCCTGCACACAGGCTTCAAACTCATCATTAATGTAGTCTGCCAATTTCAACACCGCCGCCGCTTCTTCCTGCAGGACATTTTTTGCGATGTTTTTGATATTTTTCGTGATATTCAAGTTAAATTTGTATTAGACAAGACAACAAAAGACAGTTTACCAGAACCTTGTTTATAACACAGGAATCTCACATGTTAGTGAAACAAGACAATTTTTTAAAAAACAAATTAAAGGAAGTTTTCGGCTATAGTCAATTTAGGGGCAACCAAGAAGCGATTATCCAAAACATCATGGAAGGCAAGAACACGTTTGTGATCATGCCTACCGGCGCGGGCAAGTCGCTTTGCTACCAGTTGCCAGCGCTGGCCATGGAGGGAACGGCCATTGTCATTTCCCCTTTAATTGCCCTGATGAAGAATCAGGTGGACCAGCTGAACGCCTTTGGCGTGAACGCGCAGTTCCTGAACTCCACGCTTTCCAAAGCAGAAATAAACCGCGTAAAACGGGAGACCATTAGCGGCGAAGTTAAATTGCTGTACGTGGCCCCAGAGTCTTTGACCAAAGAAGACACCCTGGATTTCTTAAAGCAAGCCAAGATTACGTTTGTAGCCATTGACGAGGCGCACTGTATTTCTGAGTGGGGTCATGACTTCAGGCCAGAGTATCGCAAAATCAGAGGCATTATTGACAGCATAGGCAACCTGCCTATTATTGCCCTTACCGCCACGGCCACACCAAAGGTGCAACTGGACATACAGCGCAACCTGCAGATGGACGACGCATCTGTGTTCAAATCCTCTTTCAATAGAACCAACCTGTATTATGAGGTGCGCCCTAAGCACCAAACCAAAAAACAGGTCATCAAATACATCAAGAAGAACAAAGGCAAAAGCGGCATCATTTACTGCTTGAGCCGCAAGAAGGTAGAAGAGATAGCCGAGCTCTTGCGCGTGAACGATGTGAAAGCCTTGCCGTACCACGCCGGTTTGGACGCACCCATCAGGATGGCCAATCAAGATGCTTTCTTGAATGAAGACGCCGACGTGATTGTGGCCACCATTGCCTTCGGCATGGGCATTGACAAGCCAGACGTGCGCTTTGTGATTCATTATGATACGCCTAAGTCCATTGAGGGCTATTACCAGGAGACAGGCCGTGCAGGACGGGACGGACTGGAGGGCAACTGCCTCATGTTCTACAGCTACGATGACATTGTCAAGTTGGAGAAGTTCAGCAAGGACAAACCGGTCACCGAGCGCGACAACTCCAAACTACTGTTGCAGGAGATGGCCTCTTACGCAGACTCAGCGGTGTGTAGAAGAAGACAGCTATTGCATTACTTTGGGGAGATGTACAACAAGGACTGTGGCTTCTGCGACAACTGCGTGCACCCCAAAGAGAAGTTTGAGGCTGAGAAGGAATTGATTCTGGCCATTAAAACGGTGCAGCAGACCAATGAGCGCTTCCCGATGGATCACCTGGTGAACGTGCTCACGGGCATGAAAGACCAGTACGTGGAAAGCTACAGCCATGACCAGCTAGAAGTCTATGGCGCTGGCAAGGAGCACGACGCCGCTTACTGGAGCTCGGTGTTGCGCCAGGCTTTGCTGTTTGACTACCTGGAGAAGGACATTGAGAACTTCGGGACGGTGAAGATTTCTGACAAGGGAAGAGAGTACCTGCAGAAGCCACACCCTATCAAGTTTGCTAAGGACCATAACTTTGAAGAAGAGGTACAGCAGGAAGAAGAGAAGGTAGAGACGCAGGCCGCGGCCGGGCATGACACCGTTCTGTTTGACATGCTGAAGTCTTTGCGGAAGAAGCTGGCCAAGGAGATGAACTTGCCACCATACGTGCTCTTCCAGGACCCGTCCATCAAGGAGATGGCTACCACGTACCCTACCAACAAAGAGGACCTGTCACATATTGCAGGCGTGGGGATGGGCAAGGCCCAGAAGTTCGGGAAGCCGTTCCTGGAGCTCATCACCAAATACGTAGAGGAGAACGAGATTGAAACCGCCGCCGATGTGGTGGTGAAAACCACGGTAAACAAGTCTAAGCTCAAAATCTACGTGATTCAGCAGATAGACAAAAAAATGGACCTGGAGGAGATTGCCTCTTCTAAGTCCATTACCATGGCTGAGTTGATTGAAGAGATTGAGCATATCTGCTACTCGGGCACCAAACTCAACCTGGATTACTACATCAATGGGGTATTGGACCATGAGCGCCAGCAGGAAGTGATGGATTACTTTATGAACGCCACCACTGACAACATGGCCGAGGCGATGAAAGAACTAGGCACTGATGATTACACCGAGGATGACTTGCGTTTGATGCGCATCAAGTTCTTGTCTAAATACGCCAACTAAAATTGGCAGAGCGTTAGAAAAAAGAAAAAGCAGGTGGCAACACCTGCTTTTTTTGTTTCCTTTGTAGAGCACTTCGTTTTTGGGCTGTTTTCCAAGAAGTAGGCCAAAAACGGACAAGGCTTCATTTTGAATCATACCTGCGCGGCCACGCCCGGGTGCAAACCAAAAGAATATGAATGTCCTCATCATCGGCTCTGGCGGCCGCGAGCACGCCCTCGCCTGGAAATTGCAGCAAAGCCCTTACTGTGACAAAATCTACGTAGCGCCCGGGAACGCCGGCACGGCTCAGATTGCCACCAACGTAGACATCTCCACCATGGATTTTGAGGAACTGGCCAAATTCGCTACGGACTTTAACATCATGATGGTAGTAGTGGGCCCCGAGGATCCTTTAGTGGCGGGCATCTCTGACTATTTCGCGGAGCGGGAATACCTCCAGAACATTCTGGTAGTAGGCCCTTGCAAGGCGGGTGCGCAGCTAGAGGGCAGCAAGGACTTCTCCAAGCAGTTCCTTCTCAAATACAATATCCCCACAGCGCAATACCAGACCTTCACGGCTGACACTCTTGACCAAGGCTTAATGTACCTGCAACAGCAGTCATTTCCTATTGTCTTAAAAGCAGATGGATTGGCTGCCGGAAAAGGAGTGGTCATTGCCAAGGATTTTGAGGAAGCCAGTTTCACGCTCAAAGGCATGCTTTTGCACAGCAAATTTGGCAGCGCGGGCAACAAGGTGGTGATTGAGGAGTTCCTGCAGGGCATTGAAATGTCGGCGTTCATACTAACGGATGGCAAAGAATATGTCATGCTGCCAGAGGCCAAGGATTACAAACGCATTGGCGAGGAAGACACTGGCCTGAACACCGGCGGCATGGGCGCTGTCTCCCCGGTACCGTTTGCCAACGAGGCCTTTATGGCCAAGGTGCGCGAACGCGTCATTGAGCCTACGTTAAGGGGCTTACAAGAAGAGAACATCCCATACTCAGGGTTCTTGTTCATTGGGTTGATGAGCGTGAATGGAGAGCCTTACGTGATTGAATACAATGTGCGTCTGGGGGACCCCGAGACCGAAGCCATTTTGCCCCGCATCCAGTCAGATTTGTTTGAGCTGTTCAAAGCCCTGCATGACCATGAGTTGGGACAGTTCAACCTGCAGATAGACCCGCGGTCGGCCACTACCATCTTCCTGGTTTCAGGCGGTTATCCTGAGGACTACGAGAAGGGTAAAGAAATCCATGGTCTGGAGAAAGAGGTGCCACAGGACGTGTATTGCTTTCATGGCGGCACCAAGAAGAACGGACAAGGTCAGGTAGTGACGGACGGCGGACGCGTCATGGCCATCACCGCCTTGGGCAACAACATGGAAGAAGCGCTCAAAAAAGCCAACCTGACAGCCACGCACATCAAATGGCCGGGCCGCTATTTCAGGCAAGACATAGGTTTTGACCTGCGCAAATATGTAGCCGAGCGATTATAGCCTGTTTTCTGGGAATTGAAGCAAAATGACGAGGGTCAGCCAAACGGTTGGCCCTCGTCATTTATACAAGGGGCAACGTGGCGGTAATTTTGTCGTTGGGTAAGAGAGTTCTTTTACCGTCAATACCGCACCTGCCATGATCATTTCCACAGAATATACCTCCGCTGAAGAAGCCGTCAAACTCATAAAATCTGGGGACCGCGTGTTTGTGCATGGGGCCGCCATGACGCCGCTTAGGCTGGTGAACGCAGTGTCTGCCCGTTCTTCAGAGCTGCGGGAGGTAGAGTTCATCCACATTCATACCGAAGGCCCAGCGCCCTATACAAATCCAGAAAACGCCGGCAGTTTCAAGACCAACGCGTGCTTTGTGGGCGGTAATATTCGGCAGGCCATCAATGAAGGCCACGCAGATTACATTCCCATCTTCCTGAGTGAGATTTCCTTTTTATTTAGGAGAAAGATTCTGCCTTTGGATGTGGCCTTGGTGCAGGTGTCGCCGCCAGATGCGCACGGCTATTGCAGTTTGGGAGCGTCTGTAGACATAGCCTTGTCAGCGGTAGAGACGGCCAAGATCATCATTGCTGAGGTGAATCCACGGGTGCCTAGGTCCCACGGCGATGGCGTGGTACACATGAAGCAGTTCCATGCCAAGGTGTGGGTAGACGAGCCCTTGCCTGAGCATTTGGGCAAGCACACGGGCAGTGTAGAGCTGCAGATAGGTAGAATGGTAGCCGAGCTGGTAGAAGACGGTGCCACGTTGCAAATGGGCATAGGCGGCATTCCGGACGCAGTGCTTGCGCAGCTGATGAACCACAAGAACTTGGGCATCCACACGGAGATGTTCTCTGACGGCATCATTCCCTTGGTGGAGAAAGGCATCATCACCGGGTCCAAAAAACGCATTCTTCCCCACAAGATCGTCTCCTGTTTTGTGAACGGTTCTCAGAAGGTCTTCGATTTTCTGGATGACAACCCGGGCGTGGTCTTGAAGGAGGCCGTCTATACCAACGACACTTCCATTATTCGGCAGAACCCCAAGGTGACGGCCATCAACAGCGCCATTGAGGTGGATTTGACCGGCCAGGTCTGCGCTGATACCATTGGCACCTATCAGTTCTCAGGAGTAGGCGGCCAGATGGATTTTATGCGCGGCGCGGCCCTCTCTGATGCCGGAAAGCCCATCATTGCCTTGCCCTCCATTACCAACAAAGGCGAGTCCAAGATTGTGAACATGCTCAAACCCGGGGCCAGCGTCACTACTACCAGAGCCCATGTGCGCTACATCGTGACAGAATACGGCATCGCGGATTTATACGGAAAGAACCTGCGCCAGCGCGCCAAGGCCCTTATCCAAATTGCCCATCCCAACCACCGCGAAGAACTGGAACGGCTGGCCTTTGATCGGTTTAAGACGCTGTAGGGTAGTTGTTGTTGGTTATTTGTTTATTCGAACTAGAAAATACGGATTCTTTCAAAAGTGAGCGGTGGTACTCCGCAGTGCCTAGTCTCTACAGAATCCGCGCATTCAGTCCCCCTTTGAAGGGGGTAGGGGGATGATTATGCATACAGATGGTTTATTTCCAATACAAACCCCCTCATCCTAACCTTCTCCCTCAGGGAGAAGGGACTGTGCTGATGCGTTTTTAGCCTGATTTCCAGAAAATAGGCCAAAACAGAAAAGCCTGACGCAATCAAGTGTCAGGCTTTTCTGTGAGGTTGCAAATAAGATGATTACTTAGCGCAGTAGTCTTCAAAGGCGCCTTGCAGGCTGTCCACGATTCTGGTCAGGTCGTTGCCTTCAATGTGATGGCGCTCGATCATGTGCACCAGCTCGCCGTCCTTAAACAAAGCGATGGAAGGAGAGGAGGGAGGATAGGGTAGCATGAACTCGCGGGCTTTAGCCACGGCGTCACCTTCCATGCCGGCAAATACAGTCACCAATTTGCTAGGCTTGTTTTCACTGGAGGCTACGGCCATTTTCAGGGCCGGACGGGCTTTAGAAGCGGCACAACCACACACAGAGTTGATGGCTACCAACACGGTGCCTTCTTTCTGGTTCAAGACAGATTCTACTTCTTCTGGGGTCATCAATTGCTCAAAGCCAACAGAGGTAAGGTCTTCCCGGATTGGGGCCACCATATATTCAGGATACATTCCCATGGTTCTTTTATAAAATTTAGGTGCGTGAATTCTTATTTTGTTGTAAATTTACAGAATCAAGCCTAGAACACCACACCTAGTCCTTTGGTTTCCAGTATACCGCAGGAAAGCTAAACCTGTAAAGAAGGATAGATTGGTGGACGCTAGGGCCATGCAGGCTGTATTTGGCCGGTAAGGCTAGGAAGAATATTAAATTTTAATCCCTTCCTTCTTGGAATTAATCTGGCAGTCTTGTAGTTTTGCAAACTCATTTAGAACCAGAAGTCAAAAGCATTTATTTATATTCACTGTAAACCATGGCTAACCACAAGTCAGCAATAAAGAGAATCAGATCTAACAACGCGAAACGCTTGCTTAACCGTTATCAAGCAAAAACTACTCGTACGTTTGTAAAGCGTTTGAAAAACACCACCGACCAGGCTGAAGCCCAAGAGCTTTTCAAAACTGTGTCTGGTATGCTAGACCGTTTGGCCAAGAAGAACGTGATTCACAAAAACAAAGCGGCTAACAACAAATCTAAGTTGGCCAAGTTTGTAAATAAATTAGCAGCCTAAGTTTAAGGACCCGTTCCTTTACTTACGTTGAACAAAAAGCCTTGCCCCATGCAAGGCTTTTTGTGTTGTAGAGACTTTCGTTTTTGACCTGGTTTCCAGAAAACAAGCTAAAAACGAAAATCCAGAATAGCTTGTAACAAAAAGGCCCGCCTCCATTTGGAAGCGGGCCTTCTTGTTGTATTAAAAGTCTAGCTCCTTAAATTCTAGTCTCTAGCGTCTTTTAGTGGACAATGCTCAATTTGATCATATTGGCGCGTTTCTTCTCCATCACGGGCATTGAGCCAATGTTGATGAAGATGTCACCAGTTTCTAAGTGTTGCTCGCGCACCAAGATCTCTTTCACGTCAGCAATGGTTTCATCAGTAGACACAAAGCGGTCATAGTAGAAGCCTCTAATGCCCCACACCAGATTCAAGGTGTTCAACAGCGTGCGGTTGTCTGTGAAAATGAAGATGTTGGCTTTAGGGCGGTGCTTGGCCAGTTGGAAGGCAGTGTAGCCCGACTTGGTCATCCCAATCAGGGCGCGTCCGTTGGTGTCACGGGCCAGGCCCACGGCGTTAGCTACCAGGGTGTCACTATAGAACGTGTCTGAGTTAGGGTTGTAGACAAAGTTGCGGTGAAACACCTCAGCCTGGTTTTCTACCGACTGGATGGTGCGGTTCATGCTCCGGATGGTCTCAATCGGGTACATACCCGCGGCGGTCTCAGCGCTCAGCATCAGGGCATCAGCTCCGTCCATTACGGCGTTGGCAATGTCATTGGTCTCGGCGCGGGTAGGGCGGGGGCTGGTGATCATGCTCTCCATCATCTGGGTGGCAATGATCACAGGCTTACCAATGGCGGTACACTTCTCCACGATCATCTTCTGGAGCATGGGCACCTCTTCCATGCCAATCTCTACGCCAAGGTCGCCGCGTGCCACCATCACCGCGTCAGTGGCCTCTATGATGGAGTCAATGTTGCGGATGGCTTCTGGCTTCTCAATCTTGGCAATCACGCGGGCATCTTTGCCGCGCTCGGCTATGATGCGCTTAATCTCATGGATGTCTTCTACCTTTCTCACAAAAGAAAGCGCAATCCATTCCACGTTGTTGTCCAACCCAAAATGCAGGTCCTGGATGTCTTTCTCCGTCAAGGAAGGAGCGGTCACCAAAGTGTCTGGCAGGTTGATGCCTTTTCTTGGCTTCACGGTGCCGCCGTACACCACTTCGGCTTCTACTTCTTTGTCGCCGTCAGTACTAATCACCGTCAGTTCCAGCTTGCCGTCATCAATCAAGATGGCGTCACCAGGGCGTACGTCTTGCGCCAGGCGCATGTAGCTGGTAGAAAGCCTAGAGGCGGTACCCATGGATTTGTCACAGACAATCTTGATGATCTGGCCGGGCGCAATCTCTACGGCGCCGTTCTCTACGTCATTGATCCTGATCTTAGGACCCTGTAAGTCTTGCAGCAGGCAGATGTTGGTGCCCATCTCCACGTTCAGTTCTCTAACTGCCGTAATCACCTTGGCATGCTCCTCATGAGAGCCATGCGAAAAGTTTAAGCGAAATACATCCACGCCTTCTTCCACCAGGGCTTTCAAACGTTCAGATGTGTTGCTGGCAGGGCCAACCGTTGCGATAATCTTGGTCTTGTTAAAATAGATAGCCATGGGCTAAAATAAAAGGTTTTCTCTGTGACGTAAACTATTGGGGTCAAAAGACCGCACGTATTGTACTAACGGTACTGCGTGTAATTTGTGCAATAACTGCTCTTGAAATGAATCCAGGCTGCCTGTTACTTGAATTAGGTAGTCATATTCCTTAATGTCTGGCACCAGAAAAGGAGCGGGAAGGGTACTCATGGCCACAGAACGGTTCCTGAATAACCGAAGAGAGCCGTGCTCTGCGCTGTGCAGGTAGTTAGAGATGACCAGCCGGCCCTTGTTCAAGAAATCAATGCAAAGGTCTGCCTGCTTGATAAGGCGCAATCTAAAAGATTTGTTTAAAGCCCAAGCCAGGGTGTGCTCTTTGCTAGACGATACAACCCCGTATAAGTCAAAGTCGTAATCGTAGTCCACATCTAACTTTAAAGACTTCATTGCAGGTAAATGGGTTTGTGATTTGTTGGATGGGCAATTTAAAGAACCGATCTGGAAACGCAAGAATAGATTTTATAAAAAACCGGAATAAAACTATTGAACACAATTTGTTTGACATTGTGTTTGCAAATCCATTTCTTTGCAACTGTGTTTTAAAAAACTTCTAAAAAAATGTCAGAAATCGCAGAAAAAGTAAAGGCTATCATCATTGACAAATTAGGCGTTGAAGAATCTGAGGTAACGCCAGAAGCTAGCTTTACAAACGACCTGGGTGCCGACTCTCTTGATACCGTAGAATTGATCATGGAATTCGAGAAAGAATTCAATGTTTCTATTCCAGACGATCAGGCTGAGAACATTGCAACGGTAGGCCAAGCGATCAGCTACCTGGAAGAGCACGCGAAGTAATCTTCCCCTATTCTTTATTACATCGATCCAATTTTTACAATCATACAGGTTCTATCCTCTATTAGCAGCTTATGGAGCTTAAGAGAGTTGTAGTTACAGGCCTTGGTGCGCTTACCCCCGTGGGGAATTCCGTTTCAGAGTATTGGGACGGCCTAATCAACGGAGTAAGTGGCGCAGCGCCCATCACCCGCTTTGACGCCTCTAAGTTTAAGACTCGGTTTGCGTGCGAAGTTAAGGGATATGATCCTGAGCAATATTTTGACCGTAAAGAGGCCCGCAAAATGGACCTCTTTACGCAATTTGCTATGGTTGTGGCCGATCAGGCCGTGAAGGACTCAGGCATTGATTCTGAAGCACTGGACAAAGACCGCATTGGTGTTATCTGGGGCTCTGGGATTGGTGGTCTACGTACTTTCCAAGAAGAGTGTGTGAACTTCGCCAATGGTGACGGTACGCCACGCTTCAACCCGTTCTTCATCCCTAAGATGATTGCTGACATCAGCGCCGGGTCCATTTCTATCAAATACGGCTTCCGGGGACCTAACTTTGTGACGGTGTCTGCCTGTGCCTCTGCGTCTAACGCTATTATTGACTCTTTCAACTACATTAGGTTGGGGATGATAGACGTAGTGGTGACTGGTGGTTCTGAGGCAGCGGTGACAGAGGCAGGCGTTGGAGGCTTTAATGCTTTGAAAGCCCTTTCAGAGCGCAATGACTCTCCAGAGTCAGCATCTCGTCCGTTTGACAAAGACCGTGACGGTTTTGTGTTGGGCGAAGGCGCGGGTGCCATCATCCTGGAAGAGTACGAGCATGCCAAGGCGCGCGGTGCTAAAATCTACGCCGAGATCATTGGCGGAGGCATGTCAGCAGATGCGTACCACATTACCGCTCCGCACCCAGAAGGTTTGGGCGCGCGCAACGTAATGAAGAACGCCTTGAAAGACGCTGGCATCAAGCCAGAGGAAGTAGACTACATCAACGTGCACGGCACTTCTACTCCGCTGGGAGATGTAAGTGAGGCCATGGCCATTGAGTACGTGTTCGGGGAGCATGCTTATAACCTCAACATTAGCTCTACCAAGTCCATGACGGGTCACTTGCTGGGTGCGGCCGGTGCTATTGAAGCCATCGCATGTATTCTGGCTATCCAAAACGGCGCAGTTCCTCCTACCATCAACCACTCAACGGATGATGAGCAATTTAACTCCAAGCTTAACTTTACCTTTAACAAGGCACAGGAGCGCGAGGTGAATATTGCACTGAGCAACACGTTCGGGTTTGGGGGGCACAACACGTCTGTGATATTCCGCAAATTTGTTGACTAGTGTCTCCGATTAGACCGGTTCTCCGCGCTTTTCACAAATTCTTCTACAAAGACAAAGCCTTTGTCAACGCCATCACGCAGATTACGGGCATGGCGCCAGACAACTTGCACCTGTACCAATTAGCGTTTACGCACACGTCCTTCGTGCGCCTGAACCTGAAAGGAAACCAGGAGACCAATGAGCGCCTTGAGTTTTTAGGGGATGCCATTTTAGGCGCGGTAGTAGCCGAGTACCTGTTCAAAAAATACCCTTACAAAGACGAAGGCTTCCTAACCGAGATCCGGTCCCGCATGGTGAACCGTGAGTCTTTGAACAGTCTAGCCATGAAAGTGGGCTTGTCTACGCTCATCAAGGTAGATACCACCACGGGTGTGTCGCGGCATAAGTTCATCAATGGCAATGCCCTAGAGGCATTGGTAGGCGCCGTATACCTGGACAAAGGCTACAAGCAGACTAAGACGTTCATCCTGGACCGGCTCATGAAGCCACACTTTGACCTGCACCAACTCACCACCACCACTAGCAACTTTAAGAGCAAACTCATTGAGTGGGCGCAAGGTCAGAACCGGAGCATTCGGTTTGAGATCATTGGGCAGAAGCAGTCTGGCAGCAACACAGAGTTCACCGCCGCTGTGGTAGTGGATGATGAGGCCATTGGCACTGGCAGCGGATTATCTAAGAAGAAAGCAGAGCAGGCCGCCGCCGAGAAAAGCATGGAAGCCCTCAAAGCCAGCGGCGCCATCATCGGTTAGCTCTTTCGTTTTTAGCCTGTTTTCCAGAAACCAGACTGAAAACGGCATCTCCATCTTATATCCTCTCTTTCTTTTTAGTGCTGAATAAGCAATAGTCATACTTCTTTCTAGCTGTTTTTAGGCTTCTGGTACCCGGTATTTTTTAACTTGCGGGCCATTCTTGCGTTACAAACTGCAAAAGAATTGAGTCTATGAAACTTGCCGGCGCCGCCCTCAACCAAACGCCCCTTGACTGGGAGAATAACCTTAGCAACATCAAGAAGGCCATTGAACAGGCCAATGAACAGCAGGTAGACATCCTCTGCCTGCCCGAGATGACCATTCCCGGCTATGGCTGCGAGGATTTATTCTTGAGTGAGTGGGTGGCCGAAGAATGCTTTCAACACCTTCTCCAAATCAAGGAATGGTGCCAAGGCGTTATTGTCTGCGTAGGGCTTCCTGTGCGGGTGAACGGGATTTTGTACAACACGGCCTGCGTCATCAATGACAGAAAGATTGTGGGCTTTACCGCCAAGCAGTTCCTGGCCAATGACGGCGTGCACTATGAGCCGCGCTGGTTTAGTTCATGGCCAGCCAATACGGTGCAAGACTTTGAGATGCTGGGCCAGACCTACCAGATAGGCGACATTATTTATGAGCACCAAGGCGTGAAATTCGCGTTTGAGATTTGTGAGGACGCCTGGCGCAATGAGAACCGACCCGCCTATAGACACAAGCCCAAAGGCGTACAGCTCATCATTAACCCCAGCGCCAGCCACTTTGCCATGAGCAAGACAGACGTACGCTACCACTTGGTGGTAGACGCGTCCAAGCAGTTTGAATGCACCTACCTGTATGTGAACCTGCTGGGCAACGAGGCGGGCAAAATGATTTATGACGGTGAGATTCTCATAGCCCAGAACGGAAACGTGGTTCTCAGAAACCAATTGCTCTCCTTTAAAGACGTGGACTTTGAATGCGCCGAGGTATCGTTTGATAATCCGCTGCCCTTGGTGGACGTGACACCGTTGCCGCCGGTAGATGAGAACATAGAATTTATTTCGGCGATTACGGTGGCCTTATTGGATTACCTGCGCAAGAGCAAAAGCAAAGGCTTTGTGTTGTCCTTAAGCGGCGGGGCAGACTCCTCGCTCTGCGCCGTGGCCGTGGCTGAGATGGTGACTAGAGCCCTCGCAGAGATTGGCCTGGAAGAGTTCGTGCGTAAAACCCAATGCCTGACCACAGAAGAGCTACAGCAGTTCAAGCAATTGTCTGGCATAGCCCTCAGAAATGCGCTGGTGGGCAAACTGCTTATCACCGCTTACCAAGGCACCGAAAACTCTTCTGATGATACTTTCCGTTCCGCGGAAGAATTGGCCAAATCCATTGGCGCGGTGTTCTACAACTGGACCATTGATCAAGAGGTAATCGGGTACCGCGGTAAGATTGAGAAAGCCATTGGCAGACCATTGACCTGGGAGCAGGATGATTTGACGTTGCAGAATATTCAGGCGAGGGTGCGCGCGCCCGGCATCTGGATGCTGGCTAACCTCTCTAATTCGCTGTTGCTGGCTACGTCTAACCGCTCAGAGGCCTCAGTGGGCTACGCGACCATGGACGGGGACACGGCGGGCAGTATCTCCCCAATTGCGGGCGTGGACAAGTCCTTTGTGCGGCAGTGGCTCATCTGGGCACAGTTGAACCTGGGCTATGAAGGCTTGCAGTACGTGAACAACCTGCAGCCTACGGCAGAATTGCGGCCGTTAGAACGTGCCCAAACCGATGAAAAGGACCTCATGCCATATCCGTTGCTGAACCAAATTGAGCGCCTAGCCTTTTATGACAGACTATCGCCGCAGCAGGTGTTTGAGAAGCTGAAAGGCACTTACCCAGATGACCAGCTTAAGCAATATGTGCAGCGCTTCTATTCGCTTTGGAGCCGCAACCAATGGAAGCGGGAGCGCTACGCCCCGTCCTTCCACCTGGATGACTACAACGTGGATCCACGCAGCTGGCTACGCTTCCCTATCTTAAGCGGCGGCTTCAGGGAGGAATTGAGCGAATTGAAGTAAGGTGCTAACTGTTTAATATGCTGATTAGACGATAGGAAGATTTTGAAATAGTTGGCGTTTCCGTTTTTGGCTTCTTTTCTCAGAAATAGGCCGAAAACGGATTTCGCTTTTAACCTAAATAAGGAATTATGGAGCCGTTGGAATGTCCTTCTTTCTTGACCAAGTTGGAGCGCAGGGCCTGGGAGTTTGCGGTAGAAGCACATGGCGAGCAACGACGCAAGTTCACCAATGAGCCTTACGTCAAGCACCTGGAGCGCGTGGCCCAAACCGTCAAAGAATATGACGGCACCACCAGTATGGTCATGGCCGCGTTGCTGCATGACGTGCTGGAAGACACGCCCGTCAAGCCACCAGAGTTGCAAGCCTTTCTGGAGGAAGTCTGCCAGGGCACCGAGGCGAACGCCCATAATATTTTACTATGGGTAGAAGAACTCACCGACGAGTTCATCAAGTCTGCCTACCCGGGTCATAACCGGCGGCGACGCAAAGAAATGGAAGTGCAGCGTTTGAGCAGCATTTCCCTTCCGGCGCAAGCCATCAAACTAGCCGACATCATTGACAACACCAGAGACATCGCTAGGAATGACCGCAACTTTGCCAAGGTGTATATCCCGGAGATTCTGGCGCTGGTAGAAGTCTTGAAGAACGCCCAGCCGTTCAGACTATTTCTGTTGGCCTGTTATGAGGTGCAGAAGGCGCTGTACAGCATCAAGAAAAAGAAGGTGACAGAACCTATAGAGCAGCCCCTGCCAGAAACCGAAGACCAGTTTCCGCAAACGGAATAGGAATGTGTTTTTGGCCTGCTTTCCAAGAAATAGCCTAAAAACTGAAGCCCGTCCTTGCAGCAAGGACGGGCTTCAGTTTTTTTAATTGGCAGAGGCTTAGTTGGTTTCCCCGCCGCCTTTGGCATCATCGTTTTTAATGGATTTCTTGCGGCGCGGCTGTGCGTTCATGTCCATCTTCCCGAAGCGGTAGGAGAAGCTCACGCGCACGTTGCGGTTGTAGTTCTGGTTGACCGTGTTCTGGATGAAGTTATCATTAGACAGGTCTGAGGTGAACTGGATGGACTTGGAGAATGGATTATCCACGCCCACGCTAATGCTTCCTTTCTTGTCCCAGAGATCCTTCTTCACGCTTACGCTGGAGTAGTAGAAGCCAGAGAACTTACCTTGGATGCTGGGTCTAGGCGAGCTGTAAGACCCAAACGCCTGCAGCGCCAAACCCTTCCCGAAATCATAGCCCGTGTTCACGTTGAAGCTGTACTGCCAGGCCGCATTACTTTGAATGACGCTCTTCAGGTCAATGTAGTTTAGATTGATGCTTCCGCCAATGTTCCATGCCGGCACGGGCTTGGTGTTGCCAGAGAAGCTCAGTCCGTAGGTGGCGTTCTTGCCAATGTTGTAAAAGGTGGTGTATGAGTTGCCTACTTTCTGCAGCCATTCTACATCTGGGTTCACGTCCTCTTCGCCTACAATATTGCGCACGTTTTCAATAGCGTTGTTGGTCTGGCGCCAGTATAAAGATACGTTCACCGAGCTGGTCTTGAAGTAATTGCTGTAGCCCACCTCATATGAGTGCGTCAGCTCTGGCGAAAGCTCCGGATTACCAAAGGAATAGTTGATGTTATCTTGCGTGTTTACGTACGGGTTCAGGTACCAAATCTGCGGACGCTGAATACGCTGGGTGTAGCCCACACGCACCGTCTGCGACTTGAACGTGCGCGACACCATTACATTCGGGATCAGGTTGCTGTAGTTGTCTTTAAACGAAGGCTGAGCCGGGGCAATGTAGTTGGCCTGCAAGTCTGTGTACTCATAGCGCACCCCAGATTTGATGTTATAGTTTTTCAAAGCTTTAAAACTGTAAGAAGCATAGGTGGCATATACATCCTGGTCATAGCCAAAGGAGTTCTCCCGCTCTTTGGTCTGTTCCGTGTCCACGTCAATGTCACGGTAAATTGCGTCGCTTTCGGCGTGACGAAGGATGGCTTTGGTGCCCACCTCTAGCAAGGTCTTGTTCTGAAACGGATGCGTATAGTCTGCCTGGTAGGTCATCTCGCGGTTGAAACCCTCATTGGTGTTGCGCACCAGGTTGTCTAAGAAGTCATTCTGGTTGATGGCGTTGTCCTGGTTAGAGAAGGTGTTCATGCCGCCATTAGTCCACTGACCCAAAACCGCCAGTTCTTGCTGAGGCTTGAAGATGTGCGTGTAGCCCAAGTTCAAGTCCAGGGAGTTGTGGCGGTTTTTGTTCTCAGAAGTAGTCTCCAGGTAACGGTCTGGCGTGGTAGTGTTGTCTCTAAAGTCTGTAACACTGGACTGGAAACCGCTGCTGTTGAACCGGCCTCGGTAGAAGTTCACGCCCGCATTAATGGAGTTGCTGGAGTCAAGATCGGCGTCAAAGCCAAACTGGCCAAACAAGCCACCGCCCTGGCGCTTAGAGGTACCCTGTTGCAACAAGGTACTGGAGAAAGTTTCAGCCTTAGGAGCGTCAATTACATATCTGGTCAGCTCATTGTCGCTCTTGTTGTTGTATTGTTGGTGCGTGCCCAGGTTGGCATTGAACCCAAATTTACCCCTACGGATGTTTAAGTTGCCATTGCCGTTGGCGTTTCTGTTACCGGCAGAGGCGTTCACGCTTCCGTTCACGCCATACATGGTATTCTTTTTAGTGATGATGTTGATGATACCCGCAGACCCTTCGGCGTCATACTTGGCCGAGGGGCTGGTGATCACCTCCACGGTCTTGATCATGTCTGAGGGAATCTGACGCAGCGCATCTGCCACGCTGTTGGCCATGATGCTGGAGGGTTTGTTGTTGATGAGTACGCGCACATTAGAAGAACCGCGCAATTGCACGTTGCCGTCTAAATCTACCGTCAAAGAAGGCACTTTCTTGAGTACATCTGAAGCCGTGCCGCCAATGTTGGTGATGTCCTGTTCAGCATTGTAGACCATGCGGTCCACCTTGTCTTCTACCAGCGGCTTTTCGCCTACCACGGTCACCTCGCGCAGTTTATTCTGCACTGGCTTAAGCACAATGTTGCCCAACTCAACCTCAGCATCTTTCTCAGACACCGTAAAAGCAGAGCGGGTATACGTGTTGTAGCCAATAAAACTCACCTGCAAGGTATAAGTACCAAAGGCCACCCGGTTCAAGGTAAAGCGGCCCCGGTCATCCGTCACGGTGCCGTCAACGGGTTTGCCGGTGGCGGCGCTCACCAAAGAGATGGTGGCAAACTCTACGGCTTTTTTGGTGGTAGAGTCCGTGACCGCGCCAGAGACTTTACCCCCTGCGCGCTGCACGCTTCCGCCGCCAGTGGCCGAAGTGGTGGAAGGAAGGGGAATAGCCGTTGGGCTTTGCGCCCAGAGACTAGAAAGTAAGAATAATTGCAAAGAGGCAAGCAGTACAAGGTGACGCATAAAAACGGTTAAAGTGATACTGGGATTGAATAAGGTATAGGCAGATTGAATAAACCCATTGGCAAGCATGAGGGTAGGGAGCAGAAGCGTTTTTGGGCTATTTCTCAGGAATCAGGCTAAAAACAGATAGACAACAAAAAGAGGGTTAGGTTTAATGGGCGCGCTGAACTTCTACATTAAGCCCCATGCCAACTTTAGTTATTCTGGCCCATTTGTCTTGGCTGGCGCGCTTATGGAAACTGGTTTGGAAACCGGGCATGCTGGCCGCCAGGGTCAAGCCGCCTGTTTGCTGTTTAGGCTGGCAGTCTATCCATTCCAATGAAATGACAAAGTCTTGGTTTAAGTATAGGTTATAAGGCTCTAAATCTGCCTGGATCCAACCTCTTTGCTTGTTTTTAACGGTGATGATAATGTCTTGGGGGGTTAGGGATTGCGTGGGCTGGCCGGCTTGCACCGCATACAGGTTTACCCTAAACTTTACCTCGTCAAACTGGTTGGTGGTGAGGCAGAAATTGAGTTTGCTCAAGAAGGTGGCCTTATTTTCTGTACCAATGTAAAGCCCCACCTCTTTGCCCAGGTTCTGGGTTAAAGGCAGCGTGGAATTCACAAACGCGTGGTGGAACAAAGTAAAAGGACCCGCATTGCCGCCCAATTCTTTCGTCTTCCAGTTTTTAGCCTTCACCTGTACCTCGGCTAGCTCAACCGGCTGGGCTTTTAGAGTGATTTTGAGCGAGGTGCCCCCAGAAAGCAATTCTTGTATTTTCAACTCTTGCGCCTCAAAGCCAATGGCCGAAACGCGCAACGTCTTGTCTTTCTGGTTACTGGGAATGGTTAGCGTAAAAGTGCCCTTGTCACTAGAGATGGTGCCGATAGCCTCATTCAGGACGCCCACGCTGGCGTACGCAATTGGTTTCTGGGTGTCTGCATCTAAGATGGTCCCTGAGAGGGTGACGGTAGAAGCCTGCTGCGTGAAAACTGACAGTGGGCTGACCGTTGTGGTCCAGGACGCAGGGAATAAGCAAATAAATAAGAGCGAAAGGAAAGAGGGCATGTAAAGATAGACTAGTAAGAAAAGATTAGCGCAGACGTCTCAAAAGAAGCTTTGAAGAGGAACGGGGCCTGTATATCAATATTGTATATAGTATATATTTATATTTTTAGCCAAAGCAACCCAGTGCCAAAACACTGGGTTGGCATTATCATTTTTAGCCTGATTTCCAGAATGAGGCCAAAAACAAAGAACGCCGACAGGTATCTGCCGGCGTTCTTTTTATGAAAGGATGATGGTTGGCTTATTGCACTCCGCCACCGTCACCTTGTTTTGCGTCATCATTGCGGATGGATTTCTTGCGCTTAGGTGGGCCTTGCTGCTGCAGTTTACCGAAGCGGTACTCAAACGTCAGCCTGAAACCGCGGTTGTACTGGGTGGCAATGGTTCTGGTGCTGAACGGCAAACCAGACGTGTTGCTATTGCCTTCCTGCACGTTCTCAAACTCCAAGGCTCTCCTGAACGGGTTGTCCATGCCTAAGCTCAATGCGCCTTTCTTGGCGAACAACTCTTTTCTGATAGACAAGTTGTGATAAGAGAAAGCCGACATCTGACCTTGCAGCGCGATTCTTGGCGCATTGAAACCACCAGAGAACTGCGCGCTGATGCCTTTACCAAAGTCATATCCAGAGCTCACGTTGATGTTGTACATGAAACCATCATTAGAAGCAAAAGGAGCGTTTAGTTGTACATAGTACAAGTTCACGTTACCATTGATGTTCCAGGCTGGGATGGGTTTGGTTGAGCCAGAGAAGCTCATGCCCATGGTTTTGTTCCGGGCAATGTTCTTGAACGTCAGGAACGTGGTGTCATTGATTACATCCGTCACAGACTCAATAGCGTTGTCCGTTACCCGCATATAGGCAGCCACGTTCAAAGAAGTGGTCTTAAAGAAGGTGCTGTAGTTCAACTCATAAGAATCTGTCAACTCAGCATCCAATTCTGGGTTACCAAACACTACCAAGTTAGGACCTTGCTGCTGGCGGTACGGGTTCAAGAAGAACAACTGCGGACGCTGGATACGCTGGGTGAACGAGGCGCGAACTTTCATTGTAGGTTTCAAGTCATAGGCCACCGTCACGTTCGGGATGAAGTTGTCATAGTCTGCCTTGAAGTCAGGCTGCTTTTCATTTACAAAGTCGGCGGCTACGTTGGTCAACTCATAGCGGCCGCCAAATTTCACCTGCGTCTTTTTGTTGATGTTGAAGCCATAGGAAAGATACGCGGCCTGCACGTCCTGGTCATATGAGAAGTCTCCGTTAGAGCTTACGCCGCCGTAGAAAGACTTGCTGCTCACATCACGCATGATGTTTTTGGCACCAATCTCCAATAAAGTGTTCTTAGGCATTGGGTGCGCGTAATCCGCCTGCAAGGTGAATTCTTTATTCTCGCCTTCGTTGTTGTTGTTGGTAACAGAGATGGTGTTGCCCTCTAAGTCATAGCGCGTCTGGAAAACCTCGTTGTCCTGGTCTGTCTTACTAAACAAGGTCAGGAATGTGAACTCCTGCTGCGGTTTCTTGAACAAGTGGGTGTAGTCCATGTTCAAGTCCATGCTCAGGCGGTTGTTCTTGTTTTTCATGGTGAGGTCATACTCGTTCACCAACACATCAGACCCGAAGTCCTGAGAACCAGCCGCCACTTGGTTAGCCGAGAAAGCCGTAGCGTGTTGCTTGGCGCGCATGTTAAAGTTACCGGTGTTCACTCTAATGCCCGCAGAAACGCTGTTCTTTTCATCAATCTCATATTCTAGACCCAATTGCCCAAACCCAAACTGACCGTTGGCGCGGTTGGTGCCCAACTGCTGAATGAGGCTCTTGGTGTTGTATTGCGTCTCAATCTCCGTTGTAGAAGGGTTGTCTCCTTCGTTTTGCGGCGTGTTTGCCCGGTCCTTGATGGTGGACTGGTTCATCTGGTTCATGTTCATCTCACCTTTGCCGTAGAACACGTTGGTGCCTGCGTTCAGGTTCACGCCCAATTTACCAGACTTCACACTTACGTTGGCGTTGCCATTGCTGGCGCGGGTGCCCACGGTGAGGGTGGTAGAACCAGTAATGCCTTGTAAACTGTTTTTCTTAGTCACAATGTTGATGATACCGGCCGTGCCTTCGGCGTCATATTTAGCCGATGGGCTGGTAATCACCTCTACGTTCTTAATCACGTCTGCCGGAATCTGCTTCAAGGCATCTGCCACGTTGCCCGCCATCATGGTAGACGGCTTGCCATTGATCAATACGCGCACGTTGCCGCTGCCGCGCATCTGAATGTTGCCATCCTGGTCCAAGGCAATGGAAGGGACTTTGCGCATCACGTCGGCGGCGGTGCCGCCCGTGTTGGTGATGTCTCTTTCGGCGTTGTAGACCATGCGGTCCACTTTGTCCTCAATGAGCGGTTTCTCGCCGGTTACGGTCACTTCCTTCAATCTGGTTTGAGACGGGCTCAACTCAATCTTGCTGAAGTTATGGTCGCGGTCATTGTCTGAGATGGTGACCTGCGCCAGTTCTTTGGTGTCATAGCCTATGAAGCTTATGGTAAGCTTGTAAGTACCGTTCGCTACCTTGTTCAGAGTGAAACGGCCTTTCTCATCGGTCACGGTGCCGTCTACTGTTTTACCAGTGGCAGTGTTAACCAAGGCGATGGTGGCAAACTCAACCGGCTTGCTGCTGGAAGAATCTGACACGGTTCCCGTGATTTTACCAGCGCCTTGCGGCGTGGCAACCGCTGGAGCCGCCCCAGAGGGAGCGCCAGCCGGACGGGCAGAAGGAGTAGGGGCCTGGGCCCAAATTGGAGCGGTGGTGGCGCAGCTTAACAGGGTTAAGAGCAGAAATTTTTTCATAGAAGAAGTGAAAACGATAATTTTTATTTCAAGCGGGCAAGGGGCAGAATTGCGCTGTTCCACCACCTATACTTGCTTTGGTTGAAGCATTAGTAGGCAAGGCCATAGGATTATTACAGCGGCTGGCAGAGAAAAACAGATTTTAACAAAACCTTAACCTTTGGCTTGGAAAGGCAGATTCTGAAAGATGGGTTTAAATTGTTTAAAGCGGTTTTTGACCTGTTTTCCAGAAATGAGGGCAAAAACAAAAGCCTCACACAAATGGAGCGGTAAGGCTACACTTGCATGAGGCTTCCTGTAATTTGAGGATGGTTAATGGTCGGCCATGAGCCTGATGACAGTACCGTCCAGGTCTGGGGTTATCTTAATCTGGCAAGAAAGACGGCTGCCTTCCCGCAGGTTGGGCAGGTTCTCCAGCATGTAAAGTTCGTCGTCCGAAGCCTCGGGTAGTTCCGGGGCCTGTACCAGTTCCACGTGGCAGGTAGCGCACAGGGCCATGCCGCCACAGGTGGCCAGGATGTCAAACTCGTTGGCTTTTAGCACTTCCATCAGGCTTAGGCCCATGTCAGTGGGGGCGGGAACGGCAATGCGCTCCCCGGCTTCATTCTCTACGTAAAGGGTTATCTCGTCTTGCATGGCATTACATGGTTGGCACCCCGTTCACGGTAGTGTATTTCAATACAAACTTCTTGTCTGGGTACACAATGGAGTAGGCACTCTGCGCCATCAAGGCCGCCTCATGGAAACCGCACAGGATCAATTTCAGCTTGCCCGGGTAGGTGTTGATGTCGCCAATGGCGTATACGCCCGGGATGTTGGTGCTGTAGTCCACGGTGTTCACCACAATGGCCGACTTCTCCAGTTCCAGTCCCCAATTCTCCAGCGGCCCCAACTTAGGCACCAACCCGAAGAGCGGGATGAAGTAATCTGCTTCTACTTGGTAGCCTTCGGCGCCGTCTGGTGAGATGGTCACTGATTCTAATTGGCCGTTGCCGTGCACCTGGGTCACGTTAGACTTCAAGAGCAGTTTCATGTGGCCTTCCTCGGCTAAACTAGACACCTTGGCAGCTGATTCTGGCGCCCCTCTGAAGGTGGTGCCGCGGTGTACCAAGGTCAGTTCTTTGGCTACGTCTGCCAGGTAAATGGCCCAGTCCAGAGCAGAGTCTCCGCCGCCGGCCAATACAATGCGCTTGTCTCTGAAGAACTCAGGGTCTTTGACCATATAGGCCACACCTTTGCCGCCTTCAAAGTTCTCCAGGTTCTCAATAGCCGGTTTGCGCGGCTCAAAAGAACCCAGGCCGCCGGCAATCACCACTACTTTGCAGGTGATTTCGGTTTTGTCTGTAGTGATTAACTTGAAAGAGCCGTCCTCCAGTTTTTCAATCTCCTCCACACGCTCACCCAGGGTAAAGGTGGGGTGGAAGGGCTCAATCTGCTGCATCAGGTTCTGCACCAAGTCGCCGGCTAAGACCATCGGGTAGCCGGGAATATCATAAATGGGCTTCTTCGGGTAGATTTCTGAGAGCTGCCCGCCCACTTGCGGAAGGGCGTCTACCACGTGGCACTTCATTTTAAGAAGACCGGCTTCAAACACTGCAAACAAGCCCACCGGGCCCGCCCCGATGATACAGATATCAGTACTTATAGTTGACATTGAAATTAGTTAATATAGGGTAAAGGCAAGAACTTGGGGCTCCTAACCGTTTCTGAGTATGCAACCAACAGCCCCTTACAAGGTTTTGCGGTTTGCGCCTGCAAAGTAACATCAAAAAAGGCGAAAGTGTTCTGCCAGATTCTGCCTTGGTGGTTGCCTCTCTTATATTAAATTGTAATTTTAGCGCTTTAACCTATCTACCATGCTGGATTTTATCACCTGGGACGTGTCCCCAGACCTTTTCTCACTTGGGCCTTTGACGGTGCGCTGGTACGGCCTGCTGTTTGCCATGGCCTTTGTCTTGACGCAACCCATTGAGAAGTACATCTACAAAACAGACGGCCGCAAAGAAGAGGATGTGGACGTACTCACTTTATATATGGTCATTGGTACCGTGATTGGCGCGCGCCTGGGCCACTGCCTGTTCTATGACCCGGTGTACTACTTGTCTAACCCGCTGGAGATTTTCAAAATCTGGGAAGGCGGTCTGGCCAGCCACGGCGGTACCATAGGCATTTTGACGGCGCTGTACCTGTTCAGCCGGAAGTACAAGTTTGACTACCTGTGGGTCTTGGACCGTATTGTGATTGTGGTGGCCGTGGGCGGTGCCTGTATTCGTCTGGGCAACCTCATGAACTCAGAAATCATCGGCAAACCGACCGACTTGCCATGGGCCTTTAAGTTTGTGCGCAACAATGAGCTCTTCAATGGTGTGCCAGCCTACGTTGACCCACGCCATCCAACGCAGTTGTATGAAAGCCTTTTCTGCGTGTTCCTGTTTATTTTGCTTTACACCATGTGGAAGAAAGGCGCCGGCAAAGTGCGCGGACTGCTGTTCGGGCTGTTTGTGACGTTGTTGTTCACCTTCCGTTTCCTGGTTGAGTTCCTGAAGGAAAACCAGGAAGCCTTTGAAGATGAGCTGACCTTGAACATGGGCCAGTGGCTGAGCATCCCGTTGATTCTGATTGGCATTGTGGTGCTTATCTACGCCCTGCGCCAACCCAGACCACCGCAACAAATGGTTAGCTAGCCGTTTTTGGCGTGATTTCCAGAAAATAGCCTAAAAACAGTTCGGCCTCCGGAAGTAGACTTTCCGGAGGCCGAACTGTTTTATGTTGGTTGGGTTTCTACAGCGCGTATTGGAAAAGGTCGCCTTCCTCGTTGCTCATGACCAGCGTCTTGTTGTCTTTGAACAGGATGGCCTCAGACTTGCCGGTTTTGGGCAACAGCATGACTTGGGGCTTCTGGCTGAAGAACTGGTTAGAGCCTTTCCTGATAGGGTAGACGTACAATTTTCCGTAGGTCAGAACCGCCATCTTGGTGCCATCGGGGCTTACATCCGCTGAGGTGACCTCACCCGGAATTTGGGCTTTGCTGACCAGTTTGGCGGTGTGGGTGCCGGGCTGGTCTGAAAGTTCATATAGTTTGGACGTACGTTGCTGGCCGCGGTCCTTGGAGAGTAGGTAGAGTTTGTTGTTGTGCCAGAAGAAGCCTTCGCAGTCAAAGTTGCGCAACTCTTTTTCTACTTTGCCAGTGGGCTGGTCTTGGTACCTGAATTTGATGACCTGTGCCTTAAAGCCCTGTTTGGGAGAGACTTTGTAGATTCTTAGGTCCTGGCGCTCGTTTTTGTTGTTGCCCACATCGCCAATGTACAGGTAGCCTTTGTTGTCCTGGGCCAGGTCTTCCCAGTCATTGTTGATGGTGCCCTGGATCTGGGTCTGGCTGAGTAGTTTGCCTTGTTCGTTTATTTTGTAGAGGATGGGCAGGTTGCCGGCGTCATTGTGCGTCCAGTACTGTCCCGGCGTACCGGCCGTCTCCAAACCAGAGCTTTCCACAATCACCTCGGGCAGTTTGGCCAGCAACTCAAGGCTGCCTAGAGCGGTGGTAAACGGGGTATAACTGCTAAGAGCGGAGGTGAGAGGCAAGGCGACGCAAGCCAATAAAAGCAACTGAGGGAATCGTTTCATTGGTCAAATAAAGGTTAAGAAGTACGCTAAAAACCTGAAAGCAGGAATTATTGTAAACGAAGCCCACTCCTAGAAGTTAACAGAAATTTAACCTTAAGAAGGTGCTACGGCTGGCTGGAGAGGTTCTGAGCAGAATCCAGATAAAAAGGTTGACTAGATATAAACCACCTCGTTTTTGGCCTGTTTTCCAGAAATCAGGCCAAAAACGAGGTGGTCACGCCGGCAATCAGCTTAGCGGTTTAGCCTTGAGCTTAAAGATGTCTTTGAGGGCGCGGTCTGCCGCATGGTAGCCGCACATGCCGTGCACGCCGCCGCCCGGAGGGGTGGAAGAGGAGCAGAGGTAAATGCCTTTGGCCGAGGTCCTGTACGGCGAGGCCCTTAATGCCGGACGCGTGAACAACTGCCCCAAATCAATGATGCCCCCATTGATGTCGCCGCCAATGTAGTTGGGGTTGTAGGCCTCCATCTGGTGGGTGTTCATAGTGTGACGGGCCAGAACCAAGTCCTTGAACCCCGGCGCGAACCGCTCCATCTGGTTCTCTATAGCCTGCGTCATGTCTTGGGTGGAGCCGTTGGGCACGTGGCAATAGGCCCAGGCGGTGTGCTTCCCTTCTGGCGCTCTGCTGGGGTCGAAGACGCTTTGCTGCGCCATTAAGACAAACGGTTTTTCGGGGTGCTGGCCCTGGGCCGTGAGTTTTTCTGCTTGCGCGATTTCCTCTAAAGTATTCCCCAGATGCACCGTGCCGGCCTGTCTACATTCTGGCGCGGTGAAGGGAACGGGTCCGTCCAAGGCCCAGTCAATTTTGAAGACGCCCATGCCGTAGCGGTAACGTTTCAGCTGCCATTGGTAGACAGAGGAGAAGGGTTGACCTGCTATCTCCAGTAATTGTTTGGGCGTGACGTCCAGCAAGACCGCGTGCGAGGAGGGCAGTTGCTGCAACGACCTGACATGCACGTTGGTCTCAATCTTTCCGCCTAATGAGGTGAAATAAGCCGCCAAGGCATTGGCGATGCTCTGCGAACCGCCCTTGGGCAAGGGCCAACCATGCAAATGCGCCTGCGCCAGTAGGACCAATCCAATAGCTGAGGTAGCCATATTGCTCAACGGCTGAATAGAGTGTGCTGCCATACCCGCCCACAGGCCTCTCGCTTTCTTAGTGGTAAAGACCAAATCGGCTAGAGTAGTGGCCGGCGCCATGGCTTTTATTCCGAATTTCGCCATGGCCACAGGGTCCTTCGGGAATTGCAGCGGGCCCAAGACGGTAGGCGCCAAACTGGGCCAGTCCTTTACCAGAGCGGTCATCAATTGCTCATACGCCTTTTTGTCCTTACCCAGGTGCAGCGCGGTTTCAGGTAAGGAATGCATAAGCGCCGCCGCCGTACCACCGTCAAAGGGGTGGGCGGCTGCCACTGGCGGGTAAATGTACTCCAGTCCATGCTGGGCCAGCGGCAAGGTCTTGAAATAAGGAGACTCGGCCAGGGGATGGATAGCCGAGCAGACGTCATGGTGAAAGCCGGGAAGCGTTAGTTCTTTGGTGCGCAATCCGCCGCCAATGGTGTCCTTGGACTCCAGGAGCAGCACCGACAATCCCTGTTCCTGTAGGGCAATGGCCGCGGCCAAGCCGTTCGGCCCGGAGCCTACCACTACTGCATCAAAGTCCCGTTTTTCTAACGCCATTCAATGTGCCTTTCAGTTTCATGAAAATACGGGGACAAGGTAGAAAGGAAACAATGAATTTTAGTAATGCATACCGCCTTTGCTACCTGATGAAAACAGAACCGCCTCATGCCGGGGTGGGACAGGAGGCGGTTCTTGACTGTTTGAATACTAAGTGCCTTAATTATTTACTTGCAAACCATTATTGGGCACAAAGTCCAGGGAGATGGAATTCATGCAGTAGCGCTTGTAGGTTGGGGGTGGGCCATCGTCAAACAAATGCCCTAAATGACCGTCACAGCGCCCGCACAACACCTCAATGCGGTCCATACCATAGGATTTGTCTTCTTTGTAAACAACCGCGTTCTTTCTAAAAGTCTCAAAAAAGCTAGGCCAGCCGCAGTCTGTGGCAAACTTGGCGTCAGAGGCGAAGAGCTTGTTTCCGCAGGCGGCGCAATAGTACGTGCCTTTGCCTGTGAAGTCCCAAAGCTTGCCAGTAAACGCGCGCTCGGTGCCTTTCTGGCGGGCCACGGCGTACACTTCGGGCGTTAACACGTTCTTCCATTCAGCATCAGACAGTTTCAATTTGGTGGTGTCTGTGCGAGAGTAGTAGGGGTTCTTGGTCTGCTCTGAGGTAATGGGCTGCGTAGGAACGGTAGCTGTGGCCTGTGGCTTGGTACCTTGGTCAGAGGCGCTTTGGCAACTGAGCAAAGGAATCAAGCCTAAAAAGTAGATGAAAAAGAGTCGTTTCATGGATGCGTCTGTTAAAGGCAGAAACCTGCCTTCTATACTAACGAAATGCAAGGCCCCATTAGTTTTCCAGCGGGCTATTTGCACTAGGCGTTTTTGGCCTATTTTCTAGGAAATAAGCCTAAAATGACGATACTATTTAGTTACACGCCTATGTCCTCGTTCCAGAGCGAAGGTTTCTCTTGGATAAACTGCTGCATAAGTTGGTAACACTCCTGGCTATCAACCACGGTGACGTCCACGCCTCGGCTTTTGAGCAGTTCCTCTTCGCCCATGAAGGTCTTGTTCTCTCCCACCACCACTCTGGGAATGCCATATAGCAAAATGGTACCTGAACACATGGGGCAGGGTGAAAGGGTGGTGTAGATGGTGCATTCCTTGTACACAGAGGCCGGTTGCCGTCCCGCGTTCTCCAGCGCATCCATTTCGCCGTGCAAAATGGGGCTGCCGTTCTGCACCCGCTTGTTGTGCCCCCGGCCAATGATTTTTCCGTTGTGCACCAAGACAGACCCGATGGGAATGCCGCCCTCGTTGTAGCCTTTCTGCGCTTCTTCAAATGCTGCTTGTAAGAATTGGTCCATGGTAATTTAGTTTCGAAATGGAAATGCTTTATATGAGGTGAATTATTGAAGGACCTGCTTAATATTCTGACATTAGTGCCTTGACAAATTTGTCCAGCTCCTTTGACCGGTAAAAATTAAGGCAGTTTAATAGAACAAATGACTTGCCTTCATGGTCAGAGATAACGCTTGGTGTGATTCTGTTGGAGGCCTCCTGGGCAAGGCTATCTAACTTAAGGTAGAGAACATATAAGTCACTGATGTCTATTAAAACCCCTCTGGTAATATCTTCTTCCTGAATTTTTGAAGCTGTTTCCTTTGAATAGGTTTTGCGCAGGCACATGCACAAAGCATAGTCTTTCCTAAGCTGTTGCTGGTCCTTTCTCATAGTAGAACGACTTCTTGGCATGTCTGATGGTTTACAAAAAATTGAAATACATATTATTGAGAGAGCGAAGATCTGATTAATAAACCTCATGTTGATTCGAGATAAACAGGTTTAAGCATTAAGGCACCGGGTCATAACCGTGCCCGCCCCAAGGATGGCATCGACCAATTCGTTTCAAGGCCATCCAGCCGCCTTTGAAAGGACCGTACTTGACAATGGCTTGGTGGGCGAAGGCCGAGCAGGTGGGCGTGAAGCGGCAACTGCCCGGCGTGAGCGGCGAAATGGTGTAGCGGTACAGCCAGACCAAACCCAGAAACAACTGCTTAAAAACCCAATTCAGCCACTGCATACGCGTACTCCTTTTCTTTCATAACGACCATCGGCCTGCATAAAGTGAGGCGTTCAGGTACTTCTTCTGCTAGTATCGGCAAAAAAATGCACAAATGTGTATCTTTGGCCTGTACTAACTAACAAACGTTATGCTTAAAAAGATATATGCATTTGTGTTAGCCATCAGTTTGGGCGCTTCTTTCTCTGCCAAGGCAGATGAAGGGATGTGGCTCCCGCTCTTGGTAAAACGCCTCAACATGGTAGACATGCAGAAGCAAGGCCTGCAGCTTACCGCCGAGGAGATTTACAACGTCAACAACGCCAGCTTGAAGGATGCCATCGTGCAGTTCGGGGGCTTTTGTACCGGTGAGTTCATCTCTAAGGAGGGCTTACTCTTGACCAACCACCACTGCGGGTATGATGCCATTGCGTCTAACTCAACCCCAGAGAACAACTTGTTGCGTGATGGCTTCTGGGCCAAGACTCGTCAGGAGGAAAGAAAGAACGAAGGTCTGTTTGTAGACATCTTGGTGCGCATGGAAGACGTGTCGGGTCAGGTGTTGCAGGGAATCACGGCCCAGACGTCTGAGCAGGAGCGTGCCAAATTAGTGGCTGAGCGCACCAAGTCTCTGGCAGATGCCGCCAAGAACAACGGTCAGTACGTGGCCTACGTGCGCGACTTCTACAATGGCAACGAGTTCTATTTGTTTGTCTATGAGCGTTTCTCAGACGTACGTCTGGTAGGCACGCCGCCAGAAAGCGTTGGTAAGTTTGGTGGTGACACAGACAACTGGATGTGGCCACGTCATACCGGCGACTTCTCCATGTTTAGAGTGTACATGAGCCCAGACGGCAAGCCGGCTACCTACTCAGACAAGAACGTGCCTTATAAGCCAAAGCACCACTTGCCTATCTCTATGAGCGGCGTGAAAGAAGGTGACTTCTCTATGGTGTTCGGGTTCCCGGGCCGTACCACGCGTTTCATGGCCGGTTCTGGCTTGAGCATGGCGGTAGATCAGTCTAACCCAGCGCGTATCAAATTGCGCGAGCGCCGTTTGGCCATCATGAAAGAAGCCATGGACGCCTCGCAGGCCAACCGTCTGAAACTGGCCTCTAACTACGCCAGTATCAGCAACTACTACAAATACTACATTGGGCAGAACGAGGGCATCAAGCGTATGAAAACGCTTAACAAGAAAGCCACCGAAGAGAAAGCCTTCCAAACTTGGGCTGATGCCGATGCCACCCGCAAAGGCCTTTACGGAAGCGCCCTTTCTGACATCAACGCCTCTTACGCTGGTCAGCGCGAATACAACTTGTCAGCCATCTACCGTTCTGAAGCCGCTTTGGCGCCTCAGTTGATGATGCATGCTTACCAGTACACCCCAGTTTACAATATGCTGAAAGAAGGCAAAGCCGACAAAGCCCAGCGTGACCAGTTGATGGCCGGCGTGAAGGAGATGAACGAGGAGTTCTACAAGAGCTACCTGGCGTCTACAGACCAGCGCATGTTTGCTGAGCTGATGCAGATGTACTACAATGACGTGCCAAAAGCACAGCACGGTGACATCTTTAAAGACCTGACGTCTACTTACAAAGGTGACTTCAAGAAATGGGCGGCAGACATCTACAGCAAGTCTATCTTAGGCACTGAGGCCAAAGCCAACGCGTTCCTGGCCAACCCCACCTTGAAAGCTCTGGAGAATGACCCAGCGTTCAAAGTAGTGCGTGCCGTTCAGCAGAACTACACTGCCAACATCTTGCCTAAGCTAACCGAGTACAACGCGTCGCTGGCCAAAGCCAACCGCTTGTACGTAGCCGGTTTGCGTGAGATGAACCCGAATAAAGTGTACTATCCAGATGCTAACTCTACGCTTCGTTTAAGCTACGGTACCGTGAAAGGCTATGAGCCGCGTGATGGTGTGGAGTACAAGTACTACACTACGCTAGACGGATTGGCTGCCAAAGAAGACCCAACCAATGAGGAGTTCATTGTGCCTGCCAAGTTGATGGAACTGGCTGCCAAGAAAGACTATGGCAAGTACGCAGACAACGGCGAGATGCGCGTAGCCTTCATCACCAACAATGACATTACGGGTGGTAACTCAGGTTCGCCGGTAATCAATGGTAGAGGTGAGTTGATTGGTTTGGCCTTTGACGGTAACTGGGAAGCCATGACCGGTGACTTAGTATTTGACCCTGAGTACAAGCGTTGCATCAACGTAGACATCAAATACGTGCTCTTCGTGATGGACAAACTGGGCAACGCTGGTCACCTGATCAATGAGATGACCTTGGTCAATAACGGTAACCCCAACACCCAGTTCAACCCATCTTTGAACGACATGAAGATGGACGGCAAGATGGAAGTAGAGACACCTACTGAGGAAATCAAAATCAAAAAGAAAGGCAAAGAGACCAAAATCAAGCGCGAAACCAAGAAGCAGAAGAACTAATCGTTTTTGGCTTAGTTTCCAGAAAATACCCTAAAAACGCCCGGTGCATCTGCATCGGGCGTTTTTGTTTTTAATAGAGTAAAGCTTATCGTTTCAACTATTTACAATGGACATAGCATAATACCCTTTCGCACTTTCCCCACTGCTTGTTTTTACACTGCTTGCCAGTAGACTTAGCCGTAGCGGTGCACCTGGCATTATAAAAGGTGGCAGCCGTTGGCCCAGCGCTTGCAGAAGCAAAGGAAAGCATAAAGCCAACGCTGGCGGTAAAGGAGAGAGAAGTAAAGAATTTCTTCATGATGATGCATATGGATGCTTTTATAAATATAGTAAAAGTATATATAGCTGATAGTACCAATTTTAACTGATGTACGTAGGAGGAAAATCGGCTAACCCCTGTGCCTATGTCACATCCTCTACGGTTTATCCTTGCTTTCTATTTTCTTCTCTTTAGCGAGTTTGCACAGGCTCAGCTTTACAACGCACCCACCGGTGCCAGAAGCATGGCCTTAGGCGGAGCGTCTGTGACGCTGTCAGATGTTTGGGCGCTTTCCAATAACCCGGCCGGCATCGCTGGGGTAGAACATCCTTCTTTGGGAGCCTTCGCGCACAACAGGTTCACTATTCAAGAGCTGACAACGGTAGGATTGCTTGCCGTGTATCCTTCTGGCAAGTGGGGAACCGTTGGACTGGACGTGCAACGCTACGGTGGCGAGTTATACAATGAACAACGTCTGGGCATTGGCGTGGCACACCAGTTAGGACAAGTACGGTTAGGCCTGAAGGCAGACGTGTTGCAAGTGCGCGTAAAAGAGTGGGGAAGCCGGAAAACCGTGGCCCTTAGCGTAGGCGGACAGTCAGAGGTCATTCCCGGCCTCACGTTTGGCGCCCACATCTACAACCTAAACCAAGCCAAATTAGCCGAGTTCGAGGATGAACGAGTGCCCACCGTCATGAAGATTGGCTTGAGTTACCAAGCCGCTACCAAAGTCCTGCTGGTGGCTGAAATTGAGAAAGAGTTGGAAGCTGATGCCGCCGTGAAAGCTGGTGTTGAGTACCAAGTTATCCCAGCCTTGGCCCTGCGCACGGGTTTCAACTCCGGTACCCGTTCGGCCACCGGCGGCATAGAAGTAAAATTCAAGCAGTTTCAAATAGGATATGGTTTAGGCGCGCAAAGTAGGTTGGGCGTGAGCAATGCCTTGTCGTTGGTGTACCAATGGGGCAAGCAGCCATGAAGCGTTTTTGGCTTGTTTTCCTGATTATAGCCTTAAAACGGCTTCCAGTGTGGGCACAAGAAATCCCCAGGCAGGCGGTAGATGTGGAGTTGTTGGTCCAAGAACTGTTCGCCCAGCAGAATGATGAAAACACTGTAACTTATGAGGATTTATATGAGACCCTACTCCAATATTACCGGCAGCCTTTAGACCTAAACCGCGCCAGCCGGGAAGAGCTGCGCGGACTGTGGCTCTTGTCAGAAAGTCAGATATCCAGTTTACTCCAACACATAGCAGAGAACGGCAGGCTGTTGAGCTTATATGAATTGCAGGCCATTCCGGGGTTTGACCTACTCACTATTAGAAGATTATTGCCATTTGTAACGGTTCAAGGCCAAGGGCATACAGGGCAGAGGACATGGCGGGAAAGAATTAAACAGGCCGATAATCATTCTCTGCTGCTGCGCTATGATAGAACCTTACAGGAACAAAGAGGCTATACTGCTCCCGAAGGCCGTTCCACTACCCGTTACTTGGGTTCACCAGATAAATACTTGCTTAGGTACAGACTCAGTCAAGCAAAAGACTTCAGTTTTGGCCTCACCGCCGAGAAAGATGCCGGGGAGCAGTTTTCCTGGAGCCCTAGCCAACGCCTGTATGGGTTTGATTTCTACTCCTTCCACGCGCAGTTGTATGACAGAGGCCAGTTCAAAACCATAGCGGTCGGCGATTATCAATTGCAGTTTGGGCAGGGTCTGTTGCTTTCGAGTGGTTTGGGGGTAGGGAAGGGCTCAGAAACCATTACCACCGTGAGACGCAGTCAGGTGGGCATTCGGCCGCATACCTCGGCCATGGAAACTAATTTCTTCAGAGGAATGGCTGCCACCCACCGTTGGCGAAGACTGGAAAGCACCCTCTTTTACTCTAATAGAAAAGTGGACGCCTCTGTGTCTGAAACAGCGCAGAACGAAGAGGAGTTAATCGAAGAAATTGGCAGACTGGGCAGTATCCAGACCTCGGGCCTGTACCGCACGCCCACTGAGTTTACCAACCGCAACAGAGCCAGGGAGCAGGTGATGGGCGGCGATGTCACCTATAGAAATCTCGCGCAAACCTTAAGCATTGGTTTGACCGCCCTGACTACCCGCTACAACCTGTCCTTGCAGAAGAGGCCGGAGCCCTACAACTTGTTTACTTTTAGCGGAAGGCAGAACAGCGGGGTAGGCCTGCACTACAGCTACCTTTGGCAGAATTTCAACTTCTTCGGAGAAACAGCTAGGTCAGAAAATGGCGGATTAGGCACAGTAAATGGGATATTGGCCAGCTTGTCTGAACGCGTGGAGATGGCCTTCGTGTACCGCCATTATGCCAGGGATTTCCAGAGTCTCTATGGCAATGCCTTCGGCGAAAGCACGCGCAACCAGAACGAGGACGGCTTTTACTCCGGCCTTAAACTGAAGTTGAGCAACCGTTGGCAGCTCACCGCCTTTTATGACCGGTTCCGGTTTCCTTGGCTACGCTACAGGGTAGAAGCGCCCTCAGATGGTGACGAGTATTTGCTGCGACTGCAGTTTGTGCCCTCCAAAACCACCCTGCTCTATGCCCAGTTTCAACAGGAACGCAAAGCCCGCAACGAAACTGCGGAAGGAAATGCTTTGGCCCAGGTCACTGAAACGCAATCGCAGCGGCTGTTGCTCTTGCTGGATGTGAGCCCCTTGCCTTCGCTCAGGCTGAGGTCACGGGTACAGATGAGTCAGTTTCAGCAATCTGGAGAAAAGCAAAAAGGCTATCTGATGGCGCAAGACGTGACCTGGGACCGGAATAGTACTCGGCTAAGCGCCCGCTATTCCCTCTTTGACACAGACGGCTACGACGCCCGGCAATATGCCCCCGAGCAGGATGTGCTCTATGCCTTTTCTATTCCAGTATTCACGGGCACCGGCACACACGTCTACCTATTGGCCCAGCACCAACTCAACCAGCACCTGGATGTCTGGGCCAAACTCAGCCTCACCCAATATAGGAACCAATATACGGTGAGCTCAGGCTTGGAGGAGATTCAAGGACCCAGAAGAACCGATGTTAGGGTGCAGGTGCGGTATCGTTTTTAGGCTGTTTTGGGGAAATGAGGCCAAAAACGGAGGTAGACTATTTTTCTACTCCACCTACCGGCGGCTCGGCGGTTATCTGTTGTTTAGGCAAAGGGTATGGGGGAATCTCATAGACATAGAAAGAGTAGGGATTCATGTAATCACCCTTAAACGCTTTTAAAAACTTTACCGGCGTGGCGTGCCATTGATAGGGAATTTCAAACCTGGAGATGAAGATGACTGGTGCCTTCTGCTGTTGCGCCATAGCGCTGGCCCAGTCAAATAAGACAAATTTGCGGGGAGCATGGCCTTCTAGGAGGTTGAGCCGGAAAAAAGTAGAGTGGTTTCCGTTGGGTAGATGCCAAAGTGGCTTGCCTAGATAGGCGGAAATAGTAGAAGCCGTGACATCATCCTCAATGGTAATGGTATAGGACGCAGGCAAGGATTGTAGAAATTCAGCCGCATCTTTTCCGGGGTAAAAAGGGTATTTACAATCCACATAAAGGGCTTTAGCGCCCCCAATGAATTGAGCCAGGGCAAAAAACAAAAATAGTTTGGGGATAAGTGAATCTACCCATTGCAGTAGTCTTTGCCCGCGAGATGGAGCAGAGGACGGTTCCTCTGGATAAAAGGTCTTGATCCAGAGGAACGCCAACGCATAGAAAAAGTAATGGGCATGATGCCGTATGGCTCCCTCAAACTTAAAGGAGAAAAATAAAAGTAGGAAGGAATAAAGAAGCAGGAGGGGGAGCAACAGCCTCTTGTTTTTATAAAAGGCCAGCACCAGAAAAAGCAACAAGAGGAGTGATAGCGGAATCTCTGTTGAAGTTTTAAGAATAGAGGAGTTCCAGAAGGTGACATGTGATTGGGGTATCGTAAAGAATGACTGCCATATTCTGGTAGCAGACTGGAAGACGTAATACACCTTTTGAAAAGGGAAAAACTCTCTGTGCGGCTCTACCGGGCGCAACATGCTCCAGAAAGAATACAGGCAACCTAGCCCCCATAGGCCAATCCCTGCCAGTTGATGACCCTTTGGCAACGGCATCCATTGAGGAGACTCTTTCCATAACTTAAAAGCCTCTGAAAACAGCAAGAGGCCTAAAACACCGGATATGAGAAACCCGAAGAGATTGGTTTGGGCATTGAGGACTAATAGGAAAATGTACCCATACCAATGCGTGAACCTCTTTGGGTAGAAGGTGCAAATCAAAAATAGAGTGACTAGTTCTATAGCATATAGTCGGCTAATAAGGCCGTATTCAAACAGCCCGTAATATCCAAAGCAAAAGAGTAGTTTAAACGCCCAAGAGAAGGGAGCTTTTCTTAGAAAGACAAATATAAAAGCCACAGCGCACGCCCACTGCGTTACCTTCAAGGCGTTTAAATTGTCTGTGAACCTAGTAACCACGAACAAGAGGCTGTACCAGAGGTTGGGATGGCCCTCAAACTTCTTGTTATATAGCAGGTCTGCATAAGTGTCACTGTACAAGGCCAGCAACCATGGCTCTGTCTCGTCAAACCACAACTCATGGTATTGCATGAAAAAGGCCAGCAGGCAGGCGTATAGGAGCGTGAAGACGCCCGCCAGTTTAGTATTCTTGCTAAGCATGCGGTTACTTCTCTGAAGAACCCTCATGGTACTCCTGCTCTGTGTTCACCTCCCAAAGGTTGAACTTGTCCGTGCGTCCGCTGGTAATGTTCTCCACGGCCAGCATGGCGGTAAGCATGGAATGGTCCTGGTTGTTGTACTTGTGCATGCCGTTCCTCCCTACCAGAAACAGGTTTTCTATACCGTCTAAAAACGCCTGCACCTTTGGGAATTCTGTATAGGAACCGAAATAAGCCGGATAAGCCTTCGGCATTTTAAAGACGGTGCTGTCTATGACCTGATCTGCGGAGATGATGCCCAACTTGTCTAGTTCGTCTATGGCCAACTGTTTCAGCTCGGGTTCGCTCATGTGCCAAAGCGCGTCTTCGCCCTGGCAGAAATACTCCACCCCCAACCACACCGTGTCCGGGTCTCTTACCAGGTAAGGACTCCAATTATTGAAGATCTGCAACCTGCCGGCCAGGACGTCTGGCTCTTGGATGTATATCCAGTTGTCATGGATGAGCGGGTCTTCTCCTTCCTGGATGGCCAGTTTGTGCAATAGGATACCCACCGTCAGGAAGTTCCGGTAGGGGAGGTGCTCGCTTATCTCGCGCACCTCCTGAGGGACGGCCTCGCCTAAAGCGGATACCAAGTCCCTAATAGGCATTGTGGAGATGACATACTCCGGGGAAAGAGTGTAATCCTGTTTGATCTCTGAATTATGAATGGTCACCGAGGTGATTCTATTGCCTGTCAGCTCCAAACCCACCACTTTCTGGTGCAGATGCACCTCGCCGCCTTTCTCTCTCACTTTGCGGGTTACCACCTCCCATAAATGCCCAGGGCCCAGTTTGGGGTATAGGAACTGCTCAATAAGGGAGGTTTGAGTGTCCTTCTGGGTGAAATCCCCTTTGGGAGTGAAGAACTGCTGCCGCAGAAAGTGTTTGACCGCTTCGGTGATGGACAAGGCTTTGATGCGCTGGGCACCCCATTCAGCGCTTATCTGTTGGCAGGGCACGCCCCAGACCTTCTCAGTATAGGACTTGAAAAAAGTCTTGTAGAGGTGCTTGCCAAACCTATTGATGAAGAAGTCCTCCAGGTTGCGCTCCTTCTTTAACGGGAAGACTACTTGTTTAAAATAACTGAATCCGGCCTTGGCCGACCAGACCCAGCCCAACTGTGAGAGAGTGGCAAGCGAAAAGGAAAGAGGGTAGTCAAAGAACTGCCTTCTAAAGAAGATGCGGGATTTGCGTTGGCGCAGCAACATTACATCTTGTGGCGCATCACCTGTTGTAGCGGTAACTACCGGAATTTCCCTGGATTTGCCCTGATACGCGAGAGATCCTATGGACTGTCCAGGCTCCAGATGCAGAGGCAAGATGGACAGCCACCAATCCATGACCCGGTCAGACTTAGAGAAAAAGCGGTGGCCTCCAATGTCCATGCGGTTGCCTTTGTACTCAATGGTGGCAGAAATACCACCCACCCGCTCCGTTGCTTCCACCACCACCGGATGCACCGTGGTGTGCTCAAGGAATTCAAACGCAGCCGTAAGCCCGGCAGGGCCAGCCCCAATAATCAAGGCTGTCGGTTTTGAGGACATAGGGTCAGGGAAAGTCAACTCAAAGATAATCAGTTTGCGCGTAACCTCTAGTTTTTGAAGGGGTCCAAGGCGGGACGATGCTACCTCATTGGTACTACTGGCAGCGGAAAACGGAAGAATGTGGACTGCCTTGCCTCTACAGAAATTGTTTAATAACCTTAAAACATGAGGATAGGTTCTTCGCCGCTTGCTTGGCAGTCCTTCATTTTTGGCTTATTTCCTGGGAAACAGGCCAAAAACGAAATATAGGTGAAGCATTATCCATTGGCAGTGATTTTGTACCTTGCTTCCTGTGGGCTTGGTACTGATGTACAGCCAAGTCTAGTGCAATTGTTACAAATGAAGGACAGAGAAAGGAAACCATATCTTGTTGAATTCCCGGTAATAGGTGAGCCGAGTGTTGGTTTCATTTCTATTGCAGAGAAGGCCGGTGTGCTCCCTTTTGATTGTAAGCGCGTATTCTGGATCTATAATACACCAGAGAGCATCTTACGCGGCAGGCATGCGCACTATGCCACAGAACAGATCATCATTGCCGTAACCGGCCGAATTCTGGTGACCACAGAGCTTGCCAGTGGTGAAATACAGGTGTTTGTGTTGGAGAGTCCTCAATCAGGCGTCTACGTACCACCTAATGTGTGGCATACCATGCAGTACTCATCCAACGCCATCCAACTGGTATTGGCGTCTACGGCATTTGAAGAGGCAGATTACATTAGGGACTATGCAATGTTTAAGCAGGTATGGAATTAGAGGCGTTGCTCCAGGCTAGAATAGGGGAACTAGGTTTTTACAGCCCGTATAGCTTTTTGCGGGAGTTCAGCCCGGTAGAGCAGTTTCAGTTTTTTGTGAAGCCTAGCATAAACAAACTCTTATCGTTACTAAATGATTCTGTCAAAACCATTCAAGTGGACGGGAATGAATTTGTCTTTCTGTTTGAGCGACTTTCCTGGGACAGCTCTTTTTTCAATAGAAACTGCTACAAGCTCTTCACGGTGTTGTACCAACCGTGTCCGCCTGCGGCACTCATACAGGCTGCCCACCAATTCAAAATTTTCCTTTCTCTGCATGGAAATACCTACTGTTTCATAGAACTGCCTTCCGAAGACGTTTTTCTGTTGCAATGCTTAACCGCGGCGGGCATCCAATTGGTAGAAACCCGACTTCATTATCACAGACAGGATCTGGTAAACTTTTCAAATGAGCGTTTCCCGGTTAGAGTTGCCACGGCTTCGGATGGAGAAGCTTTAGCGCAATTGGCGGCCCAGCAGAGAAATCCTTTTGATAGAACCCACGCAGACATCCACTTCACCACCAAGGAGGCAGATGCTTACCTGGTCAGGTACGCCCAGGAGGCTCTAAATGGCTTTTGTGCGGGAGTTTTGGTGCCAAGAGGATCGGCACAGCCAGTGAATGCCTTTCTGGCGTATTCTATTTTTCAGGAAACACTGCCAGCCAAGCCCATGAAGAGATTCCATGTTGCCTTGGCCGCAGTAAGCCCCTCTTATCAAGGTGGCTTGTATAAGCTGTTGAGTGAATTAGTTTATAAAGCAAAAGCCGAGGAAGCTTTGTGTGTTACCTATACCACCCAAACCACCAACCGGGCAGCCATCAGGACATGTGAGAAGCTGGACTTTCGCTTTGGAAGAGCCACCCATATACTTTCTTTTAGTGCTTAAAGGCACCCTTTACTTTTTAAGAAGATTTAAACTATTGCAATGCCATTAGTATCCGTAATCATCCCTTGCTATTTTAATGAGGATAACATTCCCAGTACTTTTCTGCGGTTATTAGAGAATGAAGACCTTTTTCCGGAAGACGTAGCCTTGGAGTATGTTTTTGTAGATGACGGATCAAAAGACAACACGTTGCAGGTTTTGATGACGCTTAAGCAGCACTATCCTGAGAAAGTGAAGGTGGTCAAGCTCGCCAAAAACGTGGGTTCTTATAATGCCGTCATTGCGGGCATGGAGTATGCCGAAGGGGATTGTTCGGCCATCATATCCGCTGACCTGCAGGACCCGCCTGCCTTGATGGTGAGGATGTACGGCTATTGGCAGAATGGCGTGAAGCTAATCATAGGGCATAGGGAGGTTAGGGAAGACCCCATGTTGCAGCGCTTCTTTTCCTGGGGGTTCCATAAGGTCATGCGTAAAATAGCCTTTGATAAACTGCCCGCTGGAGGGTTTGACTTTGTATTTTTTGATAGGAGAATACGGGAGGAGATTCTGAAAATAAAAGATCCTAACAGCAATGTCATGTACCTTATGGCGTGGCTGGGCTTTGATTATGTCACCATTCCCTATAAAAGAGAAAAGCGTGAAATAGGTACCTCCAAATGGACCTTCAGTAAAAAGCTGAAGCTGTTTCTAGACTCCGTATTGGCTTTTTCTTTTTACCCCATTAGGGCCATTTCTGTAACAGGTATGGTGTTAGGGTCCATTGCCTTTCTATATGGAGTTTTCGTCTTGTTTGCTAAAGCAACAGGGCAAGTAGCCGTAGAGGGATGGACGGCCTTGATGGTAGTTTTGTTGTTTGTCTCCTCTTTTCAGATGATTGCCTTGGGTGTGATTGGGGAATACGTTTGGCGAGCGCTGGATGCCTCCAGGAAAAGGCCGCTGTACATTGTAGAAAGCGTACACTAAACCTTCCAGATATCCTTTGACTTTACAGTTGCCCTTAAGGTTTACTTGATGTATCCAATTCTTCTAATAGGCGTTGTCCTTTCCATTTTTTTCTTTTTGCTGGGTTCTTTGTTCATAGACCGTCAGCTGAAAGGGTCTTCTGGGTTTTTACAGAATGTTATTAATCTTTGGGTTGGGATCCTTTTAGCTGTTTCAGTTTATGCAATCGTGAAAACTGCCATGATTACCATCATGGTTTTGCTGTTGCTGGTGATTGTTCTATTTAGGAAGAGATTCAGTCTGGAGAAAGCTCAAAACCCCATTGGGAAATTACGTTTTGGGGTAGTATTGGCAGGCGTTTATGTTCTGGTTTTCTTCGTCCAGGTCAACTTTCAACTGGACGTGTTTGATCATCCCTTAAATTACCTGAAACATATTCATGCAGACGACGGGGAGCGCTACATCTACAGCCACATTGTTAGTCTACTGTATTATGAGGAGGTAGAAACGGTAAGTGTAGAAGGGGTGCTCAAAGGTTTTACTGGTGTTTCACTTTACCATTTCGCGGAATTCTGGTTGGCAAGCCTCTTTAAGTCAATCTATAACGCCAAAAGTGACCTGATACTGTTTTATTTTGTATTCCCCTTATTGAAAACCCTGTGCGTGCTAACGGTCTACTCTATCTATGCCCACAGGCTGGATACCTATAAAAGAAAACTGCTTGGCGTTTTTATCGTCTTTGGTTTTGTGGTGCTGGGGTTGAAATGGATTTTCCCTCCGCATGCTGTCGCAGACCTGCGAGCCATCGTATTACTGCCTTTTTTGATTCTGGTGGCTAAGTTGTTGTATGATAAAAAATATGATGCGGCTTGTGGGTTCTTGCTGATAGCCGGAATAGAGAATGTGTTATTTCTGCCTGCGGCGGCCCTGTTTCTGCTTTTGTTTTTTGATAAGGTAGAAAAACGCACCTTTTATTTGTTTGGGGCCTATCTGGTAGCTTATCCCTTGTTCTTCTTCCTTTTCAAGGAAAAAGTGACGGATAAATATATGACCTTGAGCCTGCAAGAGACCTTTCAAACAATTATAAGTGACGCGCCGGCGAGAAGGGTGTACCGGATTTTCTTACTGGCATTATTGTCTTATCCTTTTAAGGTGCTGCTTTCCTTTATCCTTCTAAACAATTATTCCGCACTCATTAAAAAGGTCTGGTTGCGAGACCTAGGATACTGGCTATTGCTTTGTTTTGTAGTGTACCACGGGCTGTTTGGGATATTCCAAAGCCTTTCAGTAGACGCGTACCAGTTCAAGAGCGTGGGGCTAAACTTAGCTGGGGTGGCCTTCTTCTTTATTTTGGCTTATCTAATTGATAAGGGCAAGTTCCTGATTTGTTTAGTGATCATGCTCTTAGTCACTGACTATACCTATCCATTCTCAGAAGTTAAAACAAACAGAGCGTATGATCCTAATCTGGAGGATAAGTTAGCGAGAATAGGGGAAGGCAAAGTAATAAAGGGCCTTTTTGTAGACGAAAACGAAGTATTAGAAAGTCAATTTTTCTTATTCCTCTATCCAACGCATGTAACGGAATACGGCAGGGCCAATGACTACCGGATGTACCTCTTTACCTACGACGTTACAGGGTTAAGGAATTCATTGGATAAATTGGATACAGGACCACAAAAAATCGTCTCAAAGGTGATTCAACCTATTTTCCCCATGGATAGGGGAATCTTGGAGAATATCAAGACCCACTCAATCTCACTGGTTTGGGTGAATAAAAATTCAAAGTACTTGAGTGAGTTTAAAGGCTACCAACCATTGCATGTGTTGGATAACTACTTTGTATATTCTATTCAAGTTGGAGATTAGGTGGATCGCTAAGGGCTGGTTGAAGAGGATGTAGCCCTTTTTTGGCCTCATTTCCAGAAAACAAGCCAAAAGCGGTTTGCTAAAACCAATAAATTGCTTTGTGGATAGATGAGGACCATAAGTGTTTCTGCCGCACTCATTAAGATTGTTGATTGCTATGCTGTTTTACTTCATATTTAATAATAGGGCAGCCTATTAAAACTGTGGAGTCTTTGAGAGTTAAATAAGGGCATGAAGGAGTCTCAATGAAATATAGTAAAAATCTAATTAAACGATTAGAGCACTGTTGCTTCTTCAGAAACTCACGATAATTGTAATAGATTGAATTAAAGTGCATTCAGTTGGTGTTTACCAAGTTGCCACATGGAATAGCTTTAGCCCAGGAATGGTGATAAGACCGCTGGCCAAAACCATTTCAGTTATTAATCGTAACTTTGCGGCAATATGTGCGGAATATCAGGAATCTATGCTTTTACCGAAGAGGGCCGCAAAGCCATCGGACGTTTACCCCAAACAACAGATGCCCTTCAGCAACGCGGACCGGATTCTCAGGGTCATTTTACCCATGGGAATGTAGGTTTAGGGCACCGGAGACTCTCTATCATTGATGTGAGCGATGTTGCCTGTCAGCCCATGGTGGATGAGGCGGAGCGCTACACCATTGTATTTAATGGTGAGATTTTCAACTTTCAGGAATTGCGTTCTCAGCTTGTCGCGCAAGGCTATACTTTCTTTTCTCAGTCAGATACAGAAGTTTTACTGAAACTGTATATCCAGCAAGGGCCCGAGTTTTTGAAGAAGTTGAACGGCTTCTTCGCCTTCGCTATTTATGATAAGGAAGAGGAGACGTTATTTGTAGCCCGTGACCGAATGGGGGTGAAGCCTCTGTTGATGTTTCAGGATGAGGACAAACTAGTGTTCGCCTCAGAAATGAAATCGATTCTAGAGTTTGGAATTCCGCGTAAGCTGGACTATGTGTCTCTATATGAGTACCTTCAATTAAACTACATTCCGGCTCCAGCCTCCATCTTCAAAGGAGTGAAGAAGCTTATGCCTGGGCATTATCTACGGGTTGGCAAAAAAGGCAAAACCGAGATTAAGCGCTGGTACAAGATTCCGTACGACGAGAAAAAGGCCAAGAACAACCCGCTTTCTTATGAAGCCCAGCAGAAGAAACTGGTGGACCTTATGGATGGGGCGGTGCAGCGCCGTATGATTGCAGATGTGCCTTTGGGCGCCTTCTTAAGCGGTGGGATTGACTCCTCTGTCATTGTGGCTTTGGCCTCTCGCCATACCCAACAGCTAAATACCTTCTCTATTGGGTACAAAGATGAACCCTTCTTTGATGAAACGAAGTATGCAAAGTTGGTGGCGGACAAGTACAAGACCAACCATACCGTATTTTCCCTTACCAACAATGATTTATACGAGCACCTCTTCAGGGCGCTTGACTATATAGATGAACCCTTCGCCGATTCATCAGCCTTGGCGGTGAATATTCTAAGTCATCATACCCGTCAGAAAGTGACCGTGGCGTTGTCTGGAGATGGGGCAGATGAGCTCTTTGCTGGCTATAACAAGCACATGGCCGAATATAAGGTGCGCCAAGGCGGTTTTGTAGCTGAAACGGTAGCTGCCTTATTACCGGTTTGGGAAATGATGCCTAAATCGCGTAACTCTTCGTTGGGTAACCGCATTCGTCAGTTCCAACGTTTCGCCGAGGGCATGAACCTGTCTGCCAAAGACCGCTACTGGCGCTGGGCCTCTTTTGCAACCGAAGATGATGCCAAATCCATGCTGAGCGGCAAGGTGAAGCGCGTTTTGTCAAAAGATGTGTATAAAAAACGACGCCAGAAGATTCTGAGCCATCTTTCTCAGAAAGGTGACATTAACGAGGTGTTGTTAACCGATATGAATCTGGTCTTGCCTAATGACATGTTAACCAAGGTGGATTTAATGTCTATGGCCAATAGTTTAGAGGTAAGGACCCCATTCCTGGATTATAAAGTTGTCAATTTTGCTTTCTCCTTGCCTCAGTCTTCTAAAATTGATGGCAGCATGAAGAAGAAAATTGTGCAGGACGCCTTCAGAGGCATGCTGCCACCCGAACTATACAAACGACCGAAGCACGGGTTTGAGGTGCCGCTGTTAAAGTGGTTCCAAAACGAACTGAAGCCTATGATCATGGATGACCTACTTTCAGATGCATTTATTGAAAGCCAGGGCATTTTTAACGTGAAAGAAATTCAAAGATTAAAGGCGCAACTGTTCTCCAGCAACCCTGGCGACATCCATGCCCGCATTTGGGCTTTGGTGGTCTTCCAGCACTGGTGGAAGAAGTGGATGATGTAAAGACAATTGATTGTTTATAAAAATCCTTCTGTTTTAAAACAATAAACTTATGAAAATAGCTGTAGTAGGAACTGGCTATGTTGGCTTGGTAACAGGTACTTGCTTTGCTGAGGTAGGTATTGAGGTAACGTGTATAGATGTCAATACAAAGAAGATAGAAGACCTGAAGAAAGGGATTCTGCCGATTTATGAGCCGGGATTGGAAGAGATGGTATTGCGAAACGTTTCAAAAGGGCGTCTTACTTTTTCTACAAACTTAGCTACGGCCATACAAGGTTGTGATGCTGCATTTATTGCAGTAGGAACCCCTCCCGGGGAGGACGGGAGCGCGGATTTAAAGTATGTGCTCGGCGTGGCCAGGGAAATTGGTCAACACATGACTGACTATCTGGTGGTAATCACCAAGAGTACAGTACCTGTTGGTACAGCTAAAAAAGTAAAGCGGGCAGTAGCAGAGGAATTAGATAAGCGGCAATCTACAATAGAGTTTGACGTAGCTTCTAACCCCGAGTTCTTGAAAGAAGGGGCTGCCATTGAGGATTTCCTGAAGCCAGATCGTATTGTCATTGGCGTGGAGTCTGAGCAGGCGGAAGAGGTAATGCGCAAGCTTTACAAGCCGTTCCTTTTAAACGGCCATCCAATCATCTTTATGGATGTCCCATCCGCAGAAATGACCAAGTACGCGGCTAATTCCATGTTGGCTACCAAAATCAGTTTCATGAATGACATTGCCAACCTTTGTGAAATCATGGGCGCAGATGTGAACATGGTTCGCCGGGGAATTGGAAGTGATTCCAGGATTGGGAACAAGTTCATTTATCCGGGCATCGGGTATGGGGGCTCTTGCTTTCCTAAAGATGTAAAGGCCCTAATCAAAACTGCCGCAGAGAATGGGTATCAGATGCAGATCCTCCAAGCGGTGGAATCTGTAAATGAGAACCAAAAAGAGGTGCTGTTTAAGAAAGTGATGAAGCACTTTAACGGTGACTTAGCAGGGAAAACGTTTGCGCTTTGGGGGCTTTCCTTTAAGCCTAAAACAGATGATATGCGAGAGGCCCCTTCTTTAGTCATTATTGAGAGGCTATTAGCGGAGGGTGCCAACGTGAGAGCCTATGACCCGGTGGCGATCAAGGAAGCCCAGCATATGATTGGGAAGAATGAGAGAGTAGAGTATACAAAGGATGAATATGATGCTCTTATAGATGCCGATGCTTTGCTGGTGGTGACAGAGTGGCCAGAGTTCAGGTCCCCTAACTTCCAAGTGATTGGAAGGCTGCTGAAAAACAAGGTCATATTTGATGGCCGCAATATCTATGATGCAAAAGAGCTCCAAGAACTGAGCTTTGCCTATTATGGAATTGGAGTACAGGAAGTCTTGCCTGTTGTAGAAACTACTAATTGATATGTCAGGTAGAAAAAGTGTCTTAATAACCGGGGGTGCTGGTTTCTTAGGGTCTCATCTTTGTGACCGTTTTATAAAAGAAGGGTATCATGTTATTGCTATGGATAACCTGATAACCGGAGACCTGAAGAATATTGAGCACCTCTTTAAATTAGAGCAGTTTGAATTCTACCATCATGATGTTTCAAAGTTTGTACACGTACCAGGCCATTTAGATTATATTCTTCACTTTGCCTCTCCAGCGTCACCCATTGATTACCTAAAAATCCCAATACAAACTTTAAAAGTAGGTTCTTTAGGTACTCATAACCTTCTAGGATTAGCAATGGCTAAGGGGGCGCGTATTTTAATAGCATCTACCTCTGAAGTTTATGGCGATCCAGAGGTGCATCCACAAACGGAAGAGTATTGGGGCAATGTAAACCCAGTAGGTCCCAGAGGCTGTTACGATGAGGCTAAACGCTTTCAAGAGGCTATCACAATGGCCTATCATATACACCATGGTCTTGAGACGCGTATTGTTAGAATATTCAATACCTATGGTCCTAGAATGCGTCTAAATGATGGACGTGTATTGCCAGCCTTTATGGGACAAGCTCTAAGAGGCGAAGAATTATCCATTTTTGGCGATGGGTCCCAAACACGTTCTTTTTGCTACGTGGATGATTTAGTGGAAGGCATTTACAAGTTATTATTGAGTGATTATACTCAACCAATAAATATTGGGAATCCAGATGAAATATCTATAAGGCAATTTGCTGAGGAAATTTCACAAATAACAGGAGTTGAACTAAAATTTGGTTACCAATCCTTGCCGGAAAATGATCCGCAAAAAAGGCGGCCGGATATCTCAAAAGCAAAAAGTATACTTGACTGGGATCCAAAAATTGAAAGAAAAGAGGGCCTGAAAAGAACGTTAAAATATTTTAAAAAAGAACTTTTTAATGAAAAAGACTAAGGTAATGTTAAGTAAAATTGTTAAAAAGAAAATCGCATTTAATGCATAAGGAGTTAAAGAATAAAGCAGTAAGCGGATTTATTTGGACACTATTTGAGAAGTTAGGATTTTATTTAATAAATTTTATTATTTCTATAATCCTTGCAAGAATTTTAGGGCCTAAAGAGTTTGGTTTAGTCGCAATGATATTAGTTTTTATGTCATTGTTAATGCCATTTATGGAGGCAGGGTTAAACAAAGCATTAATTAGAAAAACTAATGCAATAAATACAGACTTTTCGACTGTGTTTTGGTGGAATATAACACTTTCTCTACTGTTATACCTAATATTATATTTAGCTGCCCCAATAATTGCAAAATATTATAATGAAACAAGGCTAATAGCAATAGTTAGAGTATATAGTCTTAATTTAATATTAATCGCCCTAAATTCAGTCCAAAATGCTAGATTAGTAAAAGAGCTAAATTTTAAAGTCCTAACAATAAGAACTACCGTTAGCTCAATTTTAGCAGGTAGTTTAGCTATATATTTAGCTTGGACAGGTTGGACCTATTGGAGTTTAGTAATAAGAGATTTGTTTTCAACATTTCTAAGCATAATTCTATTATGGGTATCATCAGGGTGGAGGCCTAAATTAGAATTTTCAAAAAAGTCATTTAATGAACTGTTTGGGTTCGGATCTAAGCTTTTAATAACAGAGGTGATAGATACTTTTTTCAATAATATTTATCCTTTAATAATTGGTAAGTTTTTTTCAGTAACAAGTTTGGGATTTTATAATAGAGCTAAGTCTTTTACAGATATTCCTCAAAGTCTTTTTACTCTTGCTTCAGCAAGGGTGACATATCCATTGTTTGCTAAATTACAGAATGAAAATAAAACATTAATCTTAGCGTATAAAAAAATTTTAAAACTGATAGGTTTTGTATATTTCCCTATTTTAATGATAATTATGGGACTGTCAGAGCCTATAGTAAGAATTATATTAACAAAAGAATGGCTGCCTGTTATACCAATCCTAAGAGTGTTGGCATTTGTTGCTTTATTGTATCCAGTTCATTCAATTAATTTAAATATTTTATTAGTAAAAGGAAGGTCAGATCTCTTTTTGAAACTAGAAATTTATAAAAAAATATTAACAGTCCTAATTTTGATAGTGAGCTATCAATGGGGTTTAATGGGTTTAATTTATGGGCAGTTATTGTCTTCTGTATTGGCATTTTTTATTAATACTATTTTTTCAAATAAATTTTTGGAGTATGGGCCAATTAAACAATTGAAAGATTTAGCACCATCTTTGCTTCATTCAATACTTATTGGCTTAGGATTAATATATATAAATGAATATTTTGAAATAAACAATTTGTTCTATTTATTGTTTTATTCAACAGTTGCAATAGTTATATACGTGTTGTTTTCATGGATAATGAAAAATGAAGAGTTGAATTATGTAGTTAATGTATTGAAGCCAAAATTAAAAGTTAATTTTTTTGTAAAACGATGATAAATGTAACAAAAACGTTTTTGCCTCCAGTAGAGGAATACCAAGCTTACGTAAGATCAATTTTCCAACGATCGTGGCTCACTAATAATGGTCCACTTTTGAATGAATTGGAGGAAAAATTAAAAGAGTATTTGAGTGTTCAAAATTTACTTTTTTTAAGTAATGGTACAGTAGCAATTCAAATTGCAATAAAAGCGTTTGAATTAAGTGGAGAAATAATTACAACTCCCTTTTCTTATGTTGCTACCACTTCATCAATTGTATGGGAACAATGTAAACCAATATTTGTAGATATAAATCCATTTTCACTAAATATAGATTATTTAAAAATTGAGGAAGCTATAAATGAAAGAACAAGCGCAATATTAGCAACTCACGTTTTTGGCAATCCATGTAATGTTGAAAAAATACAAAGAATAGCAGATAAATATGGTCTTAAAGTTATATATGATGCTGCTCACTGTTTTGGTACAATTTACAAGGGGAAATCTATTTTCGAATATGGTAATGTAAGTACTACAAGTTTCCATGCAACAAAACTATTTCATACAGGAGAGGGAGGAGCGGTATTTACGAATAATCCAGAAATATTAAGAAAGATGTCCTTATTAAGAAATTTTGGACATACTTCTCCTGTTAGTTTTGACGGTATAGGCATAAATGCAAAAAACTCTGAACTTCATGCTGCTATGGGAATTTGTGTACTTAAATATATGGATGAAATTCAAGAAAAAAGAAAAACACAGTGGGATTATTATAAAAATAAGCTTTCCAACCTGGAAGTAAATTTTATTGAAATTACAGAAGGTACAGATAATTACAATTCATCCTATTTTCCAATTATTTTCAAAACTGAAAAGTGTTTACTAAATGCGGTAGGATTATTTAATTCCAAAAATATTTTTCCAAGAAGGTATTTTTACCCATCATTGAATACAGTTAATTATGTAGATAGCCAACAATGTCCAATTTCTGAAAGCATTTCAAAAAGGATACTTTGTTTGCCGTTATATCATGACTTATCTTTAAAAGAACAAGATATGATTTGTGAAATTTTATATACAAATCAAAATGAGTTACTATAGAATTGAGCGAAAATGATATGTTTAAGTTTGTAGTAAAATAAAATAATAAATGTAAATAACGGATAAAATAAACTTTTAAAATTGAGTGTGAGGCTTTTTAGATTCTGATATAAATGCTAATTAGAAAATATAATAATCGAAGTTTAAATGCTAAATTTTAAGAAGTTGATTTATTTGATAAAAACATTTACATACTTCATTGGTGGATATGTCAATATAATAAATTTAGGGTTGTGGTTTGAAATTTAAAAAATATATAAACTTTATTTATAATAGTCCTAATTAAAATAATATAATAATATTGTATTATATTATTTTAATACTTAAATATGGATAAAATAAATTTATACAAAAAAAATATTAATTACAAATATTGATATATGTAATTAAAAGTAAAATTAAGATAGTTCATTATTAGGATAAAAATATAATGGTATAGTAAATTAAATGTAACCATTAAATAATGGTTGTTTGAACTAGTTTTATTATAAATAAACGAGAGTGGAAAAAATCAAAGTAAGTGTGTGCATGATAACTTTTAATCATGGGCAATTCATTGAAGAGGCCATAAAGGGTGTTCTCTCGCAAAAAGTTGATTTTGGATTAGAGCTAATAATAGGTGACGATTGTTCAAAGGATAATACCATTGAAATTGTTAGAAATTATGAAATGGAATACCCTAATATAATAAAAGTTATTAGACCAGAGAGAAATCAGGGGATGATGAAAAATTTTTTGTCAACCATGCAGGCTTGTACAGGTAAATATATTGCTTTATGTGAAGGTGACGATTATTGGATTGATGAATTAAAATTGCAAAGGCAGATTGATTTTCTAGAAGGTAATAGTGATTTCGTTATATCATTCCATAATTCGAGATTTTTATTTCCAAATGGTAGTATAAAAATTCAGCATAAAAGAGGTGACCTCTTGTGTAATATGCAGGATTTAATTAAGGAAAATTTTATTGCGACAGCTTCATGTGTTTTTAGAAATAATTTATTTAAAGAATTTCCAGATTGGGCCAAGTCATTACCATTTGGTGATTGGACTTTACATATATTAAATGCGAATTATGGTAAAATTAAATATCACAGTGAAGTAATGTCGATATATAGGATGCATGAAGGAGGAGTTTGGTCAAATATATGGACGTCAAACGATCCTATAAAGGTTTTAAATGCAATTAGAGCTAAAATAGAATTCTACAACAACGTAGATAAATTGTTAAGTCATAAATATGCATGTATTATTGATAGGCAAAAGGCTAAGCTATTTGATAAAATGTTATATGAGTGTCTGAGAATTCGATCTGGATTTAAGCAAGATCTATTGTTGTTGAAATTCGGAATAAGCAACAGGTTAGTGTCCAGTAAATTCCTGATTAGTTTGTTAAAATATGCTTTAAAAAAGTATGTAATACTTCCTGTAAATAATTTAAATAAAACTGGGTTGTGAAAAAATAATTAATTTAGAGATTGTATCAAACTTAATAAAATAAAACTTAAGAGACTAACGTTATTAACAATAATCTATTAAGTTTAATTAAACTAAAGATTATTAAAACGTTTATTTGTATGAAAATAGCTCATTATTGTAACAAATTTTCTCCTTTATCTGAAACTTTTGTTTATGATGTTGTCAAGGTTTTGCAAAGTAATAAATTAGTTACAACAAGTGAGGTAATTACCCACATGCATATAAATAAGAACCAAAGACCTTATCTATATGTTACAGAGATTAAAGATGTAAGTTTAACTATTTTTCAAAAGATTTGGCATTTTGTTCTTGATAAAATAGGCTATAGAGCAGGAATAGAATACCAATGGAAGTTAAAAAGAATTAGGCTTTTCAATATATTAAAATGGAAAAAACCGGATATTATCCATGCTCATTTTGGACCTCAAGGTTGTATAATTATTCCAATAGCAATAACACTCGACATTCCTCTTGTTGTATCATTTCATGGGTGGGATGCTTTTGAGCTTACTAGAGATGAATTTTGGATTGGCCATATTAAAAGAATGTTTTTAAGTGCATCCAAAATAACAGTTGTTTCTAAATATATGCAGCATCATCTAATTTCCTTAGGTTGTCCGGAAAATAAAATAGAGATAATTCATGTGGGAAAGATTATTTATGATTATAAATTTATTAATAAATCAAAATTGGAGGTGAAAAATTTTGTTTCCATAGGAAGATTAGTTGAAAAGAAAGGACACTATGATAGTGTCAAAGCTTTTATAAATATTTTGAAAAAATACCCGCAGGCAACTTTAACTATAATTGGAGATGGTCCTTTAAAAGACGATCTCGAGAAATTTGTATTTTCAAAAAAAGCAGAAAATAACATTAAAATTTTAGGTGCAATTGATCACGAAATAACTAAGGATTATTTATATAAAGCTGATGCCTTTATATTATGTAGTAAAACTGCAGATAATGGAGACATGGAAGGAATCCCAACGGTTTTGATGGAGGCTCAAGCAATAGGACTTCCATGTGTAACTACTAGGCATTCAGGAATTCCAGAAGTATTAGATCAAGTTGCTCATGTGTTTCTTGCTGAGGAAGGAAATGTAGATGACATTGAACGTGCAATTTTGCTACTAATTAACACTCCACCAGATGTTCTTGATACTATAATAGTAAAAGGTAGAGAAAAGGTTGAAAGGGAATTTAATCTTGAGACTGAAACAAACAAGTTGATAAGTTTATATAAAGGTCTTTTGTAATATAATTATTGCTTCATCGATTTAAATTTATAAATAAAAATTTTAATTGTGAATAAACTACTCTTGAGTGTTGTTATACCTACATATAATAGGGGTGATAAAATTCTAAATATTTTGCATAGTTTGTCTAAGCAAACAATATCTTGTTTTGAGGTAATTGTTGTTAATGATGGTTCTACCGATAATACAGCTGATATATTGAATTCGCTCATAATTCAACAGTTTCCATATGATTTAAGGATTGTTCACTTGAATAATTGTGGTAGAGCTGGTGTAAGAAATGAAGGGTTTAGATTAGCAAATGCTGAACTTATAGTTTCGTTTGATGATGATATGCGTCCAGAATCTAACTGTTTAGAGGTTCATTTAAATCATCACAAAAAAAATTCAGGGTCTATTCTTGTTGGTGCGCAAATGGAAGATCCTTCGCTTGCTGAAACAGATATACAAAAGTATGCTGTTTTTGCACGTCAAGAATGGCAAAGAAATTTAGAAGCACTACATAGTCCTATGTTTGAAAATGAGATTTATATTACTGCTGGGAATTTTTCTATTGCAAAACAAACTTTTAATTTATTGAATGGTTTTGACCCTAGGCTTAATGCTATTATAGATTATGATTTAGCTATGCGAGCGACTGATCTTGGAATTCCAATTTATTATAATAAACAAGCATTTGCTTGGCATGATGATTTTATTACTTGTAGGTCTTATGTATTAAGAAGGCGACAAGGTACTGAGAATGTAAAAAAATTAATTAAATTAAAATATAATTTAGTTAAAAAATATCATCGTTACAAAAAATTAGAAATTAATAAGGGTAAAAAAATAATTTATTCTTTGTTTGCATTTCCTTTTTTAGTTAAATTTATTGATGAATTTAATTTTTTTAAATATTTACTTCCAAAAAGAATTAGGTACAAATTTTATGAGGCCGTAATTACTTCGTTAGGGAAATATTACGTAGATAAACCACTATAGGATTTTGTGTCTTAATACACTTAAAGCCCTTGTGCACTCAGTTGTTTTGTGCGCAAGGGCTTTAAGTGTGTAAAAGGAAGTTTTTTTGTCGTAAGATGAATTTTCAATAGTTATAAATCTTGAAACAAATAGCTGGTTTGGTTTTAAAATTATTTACAACTGTGATTAATAGAGTATAAAGGGTGAGTTTTTATTTTGAGTTAATAATTAATTAAAAATATTTTAGTAGTTAAACAAAATTAATAGTGGAAGGTAAAAGAACTGTAGTACATATAATCGATGGATTAGCTAGAGGAGGTGCCGAAACGTTGTTAGCTGGTGTGGTCAGTTCTTTGCATGATGTCCGTCATGTTATTATAAGTCTTAAGAAGGGTAACGACTTTGAAATTGAGCTGAAAGGAATTGATATTTGGTTTTTGGATTTTAAATGGTTTCATTCTATTCCTAGTGCCGTATTTGCTATAAAAAAAATATTAAGAAAATATAAAGTAGATATTATTCACTCACACCTATTTTTTTCTGTTATAATTTCTCGATTAGTTTGTTCAAACAAAGTAGTTTTAATTAATTCTTATCATGCTGTATTATATGGAAAAGAGGGTGCGGATTATCCAATTCATGCTAGATTATTAGATAGAATAACGTATAATGAGCGTATTATTACATTGTGTGTTTCCAATGGTGTGCGCATGAATTTAGGTAAGTATATAGGAATAAGAAATAATATATATGTTTTATATAATTTTATAGCAGATTCTTTTTTTAATAATTATAGGTTGCAACCGAATCTAAATTCTCATATTAAGGTTGTTTGCGTTGGAAATCTAAAACCTGATAAAAATTATCAAATTATTATAAAGGCAATTTCTTTATTATCCAGTCATGTTAAGAACCGTATTTCATTAGATATATTTGGACAAGGTGGGGAACTAACAAATTTACACAATAAGTGTAAAGAATTAGAAATTAATAATATTCATTTCAAAGGCATTGAGCCTAACATAGCTAATAAATTGCCTAAATATGACTTTTATATACTATCATCCAGATCTGAGGGCTTTGGACTGGCTGTTATTGAGGCAATGGCAATTGGATTGCCTGCTCTTGTTTCTAATTTACCCGTGCTCCGGGAAGTTACTAATGAAAAAGCCATTTATTTTAATCATGAAAATGCTGAAGAGTTAGCTTCGTTAATAGAAGAGTTTTCTTCAGGGAAATTTGATTTGCAATCAATTTCATATCAGGGGCACTTACATGCAAGTAATTTTACAAAAAGGAATTACTTAAAGGAGCTTATGCGTTATTATCAGATATGATCTATTGATATAGTTTTCAGATAACTGTTAAAATGTTAAATTTTTTTTTGGTTAGTTTTTTATCAACAGTATCTTTCATTTTGGTAATTGGTTAAAATATGCAAAATAAAAATATTTTATATTTATCCTATGATGGTATGACTGATCCTTTAGGTCAGTCACAGGTTTTGCCATATATTATAGGTTTATCAAAAAAAGGCTTTTGCTTTACACTTATTTCTTTTGAAAAGCCTAGTAGATTTGCGGCTAATAAAAGCTTAATTGAAAATATTTGCATTGAAAATGGGATAGATTGGCAGCCTATTCCTTTTAGCAGTAAACCACCTTTTTTGTCTAAGTATTATGATATCTATATGATGGAAAGGAAAGCTGTAAATCTACATAAGCATAAGAAATTTGCTATGGTCCATTGCCGTAGTTATATAAGTGCGGGCATAGGTGTTAAACTGAAAAAGAGGTTTGGAATCAAATACTTTTTTGATATGCGAGGATTTTGGGTTGATGAACGCGTGGACGGCGGAATGTGGAATCTAAATAATCCTTTTTTTAAACTTGCCTACAAATACTATAAAAACCAGGAAGCTAGTTATATAACAAATGCTGATGCTATTGTTAGTCTTACTGAAGCAGGAAAGGAGGAAATCCAAAACTGGGATAGTTATAATAAAAATAATATTGGCGTCATCCCTTGTAGTGCAGACTTTCAATTATTTCCTGTTAACAATGGTGAGCGCAAAGCCCTTGCCAGAGCTCTTCTTGGAATTAATAAGGATTCTTTAGTAATAAGTTATTTAGGATCTATTGGTACCTGGTACCTTTTAGATGAGATGTTGGAAGCCTATGTTTTTATAAAAAACAAATTTCCTAATTCACGTTTTCTTTTCATTACACCTGAGCCTCCTGAAATGGTTTATGAAAAAGCTGATAAATTGGGTTTACAAAGAGAGGAATTCATAATTAAGTTTGCTAAGCGTGCAGAGGTAGCACTTTTTGCCTCAGCCTCTGATATTAATCTTTTCTTTATTAAACAAAGTTATTCCAAGATTGCAAGTTCTCCTACTAAACTTGGTGAGGTTTTAGCATTAGGAATACCTGTTGTATGTAACTCTAGAGTAGGTGATGTAAAGGATATTATTGAATTTACTGAATCTGGTATTACAATTGATGAATTTAATAAGGAGAGTTACGAAAAAATTGTTGATCACATTCCTGAACTTTTAAAGAAGGATTCGGTTTCCATAAGAAGTAAGGCAGAAGAGTATTATTTACTCGATAACGCAATTGAGAAGTATTGTACTCTTTACCAGGAAGTTTTACAATAATGATAAACATTAAACCCAATTTCCCAGAATTGTCTAATGAAACTGAATTGTTTGTATTTGACATTTGTGATACTCTATTTTTATCAAACACTACATTCGATTTTATTGAATTTGCCTTAGGCGAAAAAGCATTGACTATTAGGAGTCTTTTGTTTAAGTTATTTACTAAACGTTTTTCTCCTATTTTTCTTTGTCTATATATCTTGCAAAAGGTAACAAAAGTTGATTGGCCTAAAAAGTTAGTTCTTAATTTGCTAAAAGGTTTTAGTAAAAAGGAACTGTATACATTAGGTAAATTATTTGAGCAAAGGTTTCTGCCTTCAAAAAAAATTGAGCAAACTCATCAAATGCTCAATAATCTTGTCGAAAACCATAAAAAGGTTGTGCTTGTGTCAGCCAGTATTGACCCTGTAGTTTCTGCTATTGCTTTTTATTTGGGTGTACCTTTTCTAAGCTCTATGTTAGAGTATGATGATGATGGGTTAACTACAGGAAATTTAACATTTGAGATGACGGGCAAAAAATTAGAAAATATTAGCCAGCTTTTGTCATTTCCAACTGCAAAGTTTGCAGTTGCCACAGATAATTTCTCTGACCGGAGTTTAGTGGAGGCTGCTCATCAACGTTTTGTTATTATTTATAATACACAAGCTCGACTTTTTTGGCAAGAGCTAAATCCTTATTTTATAGAAATTCAATCTAAATGAATATTTTTAGGTATTTATTCCCCTTTAGCTATTTTTTTCAAAGCCGTCTTCAAAAAAATAGGGATTTAATCTTCCATTTATACTATGAATGGTTGTTGGCATTTATGTTGTTGTATTTTTTATCTAACAATTCTTTTTTTTATGTTTTTAAGGACTTTATTCTAGCTTATTTAGCCTTTATCTCTATTTATGAAATTGGATATTTAGGAAATGATGTATATAGTGTTAGAAATGAAGATAACCCCCGTTTTAGAATTGAAAATTTTAATCCTAGCAATAGTCAGTTATTTGTTTGGATTTGTTTTAGAATAATAGTTTTTATTTGGGTTACTTTTTATTTGAATCTTTTTCTATCATACACATGGTGGGTGTTTCATTGTATTGTAGCTGTCTTCTTTTATTTACATAATGTTCTTAAGGAAAAGGAACTTAAGGTATTTACATTTGTTAATTTAGCTTTAACTAGATTTTTGGCTCCTATTTTTATTTTTTTAGAGCGAGAAGACTTGGCTTTAATAATGCCGTCTATATTTGTTACCTACGTTTTATATAGGTCTTTGACTTATATGGATAGTAAAAAACTCCTTAATATGCCCTCCCGTTCTCTAGTTGGATTTAAATTTAAATTCTATCTGTTAATAGGTGGAGTGAGTATTTTATTATCTGTCTTGTTTGTTTCTTGGATGCCATTGTTAATTAATTTATACTATTTGTTTTTTTGGTTTATTTATATTCTTAAAGACAAATTATTAGAATTTCGTAGGTAGTATTTTTGTTTGGTAGTTGTATATTATTAATTAATTCAACATATATGAAGGTTTTGAAAAATAGAGTTTGGTTTTTTATCCTTCCCATGATATTGGTTGCCTTATTTTGGATTCATCAAGTTGATCAAGATATTACTGAAAGGGACAAGGTTACTATAACTAAAATTTTGCAAGAAAATAATATTATACCTTTATCTGGTCCAGATAAGAATGATTTTCATGAGCAAATAAAATTCATTTCAGCTGTGCAAAAAGCTGTTCTGTTGACTGCACCTCGTAATAAAGGTTTAGATGAAGGGATGTCTAGGGAGCCTGAAGTTCTTTATAAGATGAGGTATGGGCATTGTTATGACAGAAGTCGTGCTATTGAAAAGATATTGAGACTTTCTGGATTCAAAACTAGGCATGTTTCGGTTTATAGCCTAGATGAAAATTCTGCCTTACATGCCTTTTTAAAACCTAAAACTAGATCTCATGCATTAAGTGAAGTATTAACTGTTAAGGGTTGGGTATTTGTTGATTCCAACGATAAACTGATAGGAGTAGATAAGTTTGGTAATCCTATTGACTTAACACAAGTTAAAAAATTAGGATTTAAAAATATTGTATGGTCTAAATATAATACTGAAAATTTCGATGGGGTTTATGCTACAAAATTTATGTATGTATATGGGCTTTATTCTAGACATGGAAAGTTTTACCCACCCTATAACTTTATTCCAGATCTTCATTGGGGTGAGTTAGTTTATAATTTTGGCTTATGATTTTCTTCTTATTGTTTTCTTAAGTATCATTAAAAGGGTGACGAAGAATGGTATAAGTGGTGTTCTGTACCTTACTAGGGTTCCATAGTTTCCTGATGTTAGACCAACCCCAATTGCAAATGTTAAAGTAAATACTAAGCAAAAAGTTAATAGAGGATTTTTGCGTATTGTTGATATTGTTTTAATAAATCCTCTTTTCCAAAATATAATTAACGTTGTTATAAGTAACCATGACGTTTCAATTGCTGCTAGCAGCATTACGGGGTTCCTTACTTCAAATAAGAATGGTCTATACAGTGACACAAGGATTGCCTGCGGAGCAGCGGTAATCATGCTCTGGATTGTCCCATCTAGCTTACCTACCGTATATGTTGACCCTGTTCTTGCTCCCACAGCTTTTCTTGCTGTTTGTCTTTCTAAGTAATTAGATGTTGTCGCTGCTGTTTCTGCTACATTTTCAACATCATATTCACTTCCTTCAGTTAAATTTGTTCCAGCTATATATCCTATGCCTATTCCTCCAATTATTAAAATTGGAGATATTACTGCTTTCAGGATTTTATTTTTAATCTTTTTATTGTTTTCCATGAATATCCAAAGGATAGCTGAAGGAACAAAACACAATAAAATATAGGTTTTTACTATTTGTATAGTAATTAATGATAATAATAATATAAGTGATGTTGTTATAATGGATGATTTTTGAATAAGGGCTTTATGAAAAGCCCAAAATGCCCATCCTAATGCCCCTATACAAATAGTATCTTTCATTAAGCCTGACCCCCAAAAAAATAATGAAGGCACAAAAAACACTCCAGTTGCTAATTCCTTATGGAATTTTGGGAAGATTTTTAATAATGCTATGTATAATGCATGTAGGCCTGAAAAGCTTAATAGTGCAAAAAATATAGCTATTATAGTGTATGTGTTGAAAGATAATAAGCCAAAAATAGTGGCCGTCTGTATTACAAAAAAATTATTCGTTGTGTCATACCAATCTATTCTTGAAATATATTTGTATGCTTCTGGATCATATCCAGCTTCTTTAAATAGAATCTTTAATCCTAATGTGGGGGATTCAAGTATAGCCTCATGAATTACCGAACTTTCTTTAAAATAATTGAAAGTATCTCCTGTTCCACCTGGTTCTCCACCACCATAGTAGAAAAAATACAAGCAACCTACTCCAATAGCGCCAAATAGTTTGACTGTTATTGCTGGTATAAAGTATCTTTTAGTTAATTTATTAGTTACTTTAGGTCTAATTCTATAAGCAATAATATAAACTATAATTAGATATATTGGTGTTAAAATTAAGTCTTTGTAATCCACAACAAAATTAATTTACTTGTAGGCATTGTTTGTTGGCTTCTTTAGATTGAAACCATCTTGTAATCCAATTTTAAACCGGTTTCCAATATATCTTTGGCATCGAAAAAATTTACATTTTTTTCTTTGCTTAGAAAATTAAATAGGTGCAGAGTGTTTGTTGCGTCTAAATCATAATCATGTGAATTTAATACTCCAGTTACTGTAGGTTGGTTTTTATCAAGTATATTAAGTGTATGCCTTTTGTAATCGTCATAAAAAGGTGTAGCTGGCGCTCCTATTAAGTTCTGAATTTCTTTTATAGATCCGGTGTTTTTTATATTCAGTTCAAATGGTTGACCGGTTTTTATACTATTTCTTAGCATAAGATCATGAGAAAATTGATTTCTGAAATAAATGTGTTTGGAAAAACTAAAATCATATTTAAATCCTAACTTTATAAGTATTTCTATTAAGTCTTTATTAGTAAACCACCATCCTCCTGCATATATTCCGTTATGCTGTAAATTGTTTTTGTAAAACCATTCCAAGTCCTTTTCAACTTGGTGGCTTACGTGAAGTTTTGAAAAATTATTACTTCTTATTTCTGATTCGTGCCTCTTAAAATGAGTGGTATTTAAATAAAAATGCCCATGGTATCCAATGGTTGCTAATTTACTTAACTCTTTATATCTGTCTGCTAGTTGATTTGAATTGCAATTATTTTTTTGCATTCCATCAATTACTTTAGGATTCACTCCTGACATTACTGTGCATATAGGTTTTTTTCCTGTTATTATTTCATATTCTTTGCAAAAAAATAATAAATTTTTAAAGATGTTATCATCAAATACCATTTCTGTGTGAAATACATAGCCTAAATTAAAACTATATGTATCTGGGATTTTATATGGTATTATTTTATACCAAGCCTTTTTAAGTAATATCTTCATTAGAAATTATTTTTTATACCTGGCATAAAATTGAAAACATCATTTGATGATAATTCGCTTTTTAATGGATATACAACAAACGGTTCCACAAAAGGAGCTTCTTTTGGGCTAGTAAATAAATTTTTATAAACTGATGTGTTATGAAATATAAATTGTACAAAGTTGATTTTGTATTTCATTATTAACTTTTTGACACTTTGTTTGAAGAAATGTGGCTTATTAATTATCATTCCGCCCACGCTAAAATAGGAGATGTTAACTGGTCCTATTTTTTTAATTAATTTTATCCCCCATATTAAATTACCTAGGTCTTCATAAACAAGTAAGTCTGTCCCGTGCTCTTTGGTTTTAGCATCTATCAACTGGTATTCGTTTTGATAAAAGCTTTTTTCTGCATAAAGAACATCTGTTTCTTGCCATTTGCCAAATGCATTTTCAAATAACAAAGGAACATTTGGCACATTTACTTTTAAAAAAGGGCCAAAGTTTTTATAATTTAATTTTTTAAATACTGGCCCTGAGTTATGGTTCGGTATGCCATATAAAAATCCTGCGCCTAACTTTATTGCTTCCTGTTTTCCAAATTCAATAATGCTGGGAAAAATTCCTTTCCCTCTGTATTCTTTTGAGGTGCAAACTGAACAATGGTGGAAACAATTTATAATCTCTCCATTTTGTAAAAAATCATGGGATTTAAATGCAGTAAAACCGATTAATTTAGCTTCATCAAATGCGCCAACATAGAACGATGGTGGTGAATTTGATATAGAATTATCGTAATATGTATTTAAAAGTATTTTCTGCCATGTTAAATTAAGGTTGAATGTAGTGTTTATTAACGTAGCTACTTGTTCTCCTATATTTGACTCTTTTAAATCTATAATTCTTATGTTGTAACTCATGGTTTAACTCTCATTTTAAAAACATTATAAAAGGGTGATGTAATTTGTATTTTTACATCACCCTTCTGTTTTTTCTTAAATAAGCCTTTGCTTCCTTTTCAGAGTCTGACTTTTTATTAGCAAGCTTCAATACAGTTTCATAATACTGTTTGGCCTGCTTCACATTCTTTTCCTTTTCACTTATTCTAGCTAAGTTCACAAATGATGCGATATAGTAGCCAGACTCTTGTTCGCCGCTCTGCTCAGCAAAGCTAATGCATTGTTTGTAATAGTCCTTGGCAGCTGTGAAGTCTTTATATTTGTTTTGATAAATATAAGCCAAGTAAAAGCTGGCATACCGTCCACTGATAGACTCATAGCCAAACGTCTTCTTTTTAACTTTATCTAGGATAGCCATAGAGGTTGATTCCACCGCCGGGAAATTGCCCTGAGTGAATGCCATACGCGCGAAGAACCGTTGGAAGTAGGGGTTATCTGGATAGGTGGCTGCTAGGTATTGGGCTAGAGACATGGCTGCTGCATCATTTTTGGCATCGTTGGCATAAATCTTCATCAAAAAGAACTTGGACTCCGTGCCGGTGTAGAAGCCATTGAAAGCCACTTGTTGTAATTGACGCAGACCTAAAGCTTTGTTTCCATTAGGGAAGAAAAGGAGCACAGGGCGTAATAGCTTATAATTTTCCTTAATCCAGACGGCATAGTAATTAAACAAGCCTTCCCCAAACAGGAACTCATCACTTAGCCCATTTGCTTTTCTGCTTTTCTGCAGGTAGTCCAGGGCGCGGTTACTCATAATGGCTGCTTTACGCCAGTTCTTGCGCTCTGCCTGCAGGCGTGCGCCAAACCCGTTTGCCGCTGAAAGGAAGAAGGCCGCCTCCAGGTTATTCTTGTCTACGTCGTAGAGGTTCTCAGCAAACGTAATGGTAGAATCCATGTAGGCCATGAACGTGGCATCATACCGTGTGTCTCGTATATTAGAGGGCACCATCTTCCACCAATTGCTTAACCCCAGCAGGAAATAGGGCATAGGATGTTTAGGATACCGGCGTCTCAAAGACTTGAACTGCTTCTCAGCGGTTTCAAACTTGAAGTTGTACATGTTGTCTACCGCACCACCCAGCTCGTTTTTGATGTCCTCATTCAGCAAAAGCCACCCTTTGATGTTCAAGGCCTGCGGAAGCACTTCTACAGAGTCCAACATGATTGAGCGCTTCAAAGAGTCCAAAAGTTCTTGGTCTATCTGCTGTTGCTTGGTGGTGTCCTGAATTTGCGCAAACGCTGTAGAAATACAGAAGAAGGGCAACAGGAAGAAAAAAATCTTTTTCATTCAATTTCTCGAAAACAGGCCAAAAACGGTTAGCTGACCCGCCAATGTAAAGGGTTTAGGGTAAAACGTTTGCGTTCCCACAACAAGTACATGTCAAACTAGGTTTCATACCGATGTCTTGGCTAGAATGTTTTTCGCTTGTTTTGGCAAAAGTAGGCCAAAAACGGGATTCGCTATTACAGTACTTAGTTAAATGCAATTATACTTATGGGGTTGGTGCAAAAATCTACTTTCAGTTAGTGTTGGTCCCATATTAAATTAAGCCTTTACCTTTGATATAGTAATCACAACACCATATGAAACTACTCAAACAGCTTTGTCAGATACATGCGCCCTCTGGGAACGAAGTGCAAATGAAGGAATTCTTGTTACGCTATTTACAAGAGAACCAACAGCAATGGAAGGTACAACCCCAGCTCATGCATGGGAAAGGTTTTCAGGATTGCCTGTTGTTGGTATTCGGGAAGCCACGGACGGTCATCTTTGCGCACATGGATTCCATTGGGTTCATGGTCCGGTACGGCAAGCAATTGATTAGAATCGGCGGGCCGGTTCTGGAGGATGGAACTACCTTGGTGGGGGAGGACAGCCAAGGCAAAATTGAATGCACCCTCAGGGTAGACGAAGAAGAGCACCAACTCACCTATGAGTTTGAGCGGGAGATTGAGCGCGGCACCGAACTGGTGTTTAAATGCGATTACAGGGAGACAGAAGAAACTGTGCAATCCTGCTACCTAGATAATAGGCTAGGCGTCTGGAGTGCTTTGCAGGTGGCCAAAACGCTGGAAGACGGTGTTATTGCCTTCGGGTGCTGGGAAGAGACCGGTGGTGGATCTGTGGGTTACCTGGCCAAGTACATCCATGAGCAATTTGGCGTGACGCAGGCACTAGTAGCAGACATCACGTGGGTTACCGAAGGTGTGCAGGCTGGGCATGGCGTTGCCATTTCACTCAGGGACTCTTTGATTCCGCGCCGAAGCTTTGTGCAGAAGATTATTCAGATAGCCAAAGAGGCGCAGATTCCATTCCAAATAGAGGTAGAGGACGCCGGTGGCTCAGACGGCAAAGAACTACAGCGCGGGGACATTCCCTGGGATTGGTGCTTTATAGGCGCGCCAGAAGACCATGTGCATTCGCCTAATGAGCTAGTCCACAAGCATGACATTCAGGCGATGGTAGATTTGTATAAGGTTTTGATGAAGAGGCTTTAAGATTGTTTTTTAGTTTGAGAGGAGTAAGTGGTTTTTAGGTGAAAGTAGAACGCTATTTTCTCTCAAGCTTCTTTACCGGATTGCCAATATAAACTCCTGCCTCTATTATATCTTTAACTACTACACCGCCCATTCCAATTGTAACATTTTCACATATTTTAATTCCTTGTTTTACTGCTGTTTTAGTTCCAAAATAAACACAATCACCGAATTCACAATTGCCACTAATATTGGCAGCTGGAGCCGTAGTGAAATAGTTTCCAATCTCGCAATCATGGCCAATGGTAGTGTTTAGATTTAAATGCGCATGCTTGCCAATTCTTATGTTACAAGTGAGTATGGTGCCAGCTGTCACTACACTTCCCTCTCCAATTTCAACCCATTGAGAAATCACAGCTGAAGGGTGGATAATGGTTGCGTAAGTGGTACTAGAAGGTAAGTTTTCTACAATCTTTTTCCTAGCCAATGGGTCTCCTACAGCAACCACAACATCATATAATACAGGATTGAATTTTGATTCAGGAATCACCTCAATGCCCAGTATCCGGGGTTCATTATAGAATTCATCATTAACCATAAAACATGCAACGTCTTCTATTTTCAGATTCTTAGCAGATATACTATCTATTAGACAGCATAGTACTTCTCTACCAAATCCACCTGTTCCAACTATGCAAATTTTTTTCATTTGAGTTAAGTCAAAAAAATTTTTTTGATTTTAAGGTCTGTTTTCATTAACCCAGGAGTCAATCGTGCACCATTGCTTAAGGTTAAAGGAAACTTCATTTTACTAAAAGAATCCATTAATCTACAATAGTGCATCGAAGGATACAATTTCACACCGAATTTAAGAAATTCTACCTTGCTCCAAACCTGGAATTGGGTAAATATAAATAAGGTTCAAGGAATAACAAGTATATGTGCCTTTAAAGACAATCCTAATTATATGTTACAGTTAAGGATCTAATATAGAGAATATTTGTTTTTTAGTGGAGAAGCCTTAGCTTGCACAACAGACATAACTAGTGTCTGGCGTCAATTTTACCAGTATCACTGCTAATGATTTGATTGCACAAGCCGATTGAAGGTTCTCCGGTTTTTCTGTTTTTGGCCTGTTTTCCAGAAAACAGGCCAAAAACGACTCAGAGCAAGAACAAGCTCTAAGTAGAAACCCAAGAGACAGGCACGAGAAGGAGGAAAGTTAGGCCATTGGCAGGGAAGAAACAGCTTACGCGTACGCTTACCAATACCTTTTACTAACAAACAAACCAATTCTCTATGCAGACCATTCTTTACGCGATTCCCGCTTTTGGCCTGCTGGCACTTTTGTACACCGCCGTCAAATCGGCGTGGGTGAGCAAGCAAGACGCCGGCAATGAGCACATGAGCACCATTGCCCGCTACATTGCAGAGGGCGCCATGGCCTTCCTCAAGGCCGAATACAAAGTCCTCACCTATTTTGTCATTATCGCCTCGCTCTTCCTGTTTTACCTAGGCTACGTGAGCGAGAAGTCTTCGCCGCTTATTGTCCTGGCCTTCATCATCGGCGCTTTTTTCTCGGCTCTGGCCGGTTTCATAGGCATGCGCATTGCCACCAAGGCCAACGTGCGCACGGCGCAGGCGGCGCGTACCAGCTTGTCCAAGGCCCTTGATGTATCCTTTGGCGGCGGTGCCGTGATGGGTATGGGCGTGGCTGGTTTGGCCGTGCTAGGCTTAGGCTCGCTATTCATCGCCTTCTATTACTATTTTGTGCAGCAGCATGGCGCCAGTGCCAGCAGTGAGGAGATGGAGCGCGCCTTAGAGGTGCTGACCGGTTTCTCCTTGGGTGCTGAAAGTATTGCCCTCTTCGCCCGCGTGGGCGGTGGCATCTACACCAAGGCCGCCGACGTGGGGGCTGACCTGGTAGGGAAAGTTGAAGCCGGCATCCCCGAGGATGACCCAAGAAACCCTGCTACCATCGCCGACAACGTAGGCGATAACGTGGGTGACGTGGCCGGTATGGGCGCCGACTTGTTCGGGTCCTACGTGGCGACCATCCTGGCGACCATGGTGCTGGGCCGCGAGATTACCGTAACCGATAACTTCGGGGGATTGTCTCCCATCATCCTTCCCATGCTCATTGCGGGTCTGGGAATTATCTTCTCCATGATAGGCACCCTGTTTGTGCGCGTGAAAGAGGGCGGAAACGTGCAGGCGGCCCTCAACATGGGCAACTGGTCAAGTGTGATATTAACCGCCATCGCCTCTTATTTTGTGGTGGACTGGATGTTGCCAGAGCGTCTAAGCCTGCGTGGCTTTGAGTTCACTGACATGGATGTGTTCTATGCCATCATCATCGGTCTGATTGTAGGAACCCTCATTTCTCTTATTACCGAGTATTTCACGGCCATGGGCCGGAAGCCGGTAAACTCCATTGTGCAACAATCCTCTACGGGTGCGGCTACCAACATTATTGCCGGTCTGAGCGTGGGTATGATGAGTACCTGTCTGCCTATCATTGTGTTGGCTGCGGGTATCGTCTTCTCCTATGCCATGGCTGGGATTTATGGCGTAGCCATTGCCGCTGCCGGGATGATGGCAACCACCGCCATGCAGCTGGCCATTGACGCCTTCGGACCTATTGCAGACAACGCCGGTGGTATTGCTGAGATGAGCGAGTTGCCCAAAGAAGTACGCGAGCGCACCGATATCCTGGACGCCGTAGGAAACACCACAGCCGCCACCGGTAAAGGATTTGCCATCGCTTCTGCGGCCTTAACATCGTTGGCCTTATTTGCGGCCTTTGTGGGCATCTCGGGCATCAGTTCTATTGACTTGTACAAAGCGCCGGTGTTGGCCGGTCTGTTCATTGGCGGGATGATTCCGTTTGTTTTCTCAGCCTTGGCCATCAGTGCCGTGGGTAGGGCGGCCATGGCCATGGTGCACGAGGTGCGCCGTCAGTTCAGGGAGATTCCAGGCATCATGGAAGGAACCGGCAAGCCCGAGTATGACAAGTGCGTGGCCATCTCCACCAAAGCAGCCCTCCGTGAAATGATGTTGCCAGGCGCCATCGCCCTTATTGTTCCCTTGATTATCGGTTTTGGACTGCGTGGCGTGTTTGAGGAAGTGTCCAGCGCTGAAATCTTAGGTGGCGTTCTGGCAGGCGTAACCGTTTCTGGGGTCTTGATGGCCCTGTTTCAGTCCAACGCCGGCGGTGCATGGGACAACGCGAAGAAGTCGTTTGAGAAAGGCGTGATGATTAATGGCGTGATGGAGTACAAAGGCTCAGAGGCGCACAAGGCATCTGTAACCGGTGACACCGTGGGTGACCCGTTTAAAGACACCTCGGGCCCTTCCATGAACATCTTGATTAAGTTGATGTCCATTGTGTCTTTGGTGATTGCCCCGCACATTGCCGTACGTGACACTGCCGCACCTGCGCCTGAGAACCGCATAGACACTACAGAAACTACCGGTCAACTGCCTAAGGTAGACGCTGAGAAGACAATTGACTACAAAGCGCCCGCTGCTCCGGTAAAAGGCTAAGCCTCTGCCGGTCACGGTCCCCGTAAAAAGCCCTTTTCCCTAGAAGAGGGCTTTTTGCTTTTATATTCAAGCGGTTTTCCCCATTTTTGAATTCGTCTTTCGTTACCGCAATGCACCAGCCCATCACCATCCACGATAAACAGTTCAGTCTTTACATACCAGAGCGCCGCATCCAACATAGCGTAGAAGTGGTAGCCGCCCGTATCAGCCATGACTACCGGGGAAAACAGCCCTTATTTTTGGCGGTTCTCAACGGTTCTTTCATGTTCGCCTCAGACCTCATGAAGGAGATGAGCATTCCGTGTGAGATATCCTTCATCAAGCTGTCTTCTTATGCAGACATGAAAAGCACGGGCAAGGTCAAAGAAATTATGGGTCTGAACCAGGACATTGAAGGGCGCCATGTGGTAATAGTAGAGGACATTGTGGACACTGGGAATACCATTGCCGGCCTGCTGCCGCAGTTGCGTGAGAAAGGCGTAGCCTCCGTTGAAGTGGCTACCATGCTCATCAAGCCCGAGTGCCTGGAGCACAACCTCTCCATCAAGTACCCGGCCATCTCGGTGCCCGGCGAGTTTGTGGTGGGCTACGGCTTGGATTACAACGGCTTGGGACGTAACCTTAGAGACATCTATAAAGTAATGTAGCGTCTAAAGCCTTCCGTTTTTGGCCTGTTTTCCAGAAATCAGACCAAAAACGCGAGCCCCCTGCCAGGAACTCTTCCAATAGTCCTGTGGTTTGCAAGATTTAATTCTTATTTTTGCTCTTTCTCTACCAATCAACACATGCTGAACATCGTACTATTTGGTCCTCCAGGTGCAGGCAAAGGCACACAAAGCCAGAAACTGATTGAAAAGTATCAGCTTATCCACCTGTCTACTGGTGATTTGCTGCGCTCTGAAATCGCGCAAGGCACCCAATTGGGTCTTCAGGCGAAGAAACTCATGGATGAGGGCCTCTTGGTGCCAGATGAAGTGGTGATTGGCATGATTGAAAGCAAAATAGCGGACAACCGCACCGCTGCCGGTTTCATCTTTGACGGCTTTCCGCGCACTGTGCCCCAGGCCGAAGCGCTGGACCAACTGTTGCAGAAATACGACCAGGGCATTAGCTGCATGATTGCCCTGCAGGTAGACGAAGAGGAATTGACCAAGCGTCTGTTGCTGCGTGGCCAGACCTCGGGTAGACCAGATGACGCAGATGAGACCCTCATCAGAAAGCGGGTGCAGGAATACAACACCAAGACTACTCCCGTGGCAGATTATTACGCCCAGCAAGGCAAGTTCTACGCCGTGGACGGGATTGGTGAGATTGAAGAAATCTTCAGCAAAAGCTGTGAAATTATAGAGGCCTGCCAAGTGGCGTAGCCTCCTTTTAAATAAACCTATTGTCTAAAAACCATCTGGTACTCCAATGCCAGGTGGTTTTTATGTTATTATCTCAAAGGATTGAAATTGCACCACGTAGCTTTTAAAGCAGATTTCAGGAAACGTTGATTATAACAAAGCTGATTTTCTAGGAGCAATTCTTAATTCCTAATTCTTAATTCTTAATTCAAATGTCGTCATCTAATTTCATCGACTACGTTAAAATATGTTGCCGTTCTGGGCACGGTGGCGCAGGTTCTGCCCACTTACACCGGGACAAAAAGAACGCCAAAGGCGGGCCTGATGGGGGCGATGGCGGCCGTGGCGGTCATATCATCCTCAAGGGAAATTCTCAGCTTTGGACCTTATTGCACTTACAGTTCCAAAAACACGTGATTGCCAAGCCAGGCGGTTCTGGTGGTTCCAGCCATTCCACGGGTGCCAACGGTGAAGACATTATCTTGGAAGTACCCATTGGTACCATTGCCCGTGACGCGGAGACCGGCGAGATAAAAGCCGAAATCACCGAACACGATCAGGAAATCATCATCACCCCCGGCGGAAGAGGAGGCCTGGGCAACGCCCACTTCAAGTCGCCAACCAATCAGACGCCTCGCCACGCCCAACCCGGCGAGCCCGGTCTGGAGGAGTGGACCATTTTGGAGTTGAAGTTGCTGGCAGACGTGGGGCTGGTGGGCTTCCCGAACGCCGGTAAATCCACTCTGCTGTCTGTGGTTTCTGCGGCTACGCCGAAGATTGCCAACTACCCGTTCACCACCTTGGTGCCGAACCTGGGCGTAGTGGCCTACCGCGACTACAAGTCCTTCGTGATGGCCGACATTCCGGGGATTATTGAAGGCGCCTCTGAGGGCAAAGGCTTGGGCATACGCTTCCTGAAACACATTGAGCGGAACTCCATTCTTCTGTTCATGATATCCGCGGAGAGCCCGGACATTGCCGCCGAGTACGAGGTATTGGTAAACGAATTACGCACGTTTAACCCAGAACTGTTGCAGAAACAACGCCTTCTGGCCGTGACCAAGTCTGATTTATTGGATGAAGAACTGGAAGCCGAAATGCGTGCCACCCTGCCCAAAGACCTTCCGGCCATTTTCATTTCCAGTATGACCAACAAGAACATCATGCAGTTGAAGGACATGATCTGGAAGGCCTTGCAAGAAGCCTAAGCCACATCTATGTTTTAAAAACCTTGTCGTTTTTGGCCTGTTTCCTGGGAAACAGGCCAAAAACGACAAGATTTTATTTGCCTGCCAGCGCAAAAGGCAGGCACGGCGCCTGCCAACTCTTCGCCCATAAAACCTTCCTGTTGCAGGAGAATTGTGTCAGAATGACAGAATAAAAGGTTTGGCAAAGTAGTTGTCCCTGGTCAGGCACCAACGTGAACGTTTGAATAGAAAATATAATCTGTCAGGATAGATATGAGTAACACAACCGAACAACATCCTCAAGAAGAAGAAAATATACAGCCAGAACACCATGAAGGGTTAGAAGCTCCCACGCCAGAGCATGAGGAGGAACTGATTGGGGAACCAGAAGAACCGGCGGCCGAAGACAAAAGCGCTTCTGAGGCCGACGAGCTGCGCGACAAGTACCTGCGCCTGCACGCCGAGTTTGACAACTTCAGACGCCGTACCTCTAAGGAACGCCTGGAACTATTCAAAACTGCTAATCAGGAATTGATGGTGGCTTTAATCCCGGTGCTGGATGATTTGGAGCGCGCCCAAGCGGCTATGAAGGACGCTCAGGATGTGAACGCGGTGCGCGAAGGCGTGGAGCTGGTGTTCACCAAGTTTCAGCACCTGCTTCAGCAGAAGGGCTTGAAACCGATGGACGCCGTAGGACAGCCGTTTGACGCCGAGGTGCATGAGGCCATCACCCAGATTCCGGCGCCCAATGAAGACATGAAAGGAAAAGTTATTGACCAGGTGGAGAAAGGCTATTACCTCAATGATAAGGTAGTTCGCTTTGCGAAAGTGGTGATAGGAGCATAAACAGCCATGGCAACTAAGAGAGATTATTATGAAGTGCTAGGCATCTCTAAGGGAGCTAGCCAGGATGAGATTAAGAAGGCATACCGCAAGATTGCCATCAAGTTTCACCCTGACAAGAACCCAGACGACCCTACCGCCGAGGACAAGTTCAAGGAGGCCGCAGAAGCCTACGAGGTCCTGAGCGACGAGCAGAAACGTCAGCGCTATGACCAGTTCGGGCATCAGGGCGTTAACGGTGGCGGCTACGGCGGCGGGGGTGGCATGAACATGGAAGATATCTTCTCCCAGTTCGGCGACATCTTCGGTGGCGGCGGGGGAGGCGGCTTCGAAAGCTTCTTTGGTGGCGGCGGACAGCGCGGCGGCAAGAGAATGCGCAAAGGCAGCAACCTGCGCATCAAGCTCAAGCTGAACCTGGAAGAGGTAGCCAAAGGTGTTGAGAAGAAAATCAAGGTAAAACGCTACGAGTCCTGCCAGGCCTGCGACGGGAACGGTTCTAAGAACGGAACCGCCCTACAAACCTGCGGTACCTGCCAGGGCCAGGGCCAGGTGAAACGCGTAGTGAACACCATGCTGGGCCAAATGGTGTCTGCGTCTACCTGCCCTACCTGCCACGGTGAGGGCAAGATGGTAAGCCAGAAATGCGATGTGTGCCACGGCGAAGGCCGTCAGCTGCGTGAGGAGGTCATCTCTATCAACGTACCGGCGGGTGTGGCAGACGGCATGCAGCTTTCTATGAGCGGCAAGGGCAACGTGCCGGAGCGCGGCGGCATCCCGGGTGATTTGCTTATTCAGATTGAAGAAGAAGAGCATCCAACCCTGCGCAGAGACGGCAACAACGTCATGTTTGAGCAGTACGTGAGCATTGTGGACGCTACCTTGGGCACCAGCCTGGAAGTACCTACCATTGAAGGCAAGGTGAAGATTAAGATTGACCCAGGCACCCAATCGGGCAAAATCTTAAGGCTGCGCGGCAAGGGTATTCCAGAGGTGAACGGCTACGGCCGCGGTGACCAGCTGATTCACATCAACGTTTGGACGCCTAAAACCGTGAACGCCGAGGAACGTCAGATTCTGGAGAAACTCCGCGACTCCCCCAATTTCGCGCCAAACCCAGGCAAGAACGAGAAAGGATTCTTCGAGAAAATGAAGGAGTATTTTCAATAGATAGTCGCGAGTCTAAAGTCGCAAGTTCTGAGTCGATTTAAGTATAAACAACGGCCACTTTCCATTTGGAGAGTGGCCGTTGTCGTTTTTGGCTTGTTTTCTGGAAATCAGGCCAAAAACGAAAGAAGCAAGCATTTGCACCGTGCAACAGTTTCCAGTAGCTTAGCCTAGGATTTAAACCACTTTGCATTGCAACCAATTCTACAGATAAAAGGCGTCAGCAAGCAGTACGAAGCCCACAGAGCCCTCAACAACGTTTCCTTTGACGTGCCCATGGGGAGCATCTTCGGGCTGTTGGGGCCGAACGGGGCGGGCAAGACGTCGCTCATCAGAATCATTACCCAGATTACGGCTGCCGATGAAGGCCAAGTGTTGCTGGATGGCGAGCCGCTACGACCTGAGCACATTCAACAAGTAGGCTATCTGCCCGAGGAGCGCGGTCTTTATAAGAAAATGAAGGTAGGCGAGCAGTTAATTTACTTGGCTAGACTTCGGGGCTTGTCTAAAGCGGATGCCACCTCCAAAATTAAAATCTGGGCAGACCGCCTGAGCCTGCGCGAGTGGCTTACCAAAAGCGTGGAGGACCTGTCCAAGGGCATGCAACAGAAGGTGCAGTTTATTGCCACCGTCCTGCATGAGCCCAAGCTGTTGATTCTGGACGAGCCATTCTCGGGCTTCGACCCCGTAAATGCCAACATCATACGGGATGAAATCCTGAAGCTGAAGGAGCAGGGCTGTACCATCATCTTCTCTACCCACCGCATGGAGTCGGTGGAGCAGTTGTGTGACCACATTGCGCTCATTCATAAGTCTGAGAAAGTGCTAGACGGTAGCCTGCAAGACATAAAGGCCAAGTTTAAGAACCATTTGTATACGCTTGAGGGCGAAGGCAAACTGCTCATCACCTCGCCAGATTTCGAAGTCATCCAACAACAGCAGGAAGGCAACCACTTTAAGGCTGAGGTACAATTGGAGCCCAACATCAGCCCCAATGACTTGCTTCGCTATTTACTGGACCGGGTGGAGGTGCATTGCTTTCAGGAGAAGGTGCCTAGCATTCATGATATTTTCATTAAAACCGTAACAGAGGAGGTGCACCATGGGTAAGATTTGGTTGATTTTTCAGCGCGAGTACCTGGTGCGGGTAAGAAAGAAAAGCTTCATTGTTATGACCATACTGGGCCCCTTGCTCATGGCTATGGTGATGGTGATTCCCATCTGGTTGGCCACCATGTCAGAGGACGCCAAAGTGATTCAGGTGTTGGATGAGAGCGGCATTCTGGCCAGTAAGTTGAAGTCTACCGAAGAGATAAAGTTTGTCACCGTGGGCGGCCCGGTGCAGAAAGCCAAGGAAGAGTACCTGAAAACCGAGGACGCGGCCTTGCTCTACATTCCTAAACTGAACTTAGACAAGCCGCAAGGCATTCAGCTGTTCTCCCAGAAAAGCGCCAGCATTTCTCTGGCTTCTAAGCTAGAGCGTCAGGTGCAGAAGGAGGTGGAGGCCATCAAATTCTCTAAGTCGGGCATTGACCAAAAGGTACTGGACCAGATTAAGACCGATGTCAACATCAGCACCATTAACCTAAGCGCCGAGGGCGAGAAAAGCAGTAACGTGGGCGTGAACTCGGGGGCGGGCTTTTTTGGGGCATTTTTGATTTACCTGTTCATTTTCATCTACGGCGCCCAGATTATGCGTGGCGTGATTGAAGAGAAGACCAGCCGCATTCTGGAGGTGATGGTGTCCTCGGTGAAGCCTTTCCAGTTGATGGCTGGTAAGATTATGGGCATCGCCGCCGTGGGCCTCACGCAGTTCCTGCTCTGGATTATCCTTACTTCTACCATCACATCAGTAGTGTCCTCACAGTTTGAGCTGGACCGTTTCTCACAGGCCAACATTGGGCAGACCATGCAACAGATGGAAACTGAGAAGGACGCGACCCAAGCGCAGGAGGTGTCTGAGGTTTTGGGCGCGCTTGACAACCTCAACGTGCCTTTGCTGGTAGGGTGCTTCCTGTTTTACTTTTTGGGTGGTTACTTGCTGTACGGTGCCTTGTTTGGGGCCGTGGGCGCGGCCGTCGACTCAGAAACCGACAGTCAGCAGTTCATGCTCCCCATCACCATCCCGCTCATCTTGTCCTTCATTGTGGCCCAGACCATTATCATCAAAAACCCGAACGGCGCCGTGGCTTTCTGGATGTCCATGATTCCCTTCACCTCGCCGGTGGTCATGATGTTACGCCTGCCGTTTGGGGTACCAGGTTGGGAACTGGCCTTGTCCATGCTGCTACTCATCTTCGGGTTCATTGGTACCACCTGGGTAGCCGCCCGCATTTACCGCGTAGGTATTTTGATGTACGGCAAGAAAGTCAATTACCGTGAACTCTCTAAATGGCTGTTTTATAAGGGTTGATTTTAAAGATTTTAGATGATGACTCTAACCGTGTAGTCAATAGCCGTTTTTGGCCTAATTCTCAGAAATGAGGCGAAAATCACATTGGCTTAGGTGTTATTAATGAATTATATGAAGTCTAGTTTTAGCTACAAGTAAGAAACAAATTACTTGACAATTCTTTGGATTGCAATCACTAGCGTTTTGGCAAGCGGGTTTGTAGGTGCATCTACAAATTTTATAAATGGATATGTAAGCCCTACCTATTACCGAAATATAATGGGCTGGGATTTCGAGGGAATTTGGGCCGCTAGTGTAGCACAAGGAATTTTTGAGGGGCTATTATATGGAATAGTTTTCACACTTATTTTCATTTTGACTATTAGTTTAGTCACAAAAGGCCAAGCGACTTTCAGGTTTGGGGCAAGCCACTTGTTAAGAATTATGGGCTTTGTGTATCTATCTTGGGTTATTGGTGGATTAATTGCAATCGGATTAGCGACATTAAGCCCTGATTTTTATACAAGAACATTCATAAATGTACCAGAAGACTTTGGACTAATGATCGGATATGCATGGGTTGGCGGTTCTATTTGGGGAGCTCTGTTTGGAGGACTCTTTGGGACAGTGCTAGGCGCGTTTAGTGTATGGACAAACTGGAAATCCTTGGAAGTTAATAGTGTCTGAGTTATGAAAAAACTGCTATCTCTGTTATTGACTCCTTTGTTTCTAATGTCTTTTAAGACAGACAAGCCCGCTTATAGGCTATTCACTAGCAAGGGCAAGTCTATCACGTATGAGAAGATGCTGAAGGAGCTGGCGAAGGCGGACGTGGTCTTCTTCGGGGAACAGCATAATGACCCTATTGCCCATTGGTTGCAACTGGAACTGGCCCAAGACCTGCACCTGCTCCATAAAGGCAACTTGGTCATTGGTGCCGAAATGTGGGAAACCGACACCCAGTCCGCGGTAGACTCCTTTCTATTGGACCAATTAGCAGAACCTGCCTTTCTGGAGAGAAGCCGTGCCTGGCCAAACTTCGCTACCGACTATAAACCTATTCTTGCCTTCGCGAAGGAGCATCAAATCAAAGTGATTGCCACCAACGCCCCGCGCAGACTAGCCCGAGTAGTGGCTAGAGAAGGACTGAAAGGCTTAGATGCTCAGCCGCAAACAGAAAAACAATGGTTGGCGCTGTTGCCACTTATTGTAGACATGGAACTGCCGGGCTATAAGAAAATGCGCGGCATGTTTGGCGATTCGCACGGCGCCTCGGCCTCGGCTAGCCAGATTATTGAAGCCCAAGCTCTAAAAGACGTGACTATGGCTCAGTTTATCCACCAGAACCTGAAACAGGGTCAGCGCTTTCTGCACCTCAACGGCTCTTATCACTCAGACCACCACGAAGGCATTCTCTGGTATTTGAAACGACTTCGGCCGGAGTTAAAGGTGATGACTATTTCCACCGTTTCGCAAGGGCAGTTAGACAAGCTGGAGAAGGACCATCTGTCAAGAGCTGACATTGTTTTAGCTGTGCCTACCACTATGACAAAGACTTATTAATGTGCTAATAACTTAATGTGCTGAAGTGCTATTGAAGAATTTGAGAATGAGCAGATTTGAGAATGTGAAAATGTAGTCAAGTTGTCGTTTTTAGCCTGATTTCCAGAAAACAGCCCAAAAACAAAAGGCCTGCTCATAGAGCAGGCCTTTTGACTATAAAAGAAAGGAATGTTATGCAGAGAAGGAGCTTCCGCAACCGCAGGTGCTTTTGGCTTGAGGGTTATTGAAGACAAATCCGCGGGCGTTCAAGCCGTCCTGGAAGTCTACCTCCATGCCTAGCACATACATAGCGTGCTTCTTGTCCATGATTAACTGAACACCGTCCAGCTGGAAAATCTCGTCGGCGTCTTTGGGCTTGTCAAAACCCAGCAAGTACGACATGCCTGAGCAACCGCCGCCTTGTACCCCAATCCGGAGACCGTACTCGGCCGGAACGTTCTTATCTTTCAAAATCACTTTCACCTCTGCCAATGCGCGTTCGGTGAGTGAAATAGGAGCTGTTTTTACAGTTGTGCTTTCCATAGTAAATTGGCTTATGCGTGGCAAAGGTACTAAAAACTAGGCTGTTTTTATAAATCAGCGCTATACTATAAGTAACCTGAAAACCGGTAAAATGATTCAGTAAAACGTTCTTCGTTTTTTAACGATATTTACACCACAAACCTTCGCCAAATCTATGACTTTAGATACCTCATCCTTGCTGTTGCTTCTTGCCCTAAGCCTCATTCCAGCCTTATTAGTAGGCGGCGGCATGTACCTGCTCACCCAGAGGTACATGGAGCGCGATTACCGTAAGCGCCTCCTGGAGATTCGCCTGAAGAACAGCGACGTCATCCTTCCCATCAGGCTGCAGGCCTATGAGCGCGTGATTTTGTTTTTAGAGCGCATCACGCCCAGCAATCTGCTCATTCGCGTGAGCCCTTCGGGCATGACGGCCCCTGAGTTCCAGGCTCAACTGTCACAGGAGATTAGAGCCGAATATACCCATAACCTGTCCCAGCAACTGTACATGAGCGAGGCGGCCTGGCAACAAGTGAAGAAGGCGAAGGAAGACGTGGTGACCATGATTAACCAGAACTACCAGGCCCTACCCGAGAACAGCCGCGGCACCGACCTGGCCAAGCGCGTCTTGGAAAACGTCCTGCATAATGACATTGACCCCACCGCCCAAGCCCTCCAGTTCCTGAAAAGAGAATTGCACGAGATTTTCTAGGTAGCTATGATTGCTTAACAAACACGAAGGCCCTGCTTTACTGGTTAAAGCAAGGCCTTCGTGTTTAAAGGGAAAATGCATTTGAATACTTACAACGCATAAGCTATAAGGAATTAAACCTTCACCATGTTCAAAGAATACATCATGGGCAGTTTCTCGTCCATGCCTTTGATGCGCCAAAACCCGTCTGTGCCCTGCTCCATGTTGGCAAAACAGTTATAGTAAGAATAAGGCAGTTCTTTAAATTCCACCAACTGCAGACCTTGTTTGAGTAAAGCTGTCATAACTTCGCTCAAGGCGTGGTTCCAGGAGTATTCTGTGTATTGGATAGGCGCGTCCCGGTCGGTGTAGGTGCCGGTTGATTCTTCAATGATTGGGCCGCCGGTGTTAAAGTACGGGTATTGAATATAACTGAAGTTGTTGTCAAACATCCAGACCGCGGGGTGAAACTCTGCTATGAAAAACGTGCCGCCGGGCTTCAGGAAATGGTTTATTACTTCAGCCCATTTATCCAAATCTGGCAACCAACCAATGGTGCCGTACGAAGTGAACACTATATCATACTCGCCTTGCAGGTGTTGTGGCAGGTCATAGACGTTACAGCAGACAAACTCAGCGTCCAGGCCCAGTTGCTGGTTTAACTGCTGCGCCAGTTCAATGGCCGCGTCTGACAAATCTACGCCCGTGGCCTTGGCGCCCAATCTTGCCCAAGAGAGCGTGTCCTGCCCAAAATGACATTGCAGGTGCAGCAGCTTCTTGCCTTTAACATCGCCTAAAGCCTCTAACTCCAGCGGGTTTAAACTGGTTTTTCCCTTCTTAAAAGCTTCTACGTCATAAAACGCAGAGTCTTTGTGGACACCCGTTCTCAGGTTCCAGGCATGTCTGTTCTGGGCAATGTAGTCTGGTTGGGCTTCCATGGCGTTTTTGGCTTGTTTTGGTGAAAATAGGCAAAAAATGGAAAATGAGGATTCATTCCATTTTTGTCATCCTGAAAGGACCTTGTGGGCAAGCTGCAGAGGCGCTAAAGTAAACGCAGATTCTCCCCTTGAGGGGAGCGAAGAGGGGTGTTTACATCAGAAGGTAGATTGAGAAGAAGATGGAAATGCGTGGGAGACAAGGCAGTGCCTGGTCTCTCCAAAGGAGAAAGTAATAGCACTTAATCAAACGCCTGTCTAGTTCGCCCACAAGGTCCTTTCAGGATGACAAAAAGGAGAATGATTTTGATGTGATAGTCCTTCTAGCTAGCATCCAACAATCAGCAATCAACAATTAAAAAGGAAACGACAGCTGGCCGGTTTGCTGTTGACCGTAGCTCAGGTTAGACACGGTAATGCCCAGCAGCCGGATGGGTTTGGCGGGAAAGGCGGGAGAGTGCAGCAGTTCGGCGGCAATGTCTAGGAGGACGTCTTCGGTGCGGACGTTGGAGAAGAAAGTTTTGCTGCGGGTGTTCAAGGTGAAGTCATGGTACTTGAGCTTGAGTGTGACGGTTTTGCCCGAGGCCTCCAAGCGGTGCAGGTCATAGGCCACCTCTTCCGCAATGCGTCTTAACTCGGGCAACATCTCTTCTTCGGTTTCCAGGTCTTGGCCGAAGGTGCGCTCCGAACCGATGCTTTTCCTGATACGGTTGGGCTCAACCAGTCGGTCATCCTGGGCGCGGGCAATCTGGTAGAAGTAAGTACCCGACTTCCCGAAGTGCCGACGCAAGTCCACCTCAGAGCGGGCTTTCAGGTCGGCGCCGGTGTGTATGCCTAGTTGTTTCATTTTGGCCGCGGTCACATCGCCTATGCCATAGAATTTCTCAATGGGCAGGGCCTCTACAAACGCTTCGGCCTGGTCTGGGGTGATAACCGTGATGCCGTCTGGTTTATTGGTGCCAGAGGCCACCTTGGCCAGAAACTTATTGAAAGATACGCCCGCCGAAGCCGTCAATTGGGTGGCTTCCAAAATCTCCTGTTTAATGCGCAGGGCAATGTACATGGCAGACTTCAGCCCGAACTTGTTCTCCGTCACATCCAAATAGGCCTCATCCAGGGAAAGCGGTTCCACCAAATCTGTGTAGCGTAGAAAGACCTCGCGTATCTGCCTGGACACCTGTTGATAGACCTCAAACCGCGTGGGCACCATAATCAACGTAGGACATTTGCGGAAGGCGATGGAACTGGGCATGGCAGAATACACCCCAAACTGCCGGGCCTCATAACTGGCCGCGGCTACCACGCCCCGTGCCTTGGTTCCACCCACCGCCACGGGTTTGCCGCGCAATGCCGGGTTGTCCCGCTGCTCTACAGAGGCGAAGAAGGCGTCCATGTCTATATGGATGATTTTGCGCACGCGGGGTTTTAGATATTAGTAGTTGAACGAGGTGTGGACTGGCCTAAGACGGTTTAGTCAGTCTTGCCGAATGCTAGGAATTATCTAACGTCAAAATTATTTATACCATATTCACAGAACCAGACGTTAGGGCTCACGTACTAACTGCGAATCTAAATACTTATTCTTCATCATCTGCGTAAGACTACGTAATCCTGCTAAATTTGCACCATAACATTCTTAATCCCTTTCACTATGAAATTTAAATCTTTACTCTCTTTAGTAGTTTGCAGTGTAGCCAGCCAGTTCATGATTGGTTGTAGCTCTGGCCAATACTTTGATTACACGGTAGCTTCTAAGCCTGCCTATATTAAATCTGCTACTACAGAAAAGGTAATCACAGTCGCGCAAGCCGAAACTCCTGCAACCAGCGCTCCCGTGTCTACAGTAGCTTCGCTGCCGTTAGAGGCAAGCGTGGTTACGCCAGTTGCTTCAAGAACTGTAGCCAGAACGGCTCCTTTAACAACGTCAGCGGTGGCGGCTGCCACAGCTTCTGCTCCTGTAGACATGAACAAGACGGTAGAAGCGGCTTCGTCTAACAAGAAGTTCATGAAAGTGGCTTCTAAGATCAAGCGCGATGCCAAAAGCGGCAAGAAAGCCAATGCTGTTAACGGCTACATCAAAATCGGTTTGATTTTGATTCTGGCGGGTGTCTTGATTGGTATCCTTCCTCACCTAGGTTTATTAGGTTCTATTGTCGCCATTGTGGGGGTAGTGTTCCTGGTGCTTGGATTACTGGAAATGATATAACACAACCACTTCATAAAACAGAAAAGCCCCGCTCTTGAGCGGGGCTTTTCTGTTTTTAGGCTGTTTCTGGTAAAAGAAGCCAAAAACGGTGGTCTATGCAATTGGCTTAGTTGCTATTGTCATACGCGCTGCTCTTCATGCCGGGTGCTCCGCCAGGAGCGGCACCGGGTTCAGTAGAGAGACCCATTTTCTTTTCGCGTTGCTGCTGGTATTTTAAGAACTGCGGTTGCGTCATCTGCTCTTTCAGGGCCATTAGGCGAGTATTGCTGATCTGGTCCATCATGGCTTTCAGCTTTCTGGGGTCGCCTTTCAAGTCTTTTTTAGCTTGTTCCAATTGTTGAATGGCCCGCAGGTTGATTTCCTCAATCTTCACCACCTGGGCACCGGTCAAACCTAAATGTTGGCGCATAGAGCTGGTCATGGCTTTGGCGCGGGCTTCTGGCGTAGTGGCCGGGGCTTGCGCCGAGGCAGTGTAAGAAGCTACCACCAAGGCGGCCAGTAAAAACAGTTTCTTCATAAGGGATAGCGTTTAATAATCTAAAACACAAACGGTCAGGTGTTTGTACAAGGCGCGCAGCCAATCAAATAGTTCCGTTTCTAGACTAGCCAAAGATACAAAAACCAAGCCAATCTGAGAGACTGCCAGTTGCATTCATAGCTTGGTATGGGCTGTGGTTTGTGCTAATTAAGCGTTAACTTTGAAGTCTGTAAAGTGCGCAGAACGCCTGCTTTACCTAGTTTAGAACGATTTGTATTCCCCATGTCAGAAATCCATTTCAAGAAGATTGCGGCAGAGCTGCAAGTGAGTGAGCGCCAGGTACAAGCTACGGTTCAGTTGTTGGATGAGGGCGCTACGGTGCCCTTCGTGGCCCGTTACCGAAAAGAAGTGACCGGCAGTTTGGACGAAGTGGCCATTGCCTCCATCCGGGACCGCATAGAGCAGTTGAGAGAACTGGACAAACGCCGCGAAAGTATTCTCAAGTCACTCAGGGACCAAGAGAAACTCACCCCAGAACTAGAAGCCCAGGTCTTGGCCGCCGACACCATGGCCGTGCTGGAAGATATTTACCTGCCTTACAAACCCAAGCGCCGTACCCGCGCCACCATTGCCCGTGAGAAAGGCCTGGAGCCGCTGGCCCTTACCTTGTTTGAGCAAGCCAACGTAGACGTGGCCGCTGAAGCCGCCGGTTTTGTAAGCGAAGAAAAAGAAGTAAAATCCACCGAGGAAGCCTTAGCCGGTGCCCGTGACATCATTGCCGAATGGGTGAACGAAAACCCAGAGGCCCGCGCCAACATCCGGACCTTGTTCGAGAAGAAAGGCGTGTTCAAGGCGCGCGTAGTGCCGGGTAAAGAGGAGGAAGGCCAGAAGTTCAAGGACTACTTTGAGTGGGAAGAACCCATTGGAAAAGCCCCCAGCCACCGCATCCTGGCCATGCGCCGCGGCGAAAAGGAAATGGTGCTCATGCTGGACGCGCAGCCCGAGGAAGAAGCGGCTATCAACATCCTGGAAGACCAGTTTGTAAAAGGCCATAACGCCGCCGCCGAGCAGGTGAAACTCGCCATACGCGAAAGCTACAAGCGCATGCTACGTTTAAGCATGGAAACCGAAGTGCGTATGTCTTCTAAGAAACGCGCCGACGAGGAAGCCATCCGCGTATTCGCGGATAACTTGCGTCCTATGCTTTTGTCTGCGCCGCTGGGCCAGAAACGCGTGTTGGCCATTGACCCAGGCTTTAGAACCGGTTGTAAAGTAGTGGCCCTGGATGAGCAAGGCAAGCTGTTGCATTATGAGGCCATCTTCCCGCACAACGGCGCCGGACAAGCCACCACGGCCGGGCATCAGGTAATGGCCATGTGCGCCAGATACCAGATTGAAGCCATTGCCATAGGTAACGGAACCGCCAGCCGCGAGACCGAGACCTTCGTGCAGAAACTGGGCTTGCCCAAAGAAATTGCCGTGGTGATGGTAAACGAAAGCGGTGCCTCCATCTACTCGGCCTCAGACGTAGCGCGCGAGGAGTTCCCAGACCAGGACATCACCGTGCGCGGGGCCGTTTCCATCGGTCGCCGTTTAATGGACCCCTTGGCGGAATTAGTAAAACTAGACCCAAAATCCATTGGCGTAGGGCAGTACCAGCATGATGTAGACCAGAACGCCTTAAAGCACAGCCTGGATGACGTGGTGATGAGCTGCGTGAACGCCGTGGGCGTGGAAGTAAACACCGCCAGCAAGCAACTCTTAACCTACGTGTCAGGCTTAGGACCGCAGTTGGCCCAGAACATTGTAGACTACCGCAACCAGAATGGACCCTTCAAAACCCGCAATGAATTGCGTAAAGTAGCCCGCCTGGGAGACAAAGCCTTTGAACAGGCGGCCGGGTTCCTGCGCATACGGGGTGGTAAGCATCCATTGGACGGCAGTGCCGTGCACCCAGAGCGTTACGCCTTGGTAGAGCAAATGGCCAAGGACCTAGGTGCTACTGTGGAGGACTTGTTGAAGAACGCAGAACTTCGCAAGCAGATTGACCTCAAGAAATACGTTTCTGAGACCGTTGGTCTGCCTACTCTCCAAGACATCTTAAGTGAGCTGGCCAAACCTGGCCGTGACCCGCGCGAAAGCTATGAGGCCTTTAGCTTCACCGAAGGCGTAAACGAGATGAAGGATCTGCGCCAGGGCATGAAGCTACCGGGCATCATCACCAACATCACCGCGTTTGGGGCGTTCGTGGACATTGGGGTGCACCAGGACGGATTAGTACACGTAAGCCACCTGTCAGACCGCTTCGTGAGCAACCCGCACGAGGTTGTGAAAGTGGGTCAGCGCGTGGAAGTGACGGTGCTAGAGGTGGAGGTGAGCCGCAAGCGCATAGCCCTTTCCATGAAAGGTGACCCGCAAGCCGCCAGACCTACTGGAGGAGCCGGAAAACCGAGAGCCGCCGCGCGCAAAGAAGAGCCCGCAGAAGAAGAGGACATGGCCACTAAACTGAGCAAGCTCAAAAACATGTTTAGATAATTTTGAAAAGCCCCGCCTATAAAGCGGGGCTTTCTTGTGCAAGTTGCGGCAGAATGTTATACTTGTAAACAGAGTTCAATTAGTTTATTGATTCCTTACAAAACTATAAACCTGCAATTAGGTATTAGGGGGTGAGGAAATCCGTTTTGCCTACTCTGGCAGAAACTGAATGACGCTTGAAGTCCAAATGGAAGAACCACTAGCCACGTATACCATAGATACCAATGATGCCCGCAGAAGCCTGACGCTTCATTGGCGTGGTTTTGTTTCTAGTGAAGTGTACCATGAAGGCATGCTAGAGGCCCTTAAAACCTCCAGACAGGCAGGTCATCTTTTCTGGATTCTGGACACCAAAGACATGAAGGTCATCCGGCAGGCAGATCAGGAATGGACCGTGGCTACCTGGTTTCCGCAGTTCCAGTTGCTGGGGGTGCGTAAATTTGCCATTGTGGTGTCAGATGACATCTTTAACCAGATGGCCATCAGTAGCATGATTGCCAAGATACGGCCCCACATCCAAGCCACGGTAGAGTATTTCCAGACCATGTCCGAAGCCCTCAACTGGGTGCAGGAGTCTAAAGGATTGTCCTCTGATTCTAGTCTGTTTTCTGGGAAATAGGCCAAAACGAAATTTCATTCCATGAACATCCGAAAGAAAGTAAAAGCGATTCTCCCTCTGGAAGGCGGCCGGTTTGTGGCCCTGGGCGTGTTTGTAAAAGCCGCCGAGGACGCCCGTTGGTCAGAACCCGAAATCCAGACCGTCATAGATGAGGTGGTGGAGGCCAATGAGACCGAAGCCCTGGCCATTCTGCAATCCTACACCGAACAATAACCGCCAGTCCCCATGCCTCTGAATCCTAAGCTGGAAGCCAAACTGAGCAAGGCCTTGGAGCCGAACGCCACACTTCAGGACAGTTTTTCTGGCAAGGATTTGACCATCATCACTGACGCCAACGGTCACGCCAAAACCCTTTTCATTGGAAAGCGCAACGTAGACGGCAGCATCCAAGGCGAACGCTATGTGCGGAGACTGATTCTAGAGGCAGACGGCCTCACCGTCAAAAACAGTCACTGGGAAGCCAAGGGCAAAGTCTCCCGTTCTTGATTGATTTCATTTTTGGCCTTTTTTCTAGAAAGGAAGCCAAAAACGATGTCATCTCCTTTCTTATTTTCTCTTCATCTTAAAATTCCCAACTCTTTCCAGGTTCTGGCACGTACTTGCACAGAAACCTGTGCGCCTATGAAAATCCTGGTCATTGAAGACGAGCCAGACATGCTGGAAAATATGGTCCGTTCTCTGGAACAGGAACTCTACGTGGTGGAGACCGCCCAAACCTATGACCAGGCGCTGGAGAAGATTGGTGTTTATGCTTACGACTGCATTTTGCTGGACATCATGCTCCCCGGTGGCAGCGGCCTGGACCTGCTGGAAGAGCTCAAAAAACAGCAAAAGACAGACAGCGTCATCATCGTCTCGGCTAAGAACTCCATTGAAGACAAGGTGCAGGGTCTGGAACTGGGCGCCGATGATTACCTGCCCAAGCCTTTCCATCTGGCAGAACTGCATGCGCGCGTTAAATCTGTGCTCAGGAGAAGGAAGTTTGAAGGCCAGAACCAGCAACAACTGGAGAACCTGCAGATTGACCTAGACAAGCACCAAATTTGGGTAGACGGGCAGGAGCTAACTCTCAACAGGAAAGAGTATGACATCCTGCTGTACCTGGTTACCAACAAAGACCGGCTGGTGAGCAAAACTGCCCTAGCGGAGCACGTCTGGGGCGACAGCATTGACCAAGCCGACAACTATGAGTTCATCTACTCCCAAATCAAGAACCTGCGCAAGAAATTGAAGGACGCCCGCGCTCAGGTAGAGGTGCAGGCCATCTACGGCATAGGCTATAAACTGGTCATGTCATGAAGCTGCTCAACCATGTAACGGCCTATTTCGCTGCTATTCTGTTAGTGGTATTAACGGCGTGGGCCGGTATTTTCTACTACAACATGCTAGACGAAATCTATGACAGCATAGACGACGGCCTGGAGAACCAGAAAATCCTGGTCATGCAAAAAGCACGGCAGGACAGTACCGTTTTGCAGCAGACAGACTTTGAGGAAGGCTATTACAAAATCAGGCCTGTGACGGCAGCCTGGGCCCAGCAACACAAAGACCTGTACCAGGACACGCTCATGTACATGCAGAATGAGAAGGACTATGAGCCGGTAAGGTTGTTGACTACGGTGTTCGGGCAAGGCGGACGGTACTATGAGATGCGGCTCATCACCTCCATGGTAGAGGAAGATGACCTCATTGAGGACCTGCTGTATTCCCTGTTGTGGCTGTACCTGGGTTTGCTGGCCACCTTGCTTTTACTCAACAACATCCTGCTCAAGCGTATCTGGAAACCATTTTATACCCTGTTGGCGCGCATTAAAAAATTTAGGTTGGATGGTTCACAGCCCTTTACTTCGCCTAAATCTAACATTGAAGAGTTTGCCTTGCTGGGCCAGACCGTGGAGAAGCTGTTGCAGAAGAACCTGACCGTGTACCAAAGCCAGAAAAGCTTTATTGAAAACGCCTCGCATGAGTTGCAGACGCCCTTGGCCATCTCCCTGAACAAACTGGAGTTGCTCGCTGAGAGCCCCAATCTTCAGGAAAGGGAACTAGAGCAGATTGGCGGCATCCTCCAGAACCTGGAGCGCCTCACCCGCCTGAACAAATCCTTGCTCCTGCTTTCCAAGATTGAAAACCGACAGTTTGCTGAAGAAGGGGAAGTAAACCTGAAGGAAACGGTGCAGAGCGTGCTGCAAGATTTTGAGGACCAACTTGAATACAAGTACCTATCAGTAGAAGAGGAACTGGAGGACTGTCCAGTCACCATGAACCCAGACTTGGCCAATATGCTGGTCGTAAACCTGGTGAAGAATGCGCTGGTGCACAATGTGCCGGGCGGCTTTGTCCATGTAAGGCTCACCGCCACTTCTCTGACTATGGAGAACTCTGGCCCGGACGCTGCGCTGGACCCAGACCAGCTGTTCCTGCGGTTTTACAAAGGCAGTACCGCCAATACGTCTACCGGACTGGGACTGGCCGTTGTCAAAGCCATCTGCGACCTGTATGGGTTTACCGTACGCTATCAATTCGAGCAAAAGCACATGCTGCACATCTCCTTTAAATAAGAATAGGTTGAATCCGTTTTTAGGCTGTTTTCCTGAAATCAGCCCGAAAACGGTTTCGTCATTCATCTGCTTTCTCTGCTCATCCCATTACCGTCAGAAAGAAAAAATTATATGTTTTTTCTGAATTTGGGGTGAAATTCCCAATTGTTTCCTGTTTTGCCCCTGATCTTTGAGTCATTATCATGTTTCATTAAAGCAAAATGACTATGAAAGCTCTTTGGATATCTATGTTGGCGGCCGGTACACTCTTAACAGGCTGTAGCCAGAAAATAAGCATGGGCAATATGCCCTCGGTGGTTCAAAACGGCCTGAAAACCCAGTTTCCCAACGCAGCAAACCTGGAATGGGAAAAGAGTGGTAATTTGTTTGAAGCCGAGTTTGACGTAAACCAACAGGAGTACGCCGCCCTGGTGGACGCTACCGGTAAGGTGATGGCCGTAAAGCAGGAGATTGACGCGAGCCAGTTGCCTGCGCCCATCACCCAACAAATCCAGACCAGCCACCAGGAGTATACCCTAGATGACGCTGAAAAGGTGGAACGCAATGGCCAGGTTTTCTATCAAGTGGAGTTGCAGAAACCCATGAGCGAACTCAAGCAAGTTTACACCGCCCAGGGAGCCACCAGCCCTGAGACGTTCTGGGACTAAGTAAGAAACTGAGTTTTCGTTTTTGGCTTGTTTCAAAGGAAAGAAGCCAAAAACGGAAGCCTTAACTTTATAAATGAGAGTAGAACTTGGCTCACATATTGGGCCGATTTTCAAATCCACCGTTAAACTAAAAAGCTATGAAAACTATAAAAGGAATGTTGTTGGGAGTAGTGCTGAGCACTTCCTTGTTTGGCTGTGACGCCTTGCAGGCAGACGCCAGAGGCAATGACAACGGTAAAAAAGGAAAGAAGGGCGCGGTAGAGGCAGCATCGCCGGCAGTAGCCATCGCCCAGAAATGGGACGTGCCCGAGATTCTCCGCGAAGTGTCCGGGATTGTGTATCTGGGCAATAACCAGTTTGCCTGCGTGCAGGATGAGGCCGGCGTAATTTTCTTGTACAACACCCAAACCGGGACCATTGACCGCCAGATTACCTTTGCCGCAGCGGGCGACTACGAGGGCATTGCCCTAGTGGGCAACAACGCCTACGTGGTGCGCAGTGACGGGCAGTTGTTTGAGGTGACCAACATCCATACCTCGCAAAACCAGGTCACTGAGTTTCCTAGTGTATTGACCTCAGAGCACAACGTAGAAGGGTTAGGGTATGACCAGAAAAATAACCGCTTGCTGCTGGCCATTAAAGGACAGGAAGCCAACAGCGCCACCTACAAAGGCGTGTATGCTTTTGACTTAAGTTCTAAGAAACTGTCCAAGGACCCGGTGTTTAAGCTGGACTTGAAAGACCCGCTGCTGTTCCAGAAAAAGCAGAAGAGCTTGAGCAAAGTGTGGCAGCCCTCAGAGATTGCCATCCACCCGGTGAGCGGTGATATTTACCTCACAGAGGCGTCCAATCCGCAGTTGTTCATTCTGCACCAGGACGGTAAAATCAAGAACCGCTTTGCCTTAAGCAAGTCTGAGTTCTACAAGCCAGAAGGGATTGCCTTCAGTCCGTCGGGGGACTTGTACATCTCCAATGAAGGGAAAAACGATGCCGGTAACATTTTGAAAGTGACGTTGAAAGACGTGCGATAAATTAAAACTAAACCCTAGTTTTAAGCGGGGAACGTTTTTGGCCTGTTTTCTAGAAAGCAGACCAAAAACGCTCCCTTTTTTTGTGCGGTATTGGGATTGTTAGGAAATGAGAACGGCATATCCTTCTTCCTCTATCTCGGGGCTGGGTCCAAGTCGGAAAGTCCATTCACGGTATTCTTTCAGGAAATAGTACGCATTTATTTAGGCCATTGGCTTTACTTATTAAGGAAATACTATATTTTTAAGGAGTCTTGTAAACCGTTAAACCCTTAAGCGGTTGTAACATAACCGGCCCAGGGCAGAGCAGTTATCTCATTAGCAATAGAATTCACCTTATTAAGCAGATAGAATACTATGGAATATGAAGTGAAAAAAGCCGAAGGCAAGCTAGGCATCCTCATCCCGGGCTTGGGCGCCGTTGCCACCACCTTGATTGCCGGGGTAGAGGCCGTGAAAAAAGGCATCTCTCAACCCATTGGGTCGCTCACGCAGATGGGCAGAATACGGTTGGGCAAACGCACCGAAGGCCGTCATCCCCTCATCAAGGACTTTGTGCCCTTGGCCAACCTAGAAGACATCGTGTTTGGGGGCTGGGACGTGTACGCCGACAACGTGTTTGAAGCCGCGGTGAACGCCAAGGTGCTGGAGCCCATGTTGCTGCTCGCCGTAAAACCAGAGTTGGAGGCCCTTAAGCCCATGAAAGCGGTCTTTGACAAGTCTTACGCCAAAAACCTGGACGGCACGCACGTCAAAGAGGGCGCCAACAAGATGGAGCTGGCAGAGGCCTTGATGGAGGACATCCGCAGCTTTAAAGAAGACAACGGCTGTGACCGTTTGGTGATGGTGTGGTGCGGCTCTACAGAGAAATACATTGAGCAGAGTGCTTCGCATGAGACCATTGAGGCATTTGAAGAAGGGCTGTTGAACAACGATCCCAACATTGCGCCCAGCATGATTTACGCCTACGCGGCCATTAAAATGGGTGTGCCTTTCGCCAATGGCGCTCCTAATCTGTCTTGTGACATTCCAGCGTTGGTAGACTATTCCAAAGAGCAAGAGGTGCCTATCTCGGGTAAGGACTTCAAAACCGGTCAGACCTTGATGAAAACCATCCTGGCGCCGGGTCTGCACGCCAGAGCCTTGGGCGTGAGGGGCTGGTTCTCCTCTAACATTCTGGGCAACCGCGATGGCTATGTGCTGGATGACCCAGACAACTTCAAAACCAAGGAAGTCTCCAAACTGAGCGTTTTGGATGAGATTTTCCGGCCGGAGTCTAACCCAGAACTGTATGGAGATATGTACCATAAGGTGCGCATCAACTACTATCCACCGCACGGTGACAACAAAGAAAGCTGGGACAACATTGACATCTTCGGGTGGTTGGGCTACCAGATGCAGATCAAGATCAACTTCCTGTGCCGTGACTCCATTTTGGCCGCGCCGCTGGTACTTGACCTGGCCTTGTTTTCTGATTTGGCCCAACGCGCCAACATGAGCGGCATTCAGGAGTGGCTGTCTTTCTATTACAAGTCACCACAGACCGCCGAAGGCCTAGCGCCCGAGCATGACATCTTTAAGCAGCTCATGAAACTGCAGAACACCTTGCGCCACATGATGGGCGAAGATCTAATCACGCACCTGGGTCTGGATTATTACCAGGATCTGGTAGAGTCTCTGTAAATGATAAAAGCGCACTACCTCATTTCTTCTACGCTGGGCATAGGCTATCTGGGCAAGGGCGGCGGTACGGTGGCGGCCGTGGTTACTTGTCTGGTCTGGTATGCGGTGCAAGCCAACGGAAATGAGGTAGTGCTTTTTCAATTCTTAGTCACTCTGTTCGTGACGCTGTTGGGCATCTGGTCAGCCAACCAGGTAGAGCCCTTCTGGGGCAAGGATGATAAGAAAGTGGTGATTGACGAGGTGGCGGGTATGTGCATTAGTTTAATCGCGGTGCCGCTGACCTGGCCCTATTTACTCGCGGCGCTGGTGCTTTTCCGGTTTTTTGACATTGCCAAGCCGCTCTTTATTAGAAAAGCAGAACAAGTGAAAGGTGGTTGGGGCGTGATGTTAGATGACGTGCTGGCGGGCATCTATGCCAATTTGGTGGTGCAGGCGGTGCTTTATTTTAATTTGTTCTAGTATGCTCACTTTCCTGAAAGCACAAACAGCTGCCATGATTGCCACCGGAATAGACTTTCTGGTGACCATTGTAGTGGTTGAGACTTTGGGCTTCTGGTATGTGCTGGGCACCATGGTGGGCACCATTTCTGGCGGGCTGTTTAATTTTACGGTCAATAGAAAATGGGTGTTTCAGCCGGAAGGCAAGAGTGCCAGAGCGCAGGCAGCTAAGTACATCATGGTTTGGCTGGGGAGCATGTTGCTGAATGCCGCGGGGGTGTATCTGCTTACCCAGTATACAGGACTAGTGTATGTTATTTCAAAGGTGGTCACCACTATTTTTGTGGGCGTAGGCTACAATTACCACTTGCAGAAGAAATTCGTTTTTAGATAGAGTTGGCTTCTGTCTATTGCATTATTTACCACCGTTTTAACAAGAACCCAAGACGTATGAGCACTGAGGAAAAAGCCTGGAAACGATTTTTACAGCAGGGCATCTACTACATTGTCAATCCCTTTGTGCGGTTGTTGATTAAACTGGGTTTTACGCCCAACGCCGTAACCATGACGGGCTTTATTATGAACATTGGGGTGGCCGTGCTCTTCATCATCGCCGCCGAAGACGAGAACCGGGCCAACTACGCGTATGTGGGCTGGGCTGGGTTTCTGATTATGATGGCTGGTTTGTTTGACATGCTGGACGGGCAGGTGGCACGCATGGGCAATATGGGTTCTACCTTCGGGGCGCTGTTTGATTCTGTCTTAGACCGTTATTCAGAACTGGTCATGTTTTTGGGCATCTGCTATTACCTCATCGCCCATGATTATTTCCTGAGTTCTCTGTTCGCGTTTGTGGCCTTGATTGGGTCTATGATGGTGAGCTACACCCGCGCCCGCGCCGAAGGCCTGGGCATAGAATGCAAAGGCGGTTTCTTCCAGCGGCCAGAACGCGTGGTCGTGATTGCCCTTGCCGGAATGTTCTGCGGCTTGACGTCCTATCTGTTCGGGGATTTTAAGCTGTACATTCCGGGCGTACCGTTCTCCGTGTTTGAGACCATGTCTGTGTTCACGTTCCCATTGGCTATTCTGGCGGTGTTCACCAACGTCACGGCTTTTTCCAGGTTAATGGGTGCCAAGAAATCTCTGGAGGAAAAAGAAGCCGCTGACTTGCGTCAGAAAACCGTCCGGTCCTTTGAGCCCATCAATGAAAACACCGTTACTCCGGTTTGACCTTCTCACGCAATAGTTCCAGCATGGGCTCGCCGTCCCGTTTGGGAATGGGGAAGTTGAGCAGTTCAGCGATGGTGGCGGCTACGTCTACTTGAGACCGGGCAATGGTAGGCGTAAAGCCTTGCTTGACATCGGGCCCCAGCATCAGCAAACTTATATGTCTACAGCCTTCGCATAGGTCACCGTGCTCATTATAGCCGTTCCCGTTGTGCCGGCCGTGGTCATTGGTGATGATGAGGGTAGTGTTGTTTTTGTAGACAGAATCCTGTTGCAGCCACTTCCATAGATCATAGGCATAGGTGTCACTTTGCCTAATGGCTTTCAAATACCCTACCCATTGCTCGGCGTGCGCCTGGCTGTCTGGTTCCTTTAAGTTAATGAGCACTAGCTTAGGATGGTGCATTGTCAGAATCTCCTTGGCCTTGCGCAACGTGACTGCATCTTCTCTATAGCCTGTACCAAGTCCGTTGTTGCCGCAATTGGTGGAAGGCGCAAACTGGGCGGCTGGTTCAGTAGACTCGGTTTTGGCCAGAATCTCCAATTTGTCTTTGCTGGTAATGATCCAGGCTTGCGTGGCAGGTTCTTTGGTGTGCTGCAGGTAATAATGGAAGACCGATGGATGATTAGGAATTTGAGAGCCGTTGTTGCTCAGGTATTGGTAATTGCCTGTGGTAAGCGCCACATGGCCGGGATTGGTTAATGTCTTGCCTTGGTTGTAAAACTTTGGATGAAAAACCCCCTGCGGGGCCAAGCGCTGAGCCATGTTAGGGATGAAGGAACGGTCAGAATCTCCCCAGGTATCTGAGAACCGCACGCCATCTATCACCAGCACCACCACATGTTTGGTTTGGTAGGCGCGCGTGGGAGACTGCATGACCAAGGCCTTGTTCTGTTTGCAGGACGCTGCTCCCAGTAGCAAAACCCAAGCGCAGATCCAAAACCAATTTCTAGAGTATCTCTTCATGTTGTCGGTGCCTTGCCTCTCACTTTTTACGCAAATCAGAAATCCAAGCCTACCCAGACCAAGGTAACTATTCAAGACCGTTTTTAGGCTAATTTCTGGAAATCAAGCCAAAACTAAAGTCCCTTCCCGTATTTGAAATGCTTGTTCACGGTGACGGGCAACTTGCCGGCGGGTTCTAACCTGCCCAGTACCAAAGAGGCCGCCGCTACTTGGATGGCGGGCAGTTGCTGGTACCCTACCAAAATGGAAGTAGCCTGATGAATATCCTGAAAGTGGTCTAAGGTATAGGCATTGTCAAAAAGTACCACCACGCTGCGTTTTTTTCTGGCCAGTTCATTGATGAGTGCCCGGTCCTCAGGGCCCAAGCCCAAGCTGTTGCTAGGCCTAATGCTGGGGCCATAAATGCTGAGGATGATGAGGTCATGTTTGAGCAGGTCTTTCCTGAGCTGTTTGATATATTTGGGATTACTCTTGCGCGGCAAGAAAAACTCTTTGACCGCCAACTGCCGCTTTATTCGCTCCTGAAACACGGTGCTGCTGGTGGCGCCTACCGCCAGGCTGGCAATGCTTCGGCGCTTCTTATGTTCCACCGGTATTTGGTGCTTCTTGTTTTTGAGCAGGGTCAGGGAGCCTTCGGCTAGGCGGCGTAGGGTTTCATGTGCTCTGGACCGGTTCAGGTCCTGGTAGAGGCTGTCTAACTCTACGGGTTGGTATTTGTTCAGGCCCACCCAATGCTTGGCGGCCAGCACCTTCTTGCATTTCCGGTCAATGTCTTTCTGGCTCAGCCGTCCCTGCCGGATGGCTTGTTTGATGGCGGCCAGCGCCTTGGGTACGCTCACCAGACGTTCAATCACGTCGTTGCCCGCCTCTAGAGCCATCACTTCGGCCTCGCCGGGTTTAAAGTATTTGGTCACGCCTTTCATGACCATGGCATCTGTGAAGATAAGGCCGGCAAAATCTAGTTCCTTGCGCAGCAGATTGGTCACGATAGGCTTAGACAAAGAGGCCGGCAGGTTGGCGGTGGAGTCTAGCTTGGGCATGTGAATATGGCCTACCATCATGCCGCCCACGCCGCTCTGGATTAAATGCCTGAATGGGTACAACTCCAGAGAATCCAGCCGATCTCGGCCGTAGGGGATGATGGGCAGGTCATGGTGCGAGTCAACGTTGGTGTCACCGTGGCCGGGAAAATGCTTGGCAGTGGCAATGATGCCGTTGTCCTGCATGCCCAGCATCTGCGCCAGACTCTTAGAACTCACGTCCTCCTTGTTTTCCCCAAAGGCCCTATATGAGATAATGGGGTTCTGGGGGTTGTTGTTCACGTCCACCACCGGCGCGAAGTTCAGATGCATGCCCAACCGCTTGAATTCATAGGCCATCTCGGCGCCCATGCGGTAAATCAAGCTGTCATTGTTGATGGCCCCCAGCAACATGGGCAGCGGGTATTGCATGGCGCTGTCCATGCGCATGCCCACGCCGCTTTCGGCGTCCATGCCAATGAGCATGGGTACTTTGGAGGCGGCCTGTAGTTTGTTGGTGAGCTTGGCCTGCCGTACCGGCCCGCCCTGAAAGAAAATCAAACCGCCCACTTTGTAGCGCTTAACTAGGTTCAGGACGTCTTCTTCGTGCTTGGGGCCTTGGTTGGAGAAGACCTCAATCATCATGAGCTGGGTGATGCGCTCATCTGGGCTCATCCTTTGGAAGACAGAATCCACCCATTTGTTTTTTCTGTTTAGGGCCGTGATAAGGGCATTGGGGTATTTGATGGTGTCTTCGGGCTCAATATTGGTGGGTTTGAAGACCACGGTATGGTGCACCGGTTTTTCCTTTTTACACGACCAGGTAGACAACGCCAAAAGGGCCAGCAGAACAGCGTAAAGGCAGTAGGAAAGGGTTTTGGTTGGGGCAGAAAACATGGGAGTACGTAGGTTTGCCAAAATAGCATCGGCATGGACTTGTACTGTCAATGCAACGTAAGAGTTGCGGCCAAGGCCCGTTGTTAAACTTCTTCTGTTCTGCTTAGAAATTCTAATTGAATTGGATAGGCCAACAGAAAATGCTCTTCTTCGTTTTTGGCCTAATTTCCAGAAAACAGCCCAAAAACGAAGAAGAGGAAGCTGCATGCCGCCACTTCCTCTTCCTGTAAGATTTGTAAGGCCTTCCTATTTGAAAATTTCTGCGAAGAATTGTTTCATGGCATCCCAAGAGCGTCTGTCGGCGGCGGCGTTGTAGGCGGCGCCTTTGCTGTTGTCATTACCAGCCTCTGGGTTTGTGAAGGCGTGTATGGCGTTGCTGTAGGCAATGAACTGGTAATCTACTTTGGCGTCATTCATCTCTTTCCAAAATCCGTCCAGTTCAGCTTTAGACACATAGGGGTCAATGGCGCCGTGGGCTACCAATACTTTGGCTTTGATGTTCTTGGCGTCTGCCGGGTTGGGCGAACCCAATCCTCCGTGAAAGCTTACCACGCCCGCCAAATCAGCGCCGCTGCGGGCTAGTTCCAACACCGTGGTTCCGCCAAAGCAATACCCAATGGCCGCCATCTTCTTGGTGTCCACGTTGGCTTGCTTTCTTAGATGGTCCAAGGCGGCATTGACTCTGGCTCTAAGTAAGAGAACGTTGTTTTTGTATTTACCGGCCTCGGCGCCGGCGGCGGCTGGAGAGGTAGGACGCACGCCTTTTCCATAAATATCAGCGGCAAAAGCCACGTAACCCATCTTAGCCAATTGATCGCAGCGTTTCTTGGTGTAGTCATTGATGCCCGTCCACTCATGCACCACCAGTACGGCGGGTCTTTTGCCTTTCAGGGCGGGGTCATACGCCAGATAGCCTTCCAGCGTGGTTTGGCCTTCTTTGTATTCTACCAGTTGGGTTTTAATCTGTTGAGCCTGTGCGGTGGTCATTAGAAAGAGAACGAAGGTGAAAAGCAAAACTAGTTTTTTCATGATAGAAGTAGTAAAGTATGGAGAGTTTACAGATTGGACAAAATCCTAGCACACAGCGCAGAGAACCGGGTCAGCTTACTAACTTATAAGAAACCGCATTGTTTTGGTTGCAGGAGAAAGAGTCTGACTAGAGTGGTTTTTAGGCTGTTTTCTGGAAATCAGGCCAAAAACGACTAGGCCTACCTCATGTAGTGAGGTAGGCCTTGCCTTAAAAAACGGTTACATCAACAATTGCTTAGTTGTCCTGCATCTTCTTCTGCAGAATCTGTTGTAGCTCCATCAGGTGCGGCTGAATCTTGGACTGGCCCAACTGCGCGCCGCGCAAGGTGAGCGTGCTTTGCTTGGCAGCCAATTTCTTGCCGGTGGGCGTCTTAAAGAAAACGGTCATGTCTTTGAGCTCCTTCTCGGTGAACTCCTCCATGTACATTTTGATCATGTCCTCTTTGAGGGCATCCCAGCTCATGTATTTGGCAAAGAAGGAACGCACCTCTATTTCGGCGTCTTTCATGGCCGGCATCTGGTCCATTTGCAGGGTGAGCATCTGCTGCAGGTTGGTGTCTACCGTTTTGGGAGTGTCCATGGTCAACAAGAGGGTTTCTGCGGCTTTGTAGTGACTAGAAGTGGCTTGCGCCTGCGCGCCGCCCACGGTGGCCAGCAACAGAAGCAGACCCAGTAAAAATGATTTTTTCATAAAATAAATAATTACGGTATCATGTACGCACATTTGTGCCCGGCGGCCTTAATCTTGCCAATTCTTTCCGAAGCGTTGTACACAAACCAGCCCCGCACACAAACGTATTGCCTTTGGCGCGTACAAGCCGCTTTTTCTAAGACTCAAACATTCTCTTTTCATGAAAATAACCAAAAAAGAAACCGCTTATAAAGGTCATTATCAATTGCAGGTTTACACGGTGCAGAACGGGCAGGAGGAGTTTAAGCGCGAAGTCTTCCAGACGGGTGTTGCAGCCGCTGCCTTGGTCTTTGACACTGCCCAGCAAAAGTTCATCTTGGCCAAACAGTACCGTCCGGCCGTGGAGCAAGACATGGTAGAAGTGGTAGCCGGCATGCTGGACAGCCAAGATGAAAAACCCGAAGACGCCATCACCAGGGAGATTGAGGAAGAAATTGGCTACGCCGTAGACAAACTAGAGTTCATCTCTGAGTTCTATCCTTCGCCAGGAGCTTGTTCAGAGAAAATAGTCCTGTTTTATGCCGAGGTCAGCCACCAGGTAAACGAGGGCGGGGGCAAAGACGATGAACATGAAAGCATCCAATCCATCTTATACAGCCCTAAAGAATTGGCAGAGAACGTGTTTAATGACGGTAAAACGTTCATGGCCGTGCAATGGGCCAAGGCCAACATCCTACCTACACTTGCCCAAAAATAGATAAACTGGGGGCGGGCTTTTCTGGGCGTAGCACGGAATATTGAAACTTGGCCTGCAGGACGGCACTAACTCTGTGGCCTTGGTCTCGTAAATAGGGTACACGTTTGTATAAGTATTCACCCTCAACCTTAAAAGACCATGGCTGACGACAATAGAAATTCCGAGAATCAAGAAAACGAGAACCAAGCTAATAATAAGAACAAAGCCACCAATCAACCAACGGGCGGTTTTGCAGACCACAACTACGGTACCAAGGCCAAAGACGGCAACACGGCCAATTATGATTCTCAAGGCAGAGAAGACATCAATGATGCCGGCGGCAACCTGGACAAGGGACAAGCCCATGATGACATAAACGGCGGTGGTGACATCTTAGGCCGTCAAGGCGGCGGACGCGGCGAAGCGCAGGGCTTGGGCAAAGTGCCTTCTAGCCCGGTAAGCCACACTCCGCGCGGCGCTGAAAGTGACAAAGACACTGGCCGCGGCACCCATGCGGGCGGGCTAGGTGACAGCCACAGCGGCTTTAAAGGAAACCACAACGGCAACGATGGTACCGGCGGCGGTAAAAGCAGCGGTAGTGCCGGCCACGGCAGTGACCCGGAGCAGCGCAAGCAGTCATCTGGCGGTACTTCTGGCAAAGATGATGTCAACAACCCTAACATTGCCGGTAGAGGCGGCAAACACTAGACCCATTTCTTGTTTAGTGCAAAATGGCCTGTTCTGTAAAGGACAGGCCATTTTGTTTTTGGCTTGTTTTGGGCAAACCAGGCCAAAAACGGAGGGTGTTAAGTTTTAAATAATTTGCAATAGCCAGAGGAGCAGGCCAGAAACTAAATCAAAATAATAGGAAAAAGCCGGGCCAAATGGCAATTTAAAATTTAGAATTCCCTTTCTTAGAGGTCTGACTGTAAGAGTGGTGTCTCTTTGCTGTTAGCAAGTAAAAACGTGCGTTTTCTTAAATGAGCCAAGCGAGCCCCATATTTAGTGTTGTAATTCCGCTTTATAACAAAGGGGCTTACGTGGGCGCTACCTTGCAATCTGTGCTAAAGCAGACCTTGACCAAATTTGAGGTGGTAGTGGTGGATGATGGCTCTACAGACAATGGCTTAGAAGTGGTCAAGAGTTTCACAGATAACAGAATCAAGATATTTCACCAGCAGAACGAAGGCGTTTCTTCTGCCCGGAACCACGGCATACGCCAATCACAGGCAGAATACATTGCTTTTCTAGACGCCGATGACCTTTGGCAGCCCCTATATCTAGAGGAGATGCTCCAGTTTATGCAACAGTATCCAAACTGTGGCTTGTACATTGCAGCCCATAAAGTAGCTGATAGAAACAAGGTGTTGGAGCCTGACTTGGGCTTAGAAACAGGAATTCTGCCAGACTATTTTAAAGCTGAGCTGCACAACAAGATCACCAGATTGTCTTCAACGGTGGTGCCGCGCGCCATTTGCCAAGAAGTTGATTGCTTTCCGGTGGGGATGGTGAGCGGCGAGGATAGTTATTTCTGCGGTAAAATTGCCATTTCCCATAAGGTGGCTTTCCTAGCCAATCCCTTGGTGACCTATAACCGGCAGTACAGCGGCCTTAGTACTAGGTCTTTTAAAGGAGACACGTGCCAGGAAAACTGGTATGACCTCTACCGGCCCGGCAAGTTTTATCAAAATGAGCTTGTCGCAGTGAAGGCGTTAAAAGCCGGCATCAGGATGGCCTTGTCCTTGAACAGAGCGCAAAGCCGGGTTATTGAAAAGAAAACCTCCTATACCTCCCTCTTCAAGAAGAAATGGCGGTATCTCTATTTTCTGAACAGGGTGCCTGCGCCGTTTATTTTCTTGTACAAAAAAATAAAGCCGCTCCTAGGCAAATAGTGATCAATATTTCAGACCATAGCAGGAATATATCCGTATAATACCATATAAATATTAAGCTAATCCAATACGCGTATTAGCTCATCATCTCCTCTCTTCGGCATTCAATACAATTACTAGCCAAAAGCTAGATAGTATTGTTGGTATACCTGCACTGCGCCTTACGTCCTAATTGCTTGATTCACCCCTGCTATGCCAACGGCCCCTTCTACCAAATGGGATTGGGAGATTACAAATAAGACCACTTTCTGGAGCCACAGCCTTCAGGAATTGTGGGCTTATAGGCATTTGTTGGTAGGGTTAGTACGGCGGTATTTTCTATTGAATTATAACCAAACAGTGTTGGGGCCGCTCTGGATTTTGTTTCAACCCATCCTCACGCTGCTTACTTACGTGTTGGTATTCAATAAACTGGTGGGAATCTCTACCGGAGCGCTGCCTCCGGTAGTCTTCTATGCCTCGGGCATTGTCCTTTGGAACTTCTTCAGTGACAGTTTTACAGGCACGTCTAACACGTTTAGGGAGAACATTCAGTTGTTCAGCAAAGTCTATTTCCCTAGAATCATCATGCCGCTTTCTATTGTGAGTACGCAGTTTCTGCGGTTCTTCATTCAGTTGGGCATGTTCATAGTCGTCATCCTGTACTACAGCCTAGCCACTGACTTTGCTTTTACCTGGAGTTGGTCTCTGCTGTTGTTACCAGTAGCCGTTGCTTTGGTGGGATTGTTTGGATTAGGGCTGGGGCTGCTTTTTTCTGTACTCACTGCCAAGTACCGTGATATCACCAACCTTGTGAGCCTGGGAGTTAGGTTGCTGATGTTCATTACACCGGTCATTTACCCTTTGACCGTCATCCCAGAGAAGTTGCGCTGGGTGGTGCAGTTAAACCCATTGACGCCGCTGTTTGAGCTGTTCAGACTCTCCATGTTAGGCCAAGGATTGGTCACCCCAGGACAGCTGTTGTACAGCTTGGTAATCACGCTGGTTTTATTGTTCAGTGCCATTTTGTTTTTCAACAAGCAGGGTGACAAGTTGATTGATGTAGTTTGAAAATGGAGATAGAAAGGTATGTCTGAGACTGTCATCAAGGTAGAACATCTGTACAAACTGTACCGCTTGGGTACAATTGGCACGGGTACGTTCAGGCGCGATGTCCAGCGATGGTTTACCACCTCCATTTTGAAAAAGGAAGACCCTTATTTTAAGACAGGTTTGGTGGGGAAATCTGACCATATAGAAAACCAATCCATCCTGGCCTTGCAAGACATCAACTTTGAGGTAAAACACGGCGAGGCCGTAGGGGTGATTGGCAGTAACGGATCGGGAAAATCTACTTTGCTCAAAATCATTTCCAGGATTGTGAAGCCCACGGAAGGCACCGTGCGCGGAAAGGGAAAAGTAAGTAGCCTGCTGGAGGTAGGCACTGGGTTTCACCAAGACTTGACCGGCCGCGAGAACATTTACATAAGCGGCTACATTCTAGGCATGAGCAAAGCAGAGATCCACTCTAAGTTTGATGAGATTGTGGCGTTCTCTGGAGTAGAGGAGTTTATAGATACCCCGGTCAAACGGTATTCCTCGGGCATGTATGTGCGGCTGGCCTTTGCTGTGGCAGCCCATCTGGAACCTGACATTCTGATTGTGGATGAAGTATTGGCCGTAGGGGACGCAGACTTCCAGAAGAAGTGTTTAGGTAAAATGCGGGAAGTGTCTCAGGCACAGGGGCGTACCATCTTATTTGTCAGCCATAGCATGCAGGCCATCAAAAATTTGTGTGACAAGGCGCTTTGGCTTAATAAGGGTGAGCTACAGGCTTTTGGAGACGTCCATACGGTGGTCAACAACTACCTCAATCAAAGTCAGCACTCCAAATTCCAACAAAGCTGGGTTTCCCCCACAGCGGCGCCTGGCAATGATTGGCTTCGGGTGAAGTCTGTGGAATTAATCCCGCAATTAGAGAGTCCAGAGGCGCCCTTGGATATTAGAGTGCCGCTCACGGTTAAGTTTCAGTTTTGGTGCTTAAAGGAAGACATCCAATTGAGTGTGGGACTGTTGCTGTTTACTGCCAGTGGCGAATGCATTTTTGACGTGCCCTCAGATCCAGTTCTCAGCCAGGTGGGCGTGATGGAGGCGGAGTGTACCATACCTGGTAATTTCCTGAATGACGGCTCTTATTACATCTCCCTCAACTTTGTAAAGGACACCTCTGTGGCGCTTTTCGACTTTGATGAATGCCTTTCTTTTGACTTAGAGGACTACCGGGGGGGCATCCAATGGTATGGCAAATGGTGGGGAGCGGTACGACCGAAACTGCCCTTCCGGTTAAAACACGCTGAACTGATTTTAGAAGATACCACAATCTAAGGTAATGAAAGCATCCATCTCCTATCATATTCATCACCTGAACCTAACCAGTGGCTTGCACCTGCCAGATATCCTGGACATGGAACAAGGGCAGTACCTGGTGTTCTGGTGGCGATCTATGGCGGTAGGGCATGTCTTCTTAGAGCCAAAATCAGAACTTGACCTTCCAGAACTGCTTAAAAAAATAGCTGCGGCCTTAGGTCCAGCGGTAGAGTATTACGCTAAACTAAGCGGGTTGCCCAATTGGCCGTGGCGCATGTGGATAGAGCAAGAGGAGACCCAGAAGTGGCGAGAGTTTTTTGAGCTTGTCTTTGCTCCTGTACTTACAAAAGAAGTGCCACGTCACGTTCCGGTTTCTGCGGTGGTCTGCACCAGCAACCGTGCTCCCCAATTGAAACAATGTCTGGATCGCCTGCTTAAGTTGGAATGCCAGCCGCAAGAAATCATAGTAGTAGACAATGCGCCCGCAGACAATGCCACCCAACAGGTTGTAGAAGAAGTTGAAAGTGTCATGTATGTGCGCGAACCCAGAATTGGGCTAGACATTGCCAGAAACACGGGGGCGAAACACGCTAGGTTGCCGGTGGTGGCCTATTTAGATGATGATGTACTAGTAACCCCGCTTTGGGCCTACCATGTTTGGGAAACCTTTAAGGACCCCAATGTGGCCGCTATGACGGGACTGGTCATAGCCTCTCACCTTAGATCTGAGGCGCAGTGCATTTTTGAGAAGCACTGGAGCTTTAACAGAGGCTATGTAGACAAAATCTATGATACCCACTATTTCAAAGCCACGTTGCCTAAAGGTCCACCGGTCTGGGAGATAGGAGCGGGTGCAAATATGGCGTTCAGGAGAGATGTGTTTGAAGAGGTAGGCTACTTTGATGAGTTGCTGGACGCAGGAGCCGCCGGGTGCAACGGAGACTCAGAAATGTGGTACCGGGTACTAGCCAAAGGGCATACAATTCACTACAACCCTCGGGCCATTGTCTTTCATGAGCACCGGGAAAATGTGCAGGAATTGAAAAAACAAATCTTCTATTACATGCGGGGTCACGCGGTAGCCGCATTACGGCAACAGCGGTATTACAGGGCAGGTTATCCCAAGTATTTAGCCAAGCTTCTCTTGCTGTCCTACAGCCGTTCGGCAGTGAAAGGCTTTCCAGATTACCCCTTCCAGTATAGAACCTTATGGGCCCAAGTGACAGGATTACTCTCTGGTTTGGCCTTTTATTTTAAGCATACCAAGAATTGGGACAAGTGATAGCATATGAAGTTATGGAAGAGACACTTTCTATAGCGCAGGACAATCCATTGGTATCGGTTATTATTCCGTGTTATAACCAAGGACATTTCCTGTCAAAAGCCATAGAAAGCATCTTTCGCCAAACTTACGCACACACCCAAATTGTAGTAGTAGATGATGGTTCTACAGATCAGACCTCAGTTGTAGCCAAACAGTACCCAAGTGTACACTACCTCTACCAAGAAAACCAAGGATTGCCTTCTGCCAGAAATTCGGGAATACGCCATAGTACAGGTGACATGCTTTTGTTTTTGGACGCTGATGATTGGCTGTACCCAAAAGGGATAGAAAGCAACGTGCGCCGGCTGCTACAGCAGAAAGAGGCGGCTTTTGTGTCAGGAACGTTTGATGCCTTTTACATGCAAGAGAACGCCATCAAAGAAGGAGTGGTGCCAGTGATAGACAACCACTACGCCCATTTGTTGCAAGGCAATTACATTGGCATGGTGGCTACGGTGTTGTTTAGAAGGTCGGTGTTTGAGGAATTCCTGTTTAATCCTTCGCTTAAAAACTGTGAGGACTACGACCTGTATTTGCGTGTAGCCAGAAAATACCCCGTTCTGCATCACACAGATAAGATTGCGGTTTACCGGTTCCATACGGCCAACATGTCCTCAAACATACCTAAGATGCTAAAAGGCTCGCTGGCTACATTGGACAGGCAAAAAGACCAGTTGCAAACCGACGAAGAACGGAAGGCATATCTAAAAGGAAGAACCGCCTGGAAGAAATATTACTGCCGTGAACTCTATGAGCATCAATTGAAGGAGAAAAGGCCTTTGACTTTAAACGCGCTTTTAACTTTTCTGCAACACAGACCCCAATACTTGCTTCCTTATTCTCTAAAAGCGAACAAAGCCATGGTGAAGAAAAAAGTAAAAAAACTGATTCCGGCCTCTTGGTTGCGCTATCTGCACAGAAACAACTGGTACAGAAATTTTATCCCGGCGGTAGGAGAAGTAAAGTTCGGGGATTTTGGAAGCACCAAGCCGTTCAGCACAGATTTTGGCTATGACCGCGGCGGTCCCATAGACCGCTTCTACATAGAGCAGTTTTTAACGGAGAAAGCAAGCAGCATCAATGGCCGCGTTTTAGAAATAGGAGACAATGAGTACACGCTTAATTATGGCCAGGAAAAGGTAACGCAAAGCGATATTCTGCATATAGATGAAAGCAACCCCAAAGCCACGTTTATAGCAGATATAAGCAATGCGCCTCACCTGCCCGCCACTGCCTTTGATTGTCTCCTGCTCACGCAAACCCTGCATTTAATTTATGACGTGAGAGGCGCACTCAGCACGTGCCATCGCATCTTAAAACCTGGTGGTAACCTCCTGCTGACCGTACCTGGCATCACTCCCATTGACCACGGCGAATGGAAGGAAACTTGGTACTGGGCCTTCACAGACAAAGCCATGCGCAAGCTCTTAGAAGAGGCTTTTCCAGGCGGGCAAATAGAGATTACCACCTACGGCAATGTGTTTGCGGCCAGTAAGTTTTTATACGGCTTGGGTTTGCCTGAAGTACCCAAAGAGAAACTAGAGGAGCATGACCCGCACTACCAAGTCATAGTAGCGGTAAAAGCCACCAAAGCCGCAGCATAATATGGTAGCCAAACTCAAACATATTATCAAGGACTATTTAAAGCCCAGCGCGTTGGTACTCATGTACCATAGAGTAGAGGCGCCTGACCATGATGTTTGGGATATCTCTGTGCACCCAGAACGGTTTGAACAGCAACTGCAAGCCCTAAAAAATCACTACCGGGTTATTCCCTTGAGCGAGTTGTTAGACCGCCAGAAGAAAAATAGCCTTCAGAGTAATACCTTGGCTATCACATTTGATGACGGTTATGCAGATAATTTCTTTATAGCAAAACCCTTGCTAGACAAATACAATCTACCAGCTACATTCTTTATTGCCACAAGAAACACAGACACAGCCAACGGGTTTTGGTGGGATGAATTAGAGGAGGTGATGTTAGGGACAGCCCAGTTGCCAACTCACTTCAAAATGAATGTGTCTGGAATAGAGCTTGACCTGGACCTAGGCGAGGAATGCAACCTCACCCAGGACCTTAAAGAAAAGCTAAGCCATTGGAAAGCGTTTGTGCAGGAAACAGACACCCAACGCAGCAAGCTGTTTTTGCAACTTTGGCAAGTCCTCAGGCCTTTAGCCCATGCAGAGCAACAACAGTATTTGGCTAGCATCAAAGAATGGGCAGGAAGAACAGCTGTTGACGAGAAGAAGTCTACATGCATGTCCTATGCCCAATTGAAAGAACTTGCTGCTAACTCGCTTTTTGAGGTGGGGAGCCATACCAATACACATCCATTATTACCTAGCCTCAGCAAAGAACAACAGCTCCTAGAGTGGAGACAGAATCGTGATGTTTTACAGGACATCACAAGCCAGAATGTCAAAACCTGTTCATTTCCCTATGGCGCTTACAACGCAGAAAGCATAGAAGTTACGCAGCAAATTGGTTTTTCTGGCGCATTCACCACGCAAGAACAACGCATTCACCAGCACACAAATCCTTTCCAATTAGGTAGGATCCAAGTTCCTGATTTAGGGGAACAGGCGTTTCAGAAATTCCTTAGCTATCCTAGATAACGTTATTCCTGCTACTTATGAGTACTTTGAATAGGCCGCTTGTCTCGGTGATTATCCCGTTCTACAACGAAGAGGAATTCCTCTCAGAGGCCATTGACAGCGTGCGTCAGCAAACGTACGCCCACTGGGAAATCATCTTGGTAGACGACGGCTCCACCAACCACAGTCGGGACATTGCCAAAGGCTATGCCGCCGCCTACCCAGAAAAGATTACTTATGTAGACCACGCAGGACACAGCAACAAAGGTGCAGCGGCCAGTAGAAACCTAGGGGTAAGGCAGGCTAAGGGAGAGCTTTTCGCATTCCTGGATTCTGATGACGTCTGGTTGCCATTTAAGCTGGAAAACCAAGTAAAGTTATTTGAAAAGAACCCAGAGGTGGGAATGGTGGCCGAAGCCTCTGAGTATTGGTTTAGTTGGGAGAATCCCGCCAGGAAAGACGTGGAAGTGCAGATTGGAGTAGAGGCAAATAGGGTGTATAAGCCTTTTGAGTTAGCCAGGGCTTTGTATCCATTACAAGCCAAATCCTGTCCATGTCCTTCGGCGGTGGTCATGACCAAAGAGGCGTTTGAGAGGTCTGGTGGGTTTGAAGAGTCCTTTATCAACGACTACCAGATGTATGAAGACCAGGCATTTTTAAGCAAGGTCTATCTGCAAGAGAATGTCTACATCTCTTCGGCGTGCCACAACCGCTACCGCCAACGGGTGGGCTCTGTGGAGCAGAGTGCCAAAGCCAATGGCTTGTACCACGTGGCCCGGCACTATTTCCTGACTTGGTATGAGGCCTATTTGCAACAGCACCATATCCAAGACCCTGAGATAGTAGGGCTTCTTGAAAACGCATTTCAGCCGTACCGCCATCCGCAGCAGTATTTCATAAAACACACGCTGCCCACCAAGATTAAACACATTTTTAGAAGAGGAATACGCAAACTTGCCCATTCATGATGCCAGCCGTCTCTGTGTTAATGCCCGTCTACAACGCTCAAGATTTTCTGGCAGCGGCCATGGAGAGTATTCTCCAGCAGTCTTTCCGTGATTTTGAGTTCCTGATTATAGATGACGGGTCTACAGATGACAGCGTAGCCATTATTCAATCCTATCAAGACCCACGCATTCGGTTGTGCCAGAATGAACAGAATCTGGGCATCAGTGCCACTTTAAACAAAGGGATTGATCTAGCGCGGGCGCCCTACATAGCCAGAATGGACGCAGATGATGTCGCGTATCCAGACCGTCTGCAAAAGCAGGTAACTTATTTAAAGCAAAACCCAGCCTGTGCCATGGTGTCTTCCTTTGTGAAGGTGATAGATGAGCAGGGGAAGTTTGTGAGGCAGGATGACTTCAAAAGCGAGTATTTCTATTACAACCTCACCTTTATCTGCTGGATTTACCACCCAACAGTCATGTACCGCAGGGAGGCCGTGCAAGCCGTAAATGGCTACACCAAACCATACGCAGAGGACTTTGAGCTGTTCTGGCAACTCTCCAGAAACTACCGCATCCATACCCTGCCTGAGCTACTATTGGACTACCGGGTTACCAGCAAAAGCCTGCACCAGGTTTTACGCAAAGAGGAGTATGCCCAGGCTCAACAAGAGCAGATTCAGCGGAACATACAATACTATACCAGAACAGATAAATCTTTGCCGCCGGCTTTCATTGACTGCTATCAGTATAGCTTCTTGCCTTTGTTGCAAGAGAAAAAGGTCCACCAAATTGTAGCCTGCCTAAAAACACTGGATGGTATCACCCAAAAAATCTTAGAAACAGAAAACCCCAACAGAAACAGCCAGGATATTCAAAAAGCAGCCATTTACAAGAAACGGTACATCGTGAATTTCTTTCTTAAGCGTTTAGCCTGGCCCCAGAGAATCTACCTTTTGCTTTCTGTTTTTACCCTGAAGGATGTAGTCAAATTTTATAGAGCCCAAGCCATTGAAGCCAAAAGAAAAAAAGCAACGCCAGCGTTACAAAAGCAGCCACACTTATCCCATGAGTTAAGCTTTACCTAATCTACTTCTTACCTATAATCGCACACCATGACCAGAATCCCCATGTCACCGCCCATCATTCAACCGTTACCTATTAGTAGGGAGCGGCCGTTGTGGTCTGTGATGATTCCGGTGTACAACTGTGGAGCGTTTTTAAAAGAAGCCTTGGAGAGTGTGCTGGCACAGGAGATTCCAGAACGGCAAATGCAGATGGAGGTAGTGGACGACGCCAGTACTGACATAGATGTTCAACAGCTAGTGCAAGAAATTGGCAAGGGCAGAATCTCCTATTATAGACAAGCGGAGAACGTTGGTAGCCTACGCAATTTTGAGACCTGCCTCAACCGGGCCAACGGACATTTGGTGCATCTGCTCCACGGCGACGACTATGTAGGAATTGGATATTACTCGCAAATAGCCCAACTGTTTGATCAATACCCAGAAGCGGGCGCAGCTTTTTGCCGGTACCGGTGCGTCAATGAGAAAGGGGAGAAGGTCTATGACAAAACCCCTGAAAGGACCACAGAAGGCATTTTAAACAATTGGCTTTTAAAAATAAGCGAACGCCAGCAGGCACAGTATGTGGCCATGACCGTCCGCCGAACAGTGTATGAGCAGCTAGGTGGCTTTTATGCGTTGGAGTACGGCGAAGACTGGGAAATGTGGGTGAGGATTGCGAGCCGTTTTCCAGTGGCTTATACTCCCAGGACCCTGGCCTTTTACCGGGAACATGCCCATTCCATTTCAGGGAGCAGGTTCTCTTCTGGCCAGCATTTGCAGGATTTAGCCACCGCCATGCGCCTCATCCAACAGCACCTCCCCGAAAAGCATAGACGTCATATCCTGAAAAAATCGCAGCGCTACTATGCCGGGTACGGTTTAAAGGTAGCCCGCAAATTATGGCGCCGCGTGCCCAATCAGTCGGCCACGGTGGCCCAAATCCGCCAATCTCTCCAACTCTACCAGAGTCCTATGTTATACCTGCTCAGCTTAAAATTACACGCCATGATGTTACTCAAAAGATTATGGAATTAGGGATATCTGTGATTATCTGCACCTACAACGGTGCCAGGCTTTTGCCCAAAACCCTCAAACATCTGGCGCAACAGCAGGTAAGGGATGATGTGAAATGGGAAGTGCTGGTCATTGACAACGCCTCCACAGACAATACCCAGATTGTTATTAGGGATGTTTGGGCAGATGGCAAAAGCACCGTCCCCTTGACAGTTCTGTATCAAGCTAATCCTGGATTATCTCATGCCCGCCACATGGCGTTAGAGAATGCCGCCTATGAGTTTGTTCTCTTCTGTGATGATGACAACTGGCTGGCTCCCACCTACGTGAACAATGCCTATGACCTCATGGTCCGTCACCCAGACGTAGGAGTTTTGGGCGGCCGCGGCGAACTGGTCTTTGAAAGCAAGGTGCCGCTTTGGGCCAGGGGGCACGGATTATTCGCCAATGGACCGCAGGCGGAAGCTTCTGGTCAGGTACACAACAACGTGGTGTATGGGGCCGGATGCGTCCTAAGAAAATCTGCCTATGACAAACTCACCAAAGCCCACTTTCAACCATTGCTCACTGACAGGTTAGGCGTTCACTTGAGCGCCGGCGGGGACTATGAGCTTTGCTACAACATTGTCTTGGTGGGCTATTCCATCTGGTATGAAGACAGCCTTAGGTTCAAGCATTTTATGCCCAATGGTCGCCTTTCTTGGGACTATACCATCAGGTTGATAAACCAAGGGGCCCGCAGTTTTGAGAGCATTGTACCTTACCGCATTTTCGTGAACAAAGGAGCCAGGCGCAAGGCAGCCTTCTATGCGTTTTGGGTCCTAATCATGGCTTCCTATGTCCTCAAAGGAAGTAAAGCCATCCTTTTCCTGGTATTCAATGCCTGGCAAAAAGAGACAAGGGATTTCTACTACCTTAAAGTGGTTTCGGCTAAGGCAAAGCTCATGGCCCTTTTTCCGCACAGGGTCCTGTACGCCAACTTTACAAAAATTGAAAAATTTGCCCGCCAACTGCGCAAGGAACCAAACAAGGTTGAGGCAAAGCCAGCAGAGGTAGTAGACCAGCCGCCATTCTCAGAAGTCTATATGCCCATGTAGCAATTTCTTGCACGGTGTAAAGTCTAATAAACCAACAAGGTTTGTTTTTGGCCTACTTTCCAGAAATCAGGCTAAAAACGGAGGAACGGGGTTGAGGCAGCGTTTATCGTAATTTCTCGTACAAACTGCTGACCTAACCAATCTGCTGGACCCATGGCTTTAGAAGAACAAAACCCCAAGAAGACCTTCCAAGAGATTCCAGAACCCAAAGGCGCAAAATCAAAACCCAAGGCTGTAGCAAAGAAACAGGCAGGCACCATGCCCATGCCGCACCTCATTGACCCCATGACGGCCAAGCTCACCGATGGACCCTTTGACGACCCTAACTGGCTGTTTGAAGTAAAATGGGATGGCTACCGCGCCGTGGCCGAAGTAAAGGAAGGGCATCTGGAGCTGTATTCGCGCAACGGCAAATCCTTCAAGGAAAAGTACAAGCCTGTGGTTGAGGCCCTGCAAAACCTGCCTTGCCAAGCCGTGTTTGACGGCGAGCTGGTAGTGTTGGACGAGAACGGAAAGGCCAATTTTCAGGCGCTGCAAAACTACCAGAACACACCCTCAGAGCATCTCTACTATTACATTTTTGACCTGCTCTACCTGGACGGCGATGACCTTAGAAACCAACCGCTGCTGGCCCGCAAACAGAAACTAAAGCAGTTGCTGTCCAAAGCCAAAGATCCCTTGCGCTACAGTGAGCACAGAATAGGCAACGGCATCCAGTTTTTCAAAGAGGCCCAGCAACACCAGTGGGAGGGTATCATGGCTAAAGCTGCAGACAGCAAATACCTCATTGGCAAGCGCTCGCAGGAGTGGCTCAAGATAAAGACCCACCTGCGCCAGGAAGCTATCATTGCCGGTTTCACAGAACCTAAAGGCAGCAGGGTACACATAGGTGCCCTGGTGCTGGCGGTGTATGAAGGCAAAGAGCTCAAGTACGTGGGCCAAAGCGGGAGCGGCTTCAACAAGCAAAGCCTCACGGATCTCAAAGCCAAGCTGGAACCGCTGGTGCAGGAGAAATCCCCGTTCAAAGAAAAAGTGCCCTTAAGCCGAGATGTTACCTGGGTGAAGCCCGAGCTGGTCTGTGAACTATCCTTCGCGGAGTGGACCAGTGACGGGCAGATGCGCCAAGCCATCTTTGAAGGGCTCAGAACCGACAAGAAAGCCAAAGACGTGATTCATGAGCCGGTCATCTCATCAGAGAAAGTAGTGGAAGAGGAAAGCACCGGAAAACAGGCTGAAATTCCCAAATCAGGCAAAAAACAGGAAGACACCATGGTATTGAAACTAGACGGAAAAGAAGTGACCATCACCCACCCAGAGAAACTGTATTGGCCCGAGGAAGGCATCATCAAAGGCGACCTGGTCACCTACTACCAGACCATGGCCGACATCATTCTGCCGTACTTAATAGACCGGCCAGAGTCCCTACTACGCAACCCCAATGGCATTGCCAAGCCGGGGTTCTTCCAGAAAGACGCCGGGGACAACGCGCCAGACTGGGTGCAGACCAAAGCCATCAAAGCCGAATCTACGGGGCAGGAGGTGGACTACATTATCTGCCAAGACAAAGCCACGCTGGCCTACCTCAACAACCTAGGCTGCATCCAGCTCAACCCCTGGAACTCGCGCCTGCAAAGCATTGACCGACCAGACTATTTGGTGCTGGACCTGGACCCCGGCGAGAATACCTATGACGAAGTGGTAGAAACGGCCCTGGTAGCCAAAGAAGTGCTGGATGAGTTGAAGATACCTGTGTACGCCAAGACTTCTGGGGCTACAGGCATGCATTTGTACGTGCCGCTGGCCGCTAAATTCCCGTTTGACCAAGTCAAGGATTTGGCCTTGCTGCTTGCCCAAAGGGTACATGAGCGTCTGCCCAAACTTACCAGCCTGGAGCGCAGTCCCAAAGAGCGGCGTAACCAGATTTACATTGACTACATGCAGAATGCCATTGCGCAGACCATTGCGGCGCCCTATTGCGTACGGCCCCGCGCCGGGGCAACGGTGTCCACGCCGCTGCAATGGAAAGAAGTCAAGAATGGCCTGCACCCTTCGCAGTTCACCATTAAAAACGTGCCGGAGCGGGTCAAAAAGCTGGGAGACATTTTCAAACCAGTTCTAGGCGAAGGCATTGACGTGGCCGCCTATCTCAAAGAATTAAAGAAGTAACCTATATGGAAAAGAAAACAAAAAACAGCCTGTTATTGGCAGGCGCCGGTATTGGTAGCCTGTTCCTGTTGCGCTCCGCATTGAGGAGTAAACGTGAGTTCTCATTTACGGATCGTACGGTTCTCATCACCGGGGGTAGTAGGGGACTGGGCCTGGTGCTGGCTAGAATGTTCGCGGAGCAGGGCGCCAGGATTGCCATCTGTTCCCGCACGCAAGACCAATTGGACAAGGCCTGCGCCGAACTTAGAGAAGGAGGAACCACCGTGCTGGGCTTCAACTGTGACGTAAGCGACCGCGAGCAAGTCAGAAGTATGATTTCTGAGATCAAGGAAAAGCTGGGACCGGTAGAGGTGCTCATCAACAACGCGGGCGTCATCTCGGCGGGGCCGCTGGAAGAGATGGACGTGCCAGACTTTGAGGAGGCCATGAACATCCATTACTGGGCGGCGCTCTACACCATGCTGGAGGTCATCCCAGACATGAAAGCCCGCGGCGAGGGCCGTATTGTCAACATCGCTTCTATTGGGGGCAAGGTAAGCGTACCACACCTGGTGCCTTATAGCGGTAGCAAGTTTGCGCTGGTAGGCATGTCTGAAGGCTTCAGGTCAGAACTGTCACAGTACGGCATCTACGTGACTACCATCAACCCAGGGCTTATGCGCACCGGCAGCGCCCGCAACGCCTACATGAAAGGGCAGCATGAAAAGGAATACACCGCCTTCGCACTGTTAGACGCCAACCCGCTCATCTCCCTGGCCGCCGAGGACGCCGCCCGTAAGATCATGGACGCCGCCCGCTACGGAAAATCTGAGGAGACCCTGGGGTTGAACGCCAAACTCATGAGTACCCTGCACGGCTTGTTTCCGGGGGCGGTGACGGACTTGATGGGCGTCATAAACCATTTTCTGCCGGGACCGGGCGGCATTGGCAAAGAGCGGGTGCGGGGCTATGAAAGCGAAACTGAGCTCACCCAGTCAGTGCTCAACGCGCCTAACCAGAAAGCGGCGGCACAGAACAATGAGTATTAAATCGTTTTAGCTTGTTTTCCAGAAATCAGGCCAAAAACGACCTTTGCCGGGTTTAAAGAAAGGTAATCAAGGAACTTAAGTGAGCAGGCAAGCCTTACCTTTGTAGAGATTTTTAACCCGAAGGAGTACGTGATAGAGAACAGAGTTACACAACAACCCATCAGCAGTCAGGATTTTGAGCAGGCCAGGATCAAGCATGTGCTGTTTAAATCTAAGTTGCGGGCCTTGCTGTATGGCGCTTCCATAGACCCAGAGCCGGTCATCACCAACAATGCCTGTGCGTTGGGGCAATGGATCAAGCAAGTGGCCTTTCCGCAGTTAGGGGACAGCCCAGAGCTGCGCCAACTAGATCATTTGCATGACCAATTGCATGACACCGCCCGCCACCTGTACCACCTGTACAAGGCCGGCAAGCAAGAAGAAGCCATTGAAGGCCTGCGGGAGATAGAAGACATCGCCGAGGCCTTTTTAAAGCTCCTCACGGACTTGGAACGCAAGGCCATGAGATAGGCTGTCATATAACCTAGTAACAAAAGAGAGACGCCCCAAAGGTGCCTCTCTTTTGTTAGGCCGTTTTTGCCTTGGGCATAACCCTTTGCTGGCTTGGCAAGTAAAAAGAACATCGGCTTTGTTAGCCATTTGTTTTACCTAACGCAAACCACACCATGCCAGATCCACATAAACCAGTAAACGATCCAGACAGCAACAAGTCCGTATTAAGAACCGACCAAGGCAAACAAACAGAGCGCGACCGTGAAAGCCAAAGCGACAATGACACCTACAAGCGCTCCATGACCGGCTACGACTCCACCAAGCAGGATGAGAACTTTGACAATACGTCACGGTTCTCCTCAGAGAACTCCCTGGATGAGCGCGATACCAATGACGGCGACGCCAACTCAGAGAACAACTATTAATTAGAAAAGCCCTTGGTGGCAAGCCAAGGGCTTTTTTGTGCCTTGTCTGGAACTAGAAAAATAGTTTGGAAACAGCGGCACCCATCTTGGTTTAAAGCGCGTATTTTAAAAGTTGGCAGAGAACTTGCTATATACTGGGTACAATAAGATTTATGACAGAGGCGTTGAATTTTCTACCCACCTCCTCTGTTTTACAATAGATGGAAACGCATATGAAAAAGGTTCTTTTAACAGTACTCACCAGCATACTGCTTGCTGGTGCCGCAGTGACAAATCCGTCTGTGGCCGAGGCCAAGAAAGGATCTGTTGCCTTCTCTTCCACCCCGGCAGACACCCGTGACGTGATTGCTGAGATTATTGACGTCATTGGCTTAAAGCCTCGCTTTGAGGTAAGAGCCGCCAACGTACCCAATGCCGCGGCCACTATCATCAATGGCAAGCGCTATATCTTGTACAATGAGCGTTTCTTAAGCGCGGTGAACAACGCCGTGCGCACAGACTGGGCGGGCATCAGCATTTTGGCGCATGAGATGGGTCACCATTTGAATGGCCATACCCTGAACCAAGGCGGCAGCAATATCAATGATGAGCTAGAAGCCGATGAGTTCTCTGGGTTTGTGTTGCGGAAAATGGGTGCCAGCTTAAGCGAGACCCAGGCTGCCATCAAAGTATTGGCAGATGATTATGACAGCCGTACGCACCCAGGCAGGAACTCACGTTTAGCCGCCATCAACAAAGGCTGGCGCAACGCCGAAAGCCAGATTCTGGCCAGTTCCAAAGCCGGTACGCCTACTCGTTCTGTGGCAGCGCCTTCGCGGTCAGCGGCCATGGCTGCCACGCCGGCCCCAACCGCCAGAAGAGCCTCCGCTTCTAAAATGAACGCGCAGCACATTTTGCGTCAGGTGAAGCTGCAAAATGCTCCTGAAGAATTGATTTTCGTGACCACCGCCTACAACGTAGTACGAGAGACCGAAGACGGTTTTCAGGTAATTGGCAAGCTGCAGAAAACCGGAAGCCCTAACTTTCCTTATGTTCTAGAGAGTCAGTATCTGCCGTCCATCTTTGTGACCACAGACGGTCTGCTGCTCAACAAAGATGGCAAACGCGTGGGAGTCTTGACTACCTAAGCACACTGGTTTTAGAATGTATATTTTCAGAAGCGCGTCCTCTCACGGGGCGCGTTTTTTTTGTGATTGGTGGGTTGGTTTTCCGTTTTTGGCCTGTTTTCCAGAAAAGAGCCTAAAAACGGTGATGGATTTGAGGGCATGCGTTGGGCTATACTAGTTTTTGCAGTATCTTCCAGACCATGAAACAGCCATCATCATTTTCTGTAGGCCATTGGTTTTTGGGCGTGGCCCTGTGCGCCCTTAGTGTATCTTCCTGCGCCCAGAAGGGCTACCAAAGCTCCCAGGTGTTGCGGGACGTTGAGATCCTGGCCGCCGACTCCATGGGCGGCAGGCTGCCCAACACGCCTGGTCACGCCAAAGCTCAGCAGTACTTAATGAAACGCTTCAAAGAGGTAGGACTGACGCCCATTTTGCAACCCTTTCAGTTTACCTCTAGGGCTACCAAAGAGCAGACGCCTGGGTCTAACATCATAGGCACCATTGCGGGCAAGTCAGAGAAAGTGATTGTCATTACGGCACACTATGACCACGTGGGTACTCGTAATGGGATCATCTTTAACGGCGCGGATGATGACGCCTCTGGGATAGGTGCTTTATTGGCCATTGCTACCCATTTCAATGCCCAGAAGCCACAGCACACGCTTTATTTTGTGGCCTTTGACGCCGAGGAGCAGGGCCTGGCTGGTTCAAAAGCATTTGTAGAAAACCTGCCCATCGCTAAGGAAAGAATCCTCCTGAACGTGAACATGGACATGCTCAGCATCTCGGCTAAGAATGAGTTGTATGCGGCGGGCACGTTCCATTACCCGTGGTTAAAACCCATCCTAGACCAAGTTAAAACCCCTGAGGGACTCACCCTGAAACAGGGGCACGATAGGCCAGAGCAAGGGCACGATGACTGGACCTTGCAGTCAGACCATGGCAGCTTCCATAGAAAGCAGATTCCGTTTGTGTATTTTGGGGTGGAGGACCATCCGCACTACCACAAAGAGACAGATGAATTCAAGAACATCCACCAGCCGTTTTACCTTAAGTCTGTGGAGACTGTGTTGAACGCCGTTCAGCTTTTAGATAAGCAAATTCCTTTATAAAATAATAGATAATTTATAGGATATTCCCATTCAATTGCATAGCTGCAAATGGATGGGAATATTTTGTTAATCCCTGTTTATCAAGGTATTATACCGTGTTTTCTTGGATAAATAACCATATGTTCTTTAAATCGTTAAAGAGCATAGAGTTTTAAATCGATGTTCCACCAATTAAGAAAGCATGGTTAAGAACCACACGTATGGATTATTACTGCTCATTTTATTTCCGTTTCTAAAAGAGATTACCGGCTCTACCACGCCGGCCCCAGCCAAGCCGGTACCCGCTAGAGTTGTCTCTTTTCCTGCACCACCCGTAGTGGAAGCAGCTCCCGCTCCAGAAATCATTGAAGTAGATGCCTCTATCTATCATCCAGAGGCCGCGCAGACAGATGATTCCCCATTGATCACCGCAGATGGTTCCCGCATTAATCCCAAGAACCCCAAGAAGCATCGTTGGCTGGCATTGTCCCGCAACCTGCTTACTAGATGGGGAGGAGATTTTGATTATGGCGACTCTGTGAAGGTAACAGGTATTTCAAAAGAACTAGATGGCATATATGTAGTAAGAGATGCCATGCACCGCAGAATCAGAAACAGAGTTGACATTCTGGTGGGACCCAAAGACAAAGCAATGGGTTTCTGGCAAGACGTAGAGCTGACTAAGCTGTAATAGCAATTTCTTTTCACCTATATGCCCAACCTCTCTCCAGGTTGGGTTTTTTTATGTCTTTTTCTGAAAGGTGAAAAGCGCCTCTGCATTGAGATAGAAGGGTTTTGATGCCACCAAACCAACTCCATAAGAATATAGGTTTTTCAAATTGGCATGGTTTTTCATTTAAACACGGCAAGAACGCAGGTGTTCAAAAACATGATAAATCTATACCAGATGAAAAAGATACTAGTAGCGGCATTGGCGTTGGTAGCCGGCGTAGTGACCGAAGGATTTGCCCAGGACGGGGGCATGAAAGTGGGCTTTAGAGGCGGCTACGGCATGGCCGGCTGGCAAGGCGAAACCATGAAGAGCGTCAACGACATGCTGGAGTTTACAGACGGCAACGTGAAGACCAAGATGCGCCCTGGGTTCCATGGTGGCATGTATGTGAGCATACCCCTGGGTGCAGGCTTTGAGTTTGAACCGGGCGTGCAGTACGCACAAAAAGGGATGGTGCTGGAAGGGACCGTGCCAGGCAAGGCAGGTGAGTATATGAACGCCAAGGTTACCGTCACCAACAAATCAGATTACATAGAGGTGCCTTTGCTGGCCAAGCTGTATGTAGCTGGGGGCTTGAATTTGTTTGCCGGGCCGCAGGTGTCCCTACTGGTGAACAACAAGCTTAACGTGAGCGCAGGGGCTTTGGGTATTTCTGCCTACAACAATGACTTTGACTGGGACATGGGGCAACGCCAGATAGACGTAGGGATGGCCGCCGGACTGGGCTACCAGTTTGCCAATGGCTTAAACCTGAGCGGAAGCTATGACATGGGCTTAACCACCGTGGACGAGGGAGCAGATTATAAAACCTATAACCATGGCTTTAAAGGCTCCATAGGGTTTAGGTTCTAAAAAGATATAGTGAATGTGTTATAGGATAAGGTAAGAAAAGCGGCGGGCATTGCCCGCCGCTTTTCTTTATGCCTTCTTAGATTTGCTAGAAGTGCCTTTTCCGGTAGAGCCGGCAGTAGACCCGTTAGAGCCTTCCTTCTTGCCCAGACCAGACAGGTCAATGTTTTTGGTTAGGCTGGTAATACCGGCCATCAATTTATCCGTTGGTATGCGCTTGGTGATCAATCCATATACCAAAGCGGCTCCTGCGGCGGCACCCGCGGCGTACAAAGCCGTCTTTAAAGGCGTAAGCCCTTGGGCTGAAGAACCGTTGCTGGAGTAGTCTCCCTGATAGAAAGAATCTGGTGAAGATGAGCCCCGCATCTGGTGCAGACGTTGCAATACTTCAGAAGAAGCCTCGCGCTGGCGCAAGATAGTGCCACGCACGTCATACGGCAGTTCATGGTCTAAGGCGTCACGGTAGGCTTTCTGGGCCCACTCTTCGCCATATATGTTGGAGCCTAAAATGGCATCTTCGTCGCGGCCAGTCAAGGCAGCTTTAAAGTCCATCCACTGGCGGTACAGCTTTCCTTTGACCGTGGTGTCACGCTCTGGGCTTCCGCCGTGGCGCTGAATGATCATGTTCAATTCATTGGCAAACGCCAAACGCTGCTGAGAGAATTTGCGGTAGATGTCTCTGCGCAAGTCATCTTTGGTTTCCTGGGCGGCGCGCTCGTAGCCTTCCATCCCGTCATGGACAAACTCGTTGAGTTCTCTTAGAACCGCAACAATTTTCTTGTTTTCGTTTGATGGCATATTGGTGGTTTTGGTTTTCAACTCATATCAACGTGAACCAACCATGCAGGGTTAAACAAAATAGAACTATAGAGGACAAACTTAGGTGAAAAACTACTCGCAGTTGGCAAAGAACTGCAGCATTCCTTTACGGCCGCTCTCCAGCAAAGTCTGCTTGTCCTTCTCAGACAATCGCTTGATTTTAGGCCCGAAACCTGCCGTGCTCACAGACACCGTCCGGTCCCAGTCGGCGGGGGTAAGCTCATGGCGGTTCAGGTTTTCGGCCACAATACGGTAGAAGGCGTTTATGTAATCTGTGAAGGAATCAATAGAGTTGGGTGCCAGTCCTTTCCGCTCCAAGTCATAGGCAATCTGCTCTTCGTGGTCCAGGCGTATGCCAATGGTCTCTGGGTTAATGAACCGGGTCTTGGGCATTTCTGCTGATGCTCCAGCAGCGAAATATTTGGGGTGGTCAAACACTAGCAAGGGGAAATCCATGAGCACGCCGCCGTCTACCATCACGTCTGTGACATGGTTGGGCTGCGGCGTTGGGTACACTTTACCGGTGCTGTCCATGAATACCGCCTGAAAAAACATGGGAATGGACATGGAGATACGTACCGCGTCCTTCACGCGCATGTTAGGATACGTCTCATGACTGAAAATCTCAGTGCGTTGCCGGGATAGGTTGGTGCCCGTAATGTACAAATCTCTATAGCCGTTTTTTCCTGCCAGCGCATGTAGTTCCTGAAAGGTAAGATCGGCGTTTCCGGTGCGTTTCTCAATGAGGGCAGAGATCCATTGTGTGAACTTTTCGCCGCGGTACCAGCCGTAGCGGTTGGCCATGCGCGTGAAGCCGCCGATGAACAGGAACCGCCCATCTGCGAACTTCTGAACGGGCGTCTCAAAGGTTACTTTGGTGATTTCCTGCGGTGAATACCCTACTGCTAACAAACACGCCTGAATAGCCCCTGCGGACGTTCCTGAAATACGCTCAATGGGCTGTAAAAACCCGCGTTTGTCCAGTTCTGCCAGCGCGCCGCCATACGCAATACCCCTGATGCCGCCGCCCTCCAACGCCAAGTTTTTGTAGACATGGGTAGGCGTGGCCGTTTGCGCGAAGGTGATGGTTGGTGAGAGACTTAGAGAAAGAAACAGGCTGAAGGAAATCCGTTTTAAGGCTATTTTCCGGAAATCAGGGCAAAAACGAAGCGGCATAAAGGGCATTCAGAAGATTATGAGCACAAGTTACTCAATTGGTTAAGTATTCCTGAAGACTCTTCTAGTTCCTGCTATCTATTATTTAGGGAGGCCTGAAAAAGAAATGTCGTTTTTGGCCTGTTTTCCGAGAAACAGGCCAAAAACGACATTTACAAGTCTATTGTCTATCGTCTAATATCTAGATCTAGCGTCTTACAACTCAATCCACCTCAAACTCCATAGGCAAGTTAAACGGCAGTTGGCGGCGTTTGCTGCGGCCGTTCAAGTCTTCAAGAAACATATTGAGCGTGTCCTGGTACTCTAGGTGGTAGTCTTCGTGCAGGTGCTTTCTAATGAGCATGATGGTGCGCAACACCATGCGCGCCGTGGCTACATAAAAGGTTTTGTAAACGCTCTCAAACTGTCCTGTGAAATTGTCAAAGATGAGTTGCAACGTGTAGATGTGCAGTTCTATCTCGCCTTTGCGGTCTTTAGTAATGCGTTGGTAGCGGGCAATTTCCTGGGTTACCTTTTTCATGCCGCGACTCAAGGCCTTGCTCAGGCTTCTCCCGGATACGGTGAACAGAATCTCATGGATGGCCTCAGAACTGCGCTCAAATACGGTCTCCTGGGTAATCTCATCCAGCAGCTCATAGGCCAGCGTGTCATAGGCTTCGGCGTCTTTGCGCACCAACCGCAGAATCAGGGCTTCCTTTTCTTTCTCACTTAGCTTTTTCACCGCCTGTTTAAACGGGGCAGAAGGTACGGGCATGCTATTAATTAAAAATTGATAATTAAGAATTAATAATTGGGAAAGCCTCTGATAAATAGGCTTCGCTCAAATCTTTAGCAAAAGTACGGGTTTGTTAGCAAAAGCGTTCATAGTGGCTTGGTAATGAGGCGAAATTCTTGCAAATGGTGGTTGGTTTGCTTTTGCTTAAGTTAGTTTGAGCTACTTTCTCTATGGGCTTCAAAGAAGTTTAATGTCTTGAATCTTGCATCTAAAGTCTGGCAAAAATTGAAGTCTTGCGTCCTGTGTCTTACATCTTGTGTCTCTATTATGTAATTTGAGCCGCAAACAGACTTGAGATTATGAGCCATACAGATAGATTAGCCGGCATACGGCAACAGATGCAGGAGCAGGGCGTGAATGCGTATATCATCCCTTCGGCGGACCCGCACATGAGTGAGTACCTACCCGACTATTACAAGGGCATTTACTTCGCCTCGGGCTTTACCGGTTCGGCGGGCACGCTCGTGATAACGCCAGACTTTGCCGGCCTCTGGACCGATGCCCGCTATTTTGAGCAGGCCGAAGAGCAATTGGCTGGCTTCGGTTTTGAATTGGTGAAACTGAAAGTGCAGCACAGCCCCGAGTACATTCAATGGCTAGGCAGCCGCCTGAAAAAAGGGGAGACCGTGGCGTTTGACGGGCGCCTCATGTCTTTGCAATTGGCCCAGCTTCTGCAACAGCAACTAGGCAGCCGCGGCATTCAGTTAGCCGGACAGCATGATTTCCTGAACGCCGTCTGGGCTGACAGACCATCCTTGCCTACGGCGCCGGCTTTTTTGCTGGATGAGAAAATCACCGGCAAATCTGCAGAAGAAAAACTACAGGAGGTGCGCTCAGCGTTGAAAGTGGCTGGAGCGGATTATCATTTAATCTCTTCCCTGGATGACATTGCCTGGCTCTTTAACCTGCGCGGCAGCGACGTGAAAGCCAATCCGGTGGTGCTGAGCTTCGCGCTGATAAGCCAGGACAAGGCCGTTCTATTTATTGACGACGTTAAGCTCACAGACCAGGACAAAGCACGCTTAGAGAAAGCTGGCGTAACCTTGCAGGCCTATGACGCAGTGGCCAACGCCCTAAGCCAACTACCTGCTTCTTCTACCATCTTCCTGGACCCGAAACGTACCTGCCAGGCCTTGTTTGAACAAGTGCCTACCCAAATGGGCGTGGTGCAGGACACCAACCCAAGCACAGTCTTAAAGGCGGTGAAGAACGAAGTAGAGGCGGCCAATACCAGAATCACTATGGTGAAAGACGGCGTAGCCTTGACCCGTTTCTTTAAATGGCTGGAAGAGAACCTGGGCAAAACAGAAATCACCGAAATCTCTTTGGCCGACCAACTACGCGCCTTTAGAGCAGAGCAGGACGGTTTTGTGGGCGAAAGCTTTGACACCATTGCCGGCTACCGAGAGCACGGCGCTTTGCCCCACTATAAAGCTACCCCAGAAAGCGACGTGCCGCTCAAAGCCGAAGGATTGTTCCTGCTGGATTCGGGCGGGCAATACCAGACGGGTACCACAGACATTACCCGCGTCATCTCCTTGGGCAAACTCACCGAAGAAGAGAAAGCCGACTACACGCTGGTGTTGAAAGGCATGATTGACGGCTCCACGGCCCGCTTCCCGAAGGGCACGCGCGGCTACCAGATTGACGCCATCACCCGCAAGCCGCTCTGGGACCACGCCCGCAACTACGGCCACGGCACCGGCCACGGCGTAGGCTTCTTCCTGAACGTGCACGAAGGCCCGCATGTCTTCAACGCCACCCCTACGCCCATTGACATTGAACTGGGCATGATTACCTCAGTAGAGCCCGGAATTTACCGCCCGGGCCGCTATGGCATCCGCATAGAGAACCTGGTGCTGACCATTGTCGATGAAGTAAACGAGTTTGCCGAGTTCTATACCTTTGAGACCCTGACTCAGTTTATCATTGACACGGCACCGGTAAATAAGGATTTGCTGGAAAAACACCATATTCAATGGCTCAACAGCTACAACCAGGGCGTGGTGGAAAAGCTGGGACCGCACTTAACTGAAGAAGAATTAGCTTGGCTTAAAGAAAAGGCGATGGCTATTTAAATTTAAAAACCTAATTAGAAAGAGAGCGACACCAAAGGTGTTGCTCTCTTTCGTTTTTGGGCTGTTTTCCAGAAACCAGGGCAAAAGCGGCGGCTGTAAAAAAATATAGTTGTTAATTTTTCGGTTGTGGAGGGATGGTGGAAAGGCTTGTTTTGTAGTATAATCTAATACGCTATGAGCCACTATACCACCTTCTTACAGCTTCATCAACAACCAGAACCTTTCCTGTTGGGTAACGCTTGGAACGTATCCAGCGCGCAGGCCCTGGAGAAAGCCGGCTTCAAGGCCATCGGGACTTCCAGCGCCGCTATTGCGCATTCCTTGGGCTATCAAGATGGAGAACAGATGCCTTTTTCTGAGTTGGTCTACATGGTTTCCAGAATAGTGCAGTGCGTAAAACTGCCAGTAACTGTAGACATAGAAACGGGCTATGCAGAAACCGCCGAAGAGATAGCAGAGAACATTGCCCAACTGCACCAACTTGGGGTGGTAGGCATCAATCTGGAAGACTCAACCGTGCTGGGTGCCCGTACCCTGCAGCCCGCCGAAAGTTTTGCCCAAAAGCTGAAGCAGGTGAGACAGTTGCTTGACCAAAAGCAGGTGCAGGTGTTTTTGAACATCAGGACAGACGCCTTTTTGCTTGGCCTGGAAGACGCGGTGCAAGAAACGCTTTATAGAGTGGGTCTGTACCAGGCCGCCGGAGCAGATGGTATTTTTGTGCCAGGCTTAGTGCGCTCAGAAGACATACGCCAGATAACTGCCGCTATCCACTTGCCTGTGAACGTGATGAGCCTGCCCACCCTGGCGCCTTTTGAGGAATTAGAGCAAGGCGGCGTGAAGCGGGTGAGCATGGGTAACTTCGGCCACCAAGCAGTCTATCAGCACATGGAAAATCAAATGCAGGCTATAAATACTACCAAGTCTTTCACATCTTTGTATTGATATGAATACCGCGCTCCAGACCTCAGATGAAATCTTCTACCAGGCCCTGGTGGCCAAGGACGTCAGTTATGAAGGGACGTTCATTGCGGGCGTAAAAACCACGGGCATCTTCTGCCGGCCTACCTGCACGGCGCGCAAACCCAAACGCGAAAACGTGGAGTTCTTCAAGACGACCAAAGAGGCCATTCTGCACGGGTATCGTCCTTGCAAGGTATGCTCGCCGCTGGAGAAGATGGGGGAGACGCCCTCGTACATCCAGGAGATTCTGCAGGAGATTAACCAAGACCCTTCTATCAAGTTCAAGGATTGGGATTTGGAGCAACGCGGCATAGAGCCCAGCAAGATTAGGCGCTGGTTTCTGAAGAACCACGGCATCACGTTCCATGCCTACCAGCGCATGTGCCGCATCAACTCGGCGTTCAAGAAAATACAGAGCGGCGAGGCGGTGACGGCCGTAGCCTTTGACTCGGGCTATGACTCCTTGAGCGGCTTTACAGATTCTTTCAAGTCTATTTTTGGCGTGGCTCCGTCGCTCAGCAAAGAGCAGCGCATCATTCACCTCACCCGCTTACAGACGCCTTTGGGCACCATGTATGCCTGCGCCGTGGAAGAAGGCATCTGCCTACTAGAATTCACCGACCGCCGCATGCTGGAAACTGAATTCAAGGCACTAACCAAGCTTTTGAACGGCACCCTGGTGCAAGGCGAGAGCCATTATTTTGCGCAACTGAACCAAGAACTGGAAGAGTATTTTGCCGGAAAGCGGCAAATCTTTACCGTTCCTCTAGTTACCCCGGGTACGGCCTTTCAGAATCAGGTATGGCAGGTGTTGCAGGAAATTCCATATGGGACCACGCGCTCCTATAAACAGCAGTCCATCGCCTTGAACAACCTGGGTGCCATCAGGGCGGTGGCGCAGGCCAACGGCATGAACCGCATCTCCATTTTAATCCCATGTCACCGCGTTATTGGCGAAGACGGAAGCCTTACGGGTTACGGCGGCGGCTTGTGGCGCAAGAAATGGCTGTTGGATTTAGAGCGGGAACATAGCCCGGTTGAAATGAAGGCAGGTCAACAGACAGCTTTGTTTTAAATCTGAGCGCTAATAAAAACGGTTCGGGCTGACTCTAGGGTAGATGCAGCCCGAACCGTTTTTGGCTTGTTTTCAGCAAAAGAGGCTAAAAACGAATTTAAATCATTTACCAACCCTGAACTCCCTCTTAGTCATCCTGAAAGGACCTTGTGGGAAAACTAGATATACGCAGGCTATGAAACCGTACTTTACATTCGTAATAACGGAGGTTGGCTTTTCATTTTTAGCAAGCGCATTTACAACTTGCCCACAAGGTCCTTTCAGGATGACAAAAGGGAATGAGAAGAGGACTTCATACCTAAGTATTTTGTTTACTTCTTCGGCATATATTTATCCCTTACGGCTTTAAACTCAGAACCGGCTTTCCATTGCGGCCACTCATTGGAGAAGGCCAGGCGTCTGCCCAACTGGTACAGAAGCTGTAAGTCTGCTACGGCGCCGTCCATCTTGAAGGCCTCGTTGACCTGGTCGTTGGGCTTGTGGTAGATGTTGGTGGTGAAGTCCTCCAGCAGTTGTTTGCCTTTCTCTTTGCCTAGGGCAATATGGTCGGTGCCCATGCCGGTGAACAAGGCCGGTACGCCTGTCCTGGCGAAGTTGAAGTGGTCTGAGCGGTAGTACAGGCCGGCCTCGGGCTTAGGGTCGCGGGCAATGTAACGGCCTGCTTTTTTGGCTTCCTCGGCTAGCATCTCTTCCAACTCAGACTGCCCCATGCCAATCAATACAATGTCTTTGGTGGCGCCGTAAGGGTTGAGCATGTCCATGTTCAGGTTGGCCACGGTTTTCTCTTTGGCGAATGTGGGGTTGTCCGCGTAGTGCGCCGACCCCAGCAAACCTTGCTCCTCGGCGGTCACCGACAACAACACCACGGTTCTGTCAGGATTTTGCCCACTGTCTTTGAACGCCTTGGCCACGGCCAGTAGACCGGCGGTCCCGCTGGCGTTGTCGGCGGCGCCGTTGTAGATGCTGTCGTTCTGGTCGTTCTTCTTACCGATGCCCAGGTGGTCCCAGTGCGCCGAATAGACGATGGCCTCCTCAGGGCGTTTATCTCCGGTAATCTTGGCGATGAAGTTGTACGATTTGTCATACTTGGCCTTGGCTTGTAACGATGTGCTCACGGTCAACCCCAAAGGTCCGCCTTTGAAACCAGGCTTAGCGGCACGGGCCAGCTCTGCTTGGTAGTTCTTGCCGGCGGCTGCAAACAGCTTCTCGGCGACTGGTGTGGTAATCCAGCCCTCCATGGCGTTGCGGTGTACGTCTTTGCCTTTGGGCGCAAGGTAGAACTTGGAGGTGTTCCAATTGTTTTGCACAATCTTGAAACCGTAGCCGGCGGGTTCGTCGGCGTGTACAATCAGACAGCCTTTGGCGCCTTGGCGGGCGGCCTCTTCCAGCTTGTAGGTCCAGCGGCCATAGTAGGTCATGGTCTTGCCTTTGAAGAAGGTAGTGTCCTGGGAGTAGAAGCCCGGGTCACTCACGATTACTACGGCAATTTTGTCTTTCACGTCCAGGCCGGCGTAGTCGTTCCACTTGTACTCGGGTGCCACAATCCCGAAGCCCGCAAACACCAGTTCGGTGTCTTTGATGGTCACGTTCGCATCGGGGCGTCTGGCCCACACCACATAGTCTTCCAAGCCTTTCAAGGTCAGGGTCTGCTTGCCCTTCACGGTCATGGTGGGCGCCGCGGTAGAGGTGATTTCCACCATGGGCACTTCCTGCAAGAAACTGTCGCCGTTGCCCGGTTCCAGTCCTAGCGCCTTGGCTTCTTTCTCCAGGTATGCCAGGGTTTTCTTCTCGCCGTTGGTGAAAGGCTTGCGGCCTTCCATGTCATCAGCGGCAATGGCAGTCACGTAGGTTTTGTAGCTGTCCAGGGTGACTTCTGACCCAGCAGTCTTAGCCGTAGAGGTGGTGGAAGTGGTTTCCTTGGTGCCTCCAGATTGGCAACCCGCTAAAATCCAAAGGCTCAAGGGAATGGCCCAGAAGTATGTGCGTTTCATCATAGTTTATTTGTTTGGTGAGGTGTAGTTCTTATTTCGAAAAATAGACATTAATCTTCAATGTAAAAATCTTAGGCAGAGATACATGGCCATTCGTTTTTGCCTTATTTTCTCCAAAACAGGCCAAAAACGGAAAGTAAGAGTTGGAATGCCGTTCAATAAAAAAGGGCTTCCGCTAGAAAGCAGAAGCCCTTTAAAAAGCAGAATGTCTACTTACCGAAGGGTATTTTGAACATCCTGGGTGTTGATGAATTCTCGGTTTTGAAGATTACTCAAATCATCCAAGTCAGCGTGGTTATAGGATGTTTTTACGCCATTCTTTTTGGAGTTGCTGTTGACCAAAGCCAACACGGCGGCTCCGGCGGCCAAGGCCAAAACGCCCACTTTTACCGGGTTGGTTTTTGCGCGGGTGTACAGACTGGTTTTCATGACGTAGCCATTGTGGTGGCCGCGTATTTCGCCGGCGGTAGAAGGCCGGTGCAAGGAACCGTTTCTGTTGGTGACCGGTCCGTCTTCTAACTGGGCCTCAGACATCATCTTAGCACTCACCCAGTCCATCAAGCCTGGGAAGCGCTTGTTCAAGGCGCTCATCACTTTGGCGCCGCCGCCTACCATGATGTCGCGGTGCGGGTGCGTGGCCGCCTCCAAAATGGCATTGGCTACTTCTTCGGGGGTATATACCGGTGGGGGAAGGGTGAGGGCCTTGTCTGTGTAGTTCTTGGCGTGTTCTGGGTATGGCGTGTCAATACCGGCGGGCTTTATGAGCGTCACCGACACCGGAGCTTTGTCTTCCATCAATTCAATTCGCAAGGCATCTGTAAAGCCTTTCACGGCATGCTTGCTGGCCGCGTACATGCCTTGCAACGGAATAGACACGTCAGACACCTCACTGCCCACGTTGATGATGGCGCCTCCTCTGTTTCTCAGGTGACGGGCGGCGGCTAAAGAGCCATAGACTACGCCCCAGAAATTAGTGTCAAACAGACGGCGGTTGTCTTCATCGGTGACCTCATCCAGACGGCCGTAGATAGAAACCCCTGCATCGTTCACCCAGGTGTCAAACCCTCCGAACTCCCGCATAGCCACGTCCACTATCCATTGTACCTCTACCTGTCTTCCCACGTCTGCCACGCAGTGACGCGCCTCTCCGCCTGCATTTCTAATTTCCCGCTCAATCTGCTCTAGGGCTTCGCGGTTGCGGGCGGCCAAGACAACCTTGGCGCCTTGTTTAGCCGCCGATTTGGCTGTAGCCAAGCCAATGCCGCTAGAAGCGCCTGTGATGACAATTACCTGTTCCTTCAATGGTTTTAATGAAACTCCCATACTTACAATGTTAAATGAGTACTCAAATTCAAGTGATTACCTCATTTCTTACGGGGGCTAATTTCAATTGATACAGAAAAAATGCAAGCTTCACTAAGTTAATTAAATGCCGTTTCGCCTATATAGAAAGCCCTGATTTCTTTAAAAGTTTGGAGGAAGTTGTCAAATTAGGAGGAGGCAAAATTGCTTTCGCCATAGCGGTATCTACAAATAAAAAAGGCGCTCCTAAAGTAGAAGCGCCTTTTTTAATGGCATCTGTTTTTGGCCTGATTTCCAGGAAACATGCCAGAAATGGAAATCCTATTTCAAATGCAAGTCAAAGTACTCAGTGACCTTCTTGTACAGGTGCACACGGTCTTTGCCGCCCACGTTGTGTGGATGACCCGGATACACGAAGTAGTCCAGCAAAACACCCTCGTCCACGGCCTTTTTCAGGAAGGCCTGGCTGTGTTGCCACACCACCACGTCATCTACGGTGCCGTGAATCATGAGCAGCTTGCCTTTCAGGTTTTTGACGTGGTTGAGTAGGTTGGCGTTTTTGTAGCCTTCAGGGTTTTCTTGTGGGGTGTCCATGTAGCGCTCGGTGTACATGACTTCATAGAAGCTCCAGTCAATCACAGGACCGCCGGCCACACCAACTTTGAATATGCCCGGCTGCTTGAGCATCAAAGAAGTGGTCATGAACCCGCCGTAGCTCCAGCCGTGCACGCCCAGACGGTTTTGGTCTACATAGGGCAGTGATTTCAGGTACTTTACGCCTTTCATCTGGTCGCTTACTTCTGCTACGCCAGCGTTCCGGAAAATGGCTTGCTCAAATGCACGTCCTCTGTCTGCCGAGCCCCGGTTGTCTAACGTGAACACAATGTAGCCTTTCTGGGCCATGTATTGCATCCAGAGGTTAGAACCGCCCAACCAGCTGTTGGTAATCATTTGCGCATGCGGACCACCGTACACATACACCACCACCGGGTACTTCTTGCTCTTGTCAAAGTTGGGTGGCGTAATCAGGCGGCAGAACAGGTCGGTTCCGTCTTCGGCTTTGATGGGGAAGACAGTGGTCTCGCCTAAAGCGTAATCCTTTAGCGGGTCTGGCGCGGTCAACAGGGTCTTAGCTACTTTGTCCTTGTCCGTGTCCAGAATTCTAATGGTGCGCGGCGTAACTGGGCTGCTGTAGTTGTCAATGAAGTAATCCGCCTTCGGGCTGAGGGTCACGTTGTGCACGCCGCTGCCCTGGGTCATGCGGCCAATGCGTCCGCCGCCAGATAATTCCACAGAGTAGAGGTGGCGCTCCAAGGGGCTTTCAGCGGTGGCGGTATAGTAGACTTCTTTGCCGTTCGGGTTGAAGCCCACAATAGTTTTGACAATGAAGTCGCCTTGGGTCAATTGACTGATGAGCTTGCCGCTGGTGTTGTAGAGGTACAGGTGGTCATAGCCATCGCGCTCAGAGAACCATACAAACTGGTCTGGCTTGCCGGGCACAAAATACATTCCGCGTTCCGGCTCAATCCACTTGTCGTTCTTCTCTTCAAATAAAGTTTTCACAAAGGCACCGGTAACGGCGTCATACTGGTTCAGCCACATCTGGTTCTGCGCACGGTTAACCACGGCTACATAAATGTGCTTCTCGTCAGGGCTCCAGGTGATGTTGGTCAGGTACTGCTCGGCGGGCTCGCCGGTTTTCAAGAACACGGTTTTGCCAGAGGCCACGTTGTAAACGCCCACGGTCACATGATGGCTCTTGCCGCCGGCCATAGGGTATTTAATGTTATTGAGCGTAGCCGGCACCGTGCTAATGTCCACCAACGGGTAGTCGGTGACCATGGTCTGATCCATGCGGTAATACGCCAAGCCGTTGCCACTCGGGCTCCAGAAGATGCCTTTGGTGATACCAAACTCCGAGCGGTGCGCCGCCTGACCGTTTACAATAGCCTCGTTGGTGTCCTGGGTAATTTGCTTGTTCTCCGTGCCGGGCTGGGAAAGGAACAGGTTGTTGCCTTTAGTGAAGGCCGAGCGCTGTTTGTTAGGCGCGAAATCCACATTCTCCGCGGCCGCATCCATGGCGTAGAATTTTTGCGCCGTTTTGGTTTGCATGTTAAAGCGGTACAGCTGGCCTTTTTGGTTAATGAATACCTCATTGCTGTTCAGCCACTGTAAGCCATTTACGGTGGAGATTTTGCTTCCGCCGGCTTTCTCTATGGCACTGCTCACTTCTGCGGCAGTCAAGATGGTCTTGGCGTTGTCCTTGATGCCGCCGCGCAGGAGTTGGTCGTTTTTGTCAGAAACGTAGCTATACTCATCGGTTCCCGGCACCCACGTAAGCTGACGCAGGTTGGCAGGGTTCAGGCTGGGATTGAGGAAGGCGTCCTCCATGGTGAGCTGCTTGTTCTGGGCCAGCGTGGGTAGGACCAGAAGGGCGGCAAACCACAACAAAGAGAGTTTTTTGAGTGTTGGTTGGTACATGTCTTGGGTAGAATTAAATACTGGTTTCCTCCGGTAAAGTGCCTGCGGCGTAAGAGGATTAGTAAGTGCTTAACTGGTCAAAAATAAGTCCAAAGTATTGGTTTTTCAGGAACAACGGGCATTTTTTATCTGTTTTACTTTTGCTGAGGCCCACAAAGGTTGTGCTTCTTTAACTCAGGTCTACTATGTAACTTTGCGTTATGGACATTTTAACTGAAATTCTGGAGCAGGAAGACGTATTGGTGCTGGAGGAAGAGACCACCGACCTACGTGAACTGGTGGTGTTCAATGACGACGTCAATACGTTTGACCACGTCATCAACACCTTGGTGCAGGTGTGTCGCCACTCGCAGGAGCAGGCAGAACAGTGTACCATGCTTATCCATTACAAAGGAAAGTGCACCGTCAAGCTGGGTTCTTTCACAGAGCTACAGTCCATGTGCACGGCCATCCATGACCGGGGTATCTCAGCGGATATTGTTTAAACCTGAACTGACTGGATGAATTTTCCCTCTAAGCTAATTGAGAACGCGGTAGAGGAGCTGGCCAAGTTGCCAGGCGTGGGTAAGAAAACTGCCCTGCGTTTGGTGTTGCACCTGCTCAAAGCCGAAACCGAAGATACGAAAAGCCTCTCTGAAGCCTTGGTGCGCATGCGTACGGGCATCAGGTACTGCAAGACCTGCCACAACATCTCTGACCAGGACGTGTGCGGCATCTGCGCCAACCCCTTGCGCGACCGCTCGCTGCTCTGCGTAGTGAGTGACATGCGTGACGTGATTGCCATTGAGAACACGTCCCAGTACAAAGGCGTGTACCACGTGCTGGGCGGCGTCATTTCTCCTTTGGAAGGCATCGGCCCGGCAGATTTGAAGATACAGTCCTTGGTGGAGCGTCTCCCGTCCTCGGGAGTGAAAGAGATTATCTTGGCCCTGAGCCCGACTATGGAAGGAGACACGACTTCTTTCTACCTGACGCGCAAGCTCAAGGACTTTCCTGCCCGCATCTCCAGCATTGCCCGTGGCGTGCCGGTAGGCGGAGAACTGGAGTACACCGATGAGATTACGCTGGGTAGAAGCATTCTGGACCGGACGGCCTACAGCCAAGTCTAGGCGTTTTTTGCCTCTTTTTCTAGAAAACACCCCAAAAACGATAGAAGAGCAGGGACGCAAGTTCCTGCTTTTTTTGTGCCCTGGCAGGACGGTAGTATGCCGGCCTTTTGGTAAATTTCTGGATATTTGTTTTTTGCTAACGCCTCTGGGTTTGAAAGACCTCTCCGTCATTATTGTTAACTACAACGTCAGCTACTTTCTGGAGCAGTGCCTGCTGTCCGTCAGAAAAGCGGTGAAAGGCCTCAACGCTGAGGTCTTTGTAGTAGACAACAACTCTGTAGACGGATCTGTGGAGATGGTGCATCGCCGTTTCCCCGAGGTGATTCTCTTTGCCAACCAAGACAACTTGGGTTTCTCCAAGGCCAACAACCAGGCCATTCGGCTAGCGCAGGGCAAATACGTGCTACTCCTTAATCCAGACACGGTGGTGGAGGAAGACACGTTTGTGCGCTGCTTTCAATACATGGAACAGCACCCGCAGGCCGGCGCGCTGGGCGTGAAGATGATGGACGGGGCCGGTAAGTTTCTACCAGAATCCAAGCGCGGACTTCCTACGCCATGGGTGGCCTTCAGCAAGGTGTTCGGCTTGGCAGCGCTCTTTCCAAAATCTGCCTTGTTCAATCAATACCACTTGGGCCACTTGGCGCATGATAAAACTCACGAGATAGACATCCTGGCGGGTGCCTTTATGTTCATGCGCACAGAGGCCCTGCAGAAAGTGGGCTTGCTGGACGAGACCTTTTTCATGTACGGCGAGGATATTGACCTTTCGTATAGAATCAAGCAAGGTGGCTATCAGGTTGTCTATTTCCCGGAGACGCGCATCATCCATTACAAAGGAGAAAGCACGCGCAAGACCAGCGTGAACTACGTGTTCATGTTCTACCGCGCCATGATGATCTTCGCCGAAAAGCATTTCAGCGGTCGGCAGGCTAAGGTATATTCTTTCTTGATTCGGCTGGCCATTTACCTGCGCGCTCTTTTGTCTATTACGGCAAGAGGGGTGAAGGCCCTATTGCCTTTGTTGGTGGACGGCTTGTGTTTGGGAGTTGGGCTGTATGCTGGGGCCGAGATACTGGACATCACCATGCCGGCGCTTCAATCCAAAACCTGGGTCATCTACTTTGCTGTATGGTTGGGTGCGGCGCTGTTCAGTGGAGCCTATGACCCGCCTACCAGGTTGTACCGATTGGTTCGCGGTATGTTGGTGGGCAGTATTTTGATTATGGCCTTCTCTAATGTCACTACCGCGGGTCTTGAGCACAAAAAACATTTGCTCATGGGCGTTCTGGTTGGCTTGGCGGGAATGACCAGTTGGCGCTTGTTCTGGCATTGGACCCAGTATGGCCACTGGCGGTTCGGGGAGCCGAAGGTGAAGCGTATTGCCGTGGTGGGCAGTCAGAAAGAAGTGAAACGTGCCGCTACCTTGTTAAAACAGGCGGGCGCGCATGCCCCAGTGGCTCAGTTTGAACCCCAACACACCGCTCATGACTTGCAGCAGATCAAGGAAGTGATTCAGATACATCGCATCAACGAGGTCATCTTCTGCGGCAAGGATTTGGCCGTCTCCCAGATCATAGAATGGATGGTGCAGATCCATAACAGCTCCCTGGAGTTTAAGATACTGCCGGAGAACAGCGCCTACATCATTGGCAGTTCGTCTAAAAATACGCGCGGCGACTACTACGCCCTGCACATTGAGGTGAACCTGCTCAACCCGTACCACCTGCGCAATAAGATGGTCCTCAACTCGTTGATGAGTCTGGGGCTGTTGGCGCTGTCACCTGTTTTGGTTTGGCAGATTCCGGAGAAGCAACAGTTCTTTAAAAACTGCCTGGCGTGCCTGGTGGGGATTTATGAATGGGTGGGCTTAAAGGCCACGGCCACCTCAGACACCCGGCCCAGCGTCCTGTCACCCATAGACCAGGGCAAGAAAGCCATCATGGACGAGGCCACCGCCCGCCAGATGGAAGTGGTGTACGCCAAGGACTACACCGCCTGGACGGACCTTTCCATTGTGCTTAGAAACCTGTCGAGTCTGGGCCGCTCGGTATAGCCTCGTTTTTGGGGTATTTCGCAGAAAACAGGCCAAAAACGGCTTGCGTGCCCTTTCCCTTACAACCATTTGCTTGCCTAACTAAAAAGTAATCTGATAAAAAGCAGGAGGGGGCGGCAAATCAGCGTATTTTTGCGTAGAATTGACTTCTGCAAAAGCAATGGTCTAGTGGCTTGGCTTCTGTGGCAAAAAATTTATTTTTGGACATCCATTAATGCCCCTTTTGGAATGATAACAACTGACTATACCCACCTTTCTGACCGTATCACGTCGCTTTCTGAATCGCAGACCATTGCTATGGCCAAAAAAGCCCGCGAGCTGGCCGCTAAAGGCGTGGACGTGATTAACCTAAGCTTCGGGGAACCTGATTTCCAGACGCCGCAGTACATCAAAGACGCCGCCAAAAAGGCCATTGATGACGGGTATACGTTCTATACACCCGTGGCCGGTTACCCAGACTTGCGCAAAGCCATTGTAGAGAAGTTGAGAAGAGACAACGGCTTGGAGTATGGTCCAGAAAACATTGTGGTGTCTACAGGCGCCAAGCAATCCATTGCCAACGCCGTTTTGTGTCTAGTAAACCCTGGAGATGAAGTGGTGATCTTCTCGCCGTACTGGGTGAGCTATGAAGAGGTAGTGAAACTGGCCGAAGGCATTCCCGTGCCGGTGATGGGCGCCTTGGAAAACAACTACAAAGTAACCGCCCAGCAGTTTGAGGACGCCATCACATCTAATACCAAGCTGGTTATGTATTCTTCGCCGTGCAATCCAACCGGGTCTGTGTTTACCGAAGAAGAGTTAGCTTCGTTTGCCGCCATCTTGGAGAGACATCCGCAGGTGTACGTGATTGCTGATGAGATTTACGAATATATCAACTTTACCGGCAAGCACCACAGTCTGGCCTCTTTTGCCTCGGTGAAAGACCGCGTGGTGACCGTGAACGGCTTCTCTAAAGGCTATGCCATGACCGGCTGGCGCGTGGGCTACATTGCCGCCAGCAAAGAAATAGCAGATGCCTGTGACAAGATGCAGAGCCAGATCACCAGCGGTACCTGTTCCATTGCCCAGAAAGCGGCGGTAGGCGCCCTGGAGGGTGGTAGAGCCTCAGCAGAGGAAATGACCACCGCTTATCTGCGTCGTAGAGACCTGGTGTTGGAGTTGATGAAAGACATCCCAGGCTTTAAGACCTATATCCCAGAAGGAGCTTTCTATATCTTCCCAGACGTGAGTTATTACTTTGGCAAGCAGACTGGTGAATATGAAATCAACAACGCCAATGATTTGGCCATGTATCTGCTCAATGATGCGCACGTGTCGTTGGTAGACGGAGCCGCTTTTGGCGCGCCACAGTGCATTCGCTTCTCCTTTGCCGCCTCAGACGCCAAGTTGATAGAAGCTCTGGAGCGCATCAAAGCAAGTCTGGCCAAATTGGCCTAAACCATTTTATGAAATTCATCATCCGCAAGACACAGGACATCTCAGCCATTTGAGAAAATCCTGTGTCTTGCGTCTTATATCTTGTGTCTCTTTTAAATGTCTGACAACAGTACCTTAACGTCTATTTTTGAGCGCTTCCGGCAATTGCAGGTGCTGGTGGTGGGAGACGTCATGATAGATGCCTATCTCTGGGGGAAGTCCTCACGCCTATCACCAGAAGCTCCTGTTCCCATTGTGAACCGGCTAAAAGTAGAACAGCGTTTGGGCGGGGCCGCCAACGTAGCCTTGAACGTGCAAAGCCTGGGTGCCACGCCACTTTTGTGCTCAGTAGTAGGGGACGATATGGAAGGCGCGGCGTTGGTGCGTCTCCTTTTGGAACAAAAACAGACCGATGCGGGCATTGTCCTCAGCCCAGAACGCCCTACTACTGTCAAGCAGCGCATCATCTCTGGTGGTCAGCAACTGTTGCGCATTGACTCTGAAGTAGAAACAGACCTGACGCCCTCTGAGCATCAGCACCTGGTGGAGCGCTTTGCCAAACTGCTGGACAAGGCAGACGTGGTCATCTTTGAGGACTACGACAAGGGCGTGCTCAGCACCGAGGTAATCCAGGAATTGCTGGCTCTCGCCAAGGCGAAAGGCGTGCCCACCGTGGTGGACCCTAAGAAGAAGAACTTTCTGTCCTATACCGGCTGCACGCTGTTCAAGCCCAACCTCAAAGAACTAAAGGAAGGCCTAAAGGTTGATTTTACGGACAGTCACCATGAGGCATTTGAGGCGGCGGTCAATCAGCTGCAGGAACGGATGAGCGTGGAGAATGTGCTGGTGACTTTGTCAGAGCGGGGCGTCTTCTGCCAGAATGAAACCGGTGATAAAACCTACCTGGATGCCCACATCAGAGCTATTTCTGATGTCTCAGGCGCCGGAGACACGGTGGTGAGCATTGCCGCCTTATGCATGGCCTTGGGCTTGCCGTTGCCCGCCTTGGCAGAACTAGCAAACTTGGGCGGCGGTCTAGTTTGTGAGCATGTGGGCGTGGTCCCAATTGACGCCGACCTACTGCTGTTAGAGGCCAGAAAATCCCCGGTGCTTAAAAAATACCTAGCCGAGGCCTAGACCTCATTCGTTTTATAAAATGAAACGGCCTGCCCCTTGTTGAGAGGCAGGCCGTTTTTATGCTGTTTTCTGGAAATCAGGTCAAAAACGTATTAGCGCTGGCTGTATTCTTTCACGGTCTGGATAAAGCATTTCACCTTCTCAGGGTCAGTGTCTGGGTACACGCCGTGGCCCAAGTTGGCAATGTGGCGGTCTCCTCCAAAGGCGTCCAGCATTTTCTTGGTTTCGCGCTCCACGCCCGCAAAGTCATTGTACAAGGCACATGGGTCCAAGTTACCTTGCAATGTTTTGTTGTCGCCAATAATCTGGCGGGTTTCCTGTACGTTCATGTTCCAGTCAAGGCCAATCACCTGGCAGTCCAGCTGGGCAAAATCTGCCATGGCAAAGAAAGCACCTTTGGCAAACACCGTCACCGGCACGTTAGGTAAGGCCTTGCAAATCTCAGAGATGTAGCGATACGAGAACTCTTTGTAATGCGCAGGCGGCAAAATACCGGCCCATGAGTCAAAGATCTGGATCAAGTCGGCGCCGGCTTCTACCTGGGCTTGTAAATAGGCGATGGTAGTGGCGGTGATTTTCTGAAGAAGGGTATGAGACAATTCTGGCGCCTCATACAGCATCTTGCGGGCATGCGAGAAGGTCTTGGAACCGCTGCCTTCCACCATGTAGGCAAAGATGGTCCAAGGCGCACCGGCAAACCCGATCAAAGGTACGCGACCGTTTAACTCACGCTTGGTGACTTTGATAGCATCCAAGACATAACCTAAGTGTTCATGTGGATCAGCTACGCGCATTGACGCTACATCGGCGGCCGTTTTCACGGTCTTCGGGAAGATGGGTCCGCGCTTTTCTATCATCTCATAGGTACAGCCCATAGCTTCTGGCACTACCAGAATGTCTGAGAAGATGATGGCCGCGTCCACGTCCAGCAAATCTACCGGTTGAATGGTTACTTCGGCGGCCAGTTCTGGCGTTTCCACCAGTTCCTTAAAGCCCGAAAGGCGTTCTCTTACGGCTCTATATTCTGGTAAAATACGTCCTGCCTGGCGCATAAGCCACACAGGAGTGCGTTCTGTAGGCTGCCCAAGCGCGGCGCGCAGCAGCAAGTCATTCTTCAATTGCATAGCACAAAGATACGTAAAAGCCTCACTTTAGACATGTGGCATTTGTAAAGGAGAATCAGAAATTTAAATAGAGGTATGTTCTATCTCCAGTGGTTGAAGATTTGAAAAGAGCATAGAATGTAAAGTTTATATAAAAATAATTATATTGTTGTTATTGTTATAAATTATTTAAATAGTGCAATTAACGCGGTAATAATAAAGCTTACTCCAAGCGACAGCACAATAAAGCCCATTATTTTAGAAAGCGCTGCTAAACCGGCTTTCCCCATGAAAACCATCAACTTAGGAGAGAAAAGAAGGACCACATACGTCATTAACCCCATGAGCGCAATGGCTAGGATGGTCAGACCCATATCCAGAAAAGACAAGGATTCTGTGTACAAGCTTATGACCACCGCAATGGAGCCTGGGCCGGAAAGTAGCGGCATGGCCAACGGCGTGAAGGAAATGTCTTCCTTCTCTAAGCCTTCCTCTACCACGTCTTTTGATATTTTTTTATTTTCCTCTGGCTTGGAGTTGAGCAGTTCAAAGCCTGCCCGCATGATCATGATACCGCCGGCAATGCGCAGATCATGAATGCGTAACCCAAAGAAATCCAGGACTGCTTGTCCTGCCAGAAAGAACACCGCCAGGATAAGCACCATGTATAGGCAGGCGCGTCTGGCTAATTGCGCGCGGCGCTCGGGGTTGTCTCCTTGGGTAAGAGTCAGGAAAACGGGCATGGCCCCAAACGGATTGATGACAGAGAAGAGGGCAGAGAAAGTGGCTAAAAGTATTTCCATACGGTACCGCTTACGCAAATCTGAAGAAAGCGCTACAGTAGGCGCAGGTTACATAAAAAAAGGCTGGCATCATGCCAGCCTTTGGTTCTTATAAGAAAAAGCTGAAGAAGGCGGCACGCATGGTGCCAAAGAATCCTTTAGAAGGAGGGTTGGCTTGTGCAAGTGTCCTGTTTTGCCTCCCAATGCGGGCTTGTTGTTTGCTCTGTAAGCGTTGTACGGCCAATACCAACCAGTTTTTAGCGGTGGCGTTGCGTTCCACAATGCCTAGGATGCCTGGGTGCCATAAGTCTAGAATCTGTCTGCCTTCTAGGGTGGCGGTCATCACAAAGAAGTGGGTTCGTTCCTGTTGGGCTAATAAAAGTCGTAATAAAGCGGTGTCAGGTGAAAAGTTTAAGCACTCACGTCCGCCAAAAACTATAATTTCACGTGTAGAATTTCGGACAAGGTTTAATTGGCGTTCAAACTCCAGGTAAGTGTAAGGGACTACGTCAAGGGTTTTGGTGAATTGACTCTGCCTGTTGAGGGACTGTCTTACAGAATATGAGTACTCTTGGTCATCTTCTACAAGAATCAGGCGGTAAGATGCTGACATAGGGTTTGGTAAAGGTTTGGCTTATAATATATTGGGTATGGTATATAGGCACGAAGTTCACCTTTTAGACGAATGCTATTCTATCTACTCGATGAACCCCATTGTTTTCACGGTTAAATGTAATTTATTACCGTTGAATATTCGCAATAATTAATTTAAAAAAGTCTAATATTTGTTAGATGAAAAACTGTAAGCTTGGAATTTTAGGAGGCGGTCAATTAGGCAGAATGCTGTTGCAGGCAGGCCTTGACTTTAACCTATACACGTTGGTTCTGGACCCAGATGAATACGCTCCCTGCCGGTATTTATGTGAGGAGTTTGTGCACGGCGACTTCAAGGACTATGAGACAGTGCTGGCCTTTGGCAAGCGCTGTGACGTGCTCACCATTGAGATTGAACACGTGAACGTAGAGGCCCTGTTTGAGCTGGAAGCCGCCGGCGTGAAGGTTTATCCTAAGCCTTCCTCTATCAAAACCATCCAGGACAAAGGCTTGCAGAAAGAATTCTTCGCGCAGAATGCGGTGCCGTCCGCGGCATTCAGATTGCTGCAGAGCAAAGAAGAACTGGCAGCCAACCAGGATTTCTTACCAGCATTCCAGAAGTTGAGAAAGGGTGGGTATGACGGAAATGGGGTGGTAAGAATCACTTCTCCAGCGGATAAGGCCAAAGCCTTTGACGGCCCTACCGTGCTAGAAAAGCTTGTCAACTTTGACAAGGAAATTTCTGTCATCTGCGCCCGCAATACCCACGGCGAGGTAAAAGCATTTCCGGTGGTGGAACAGGTCATGCACCCAGAACATAACTTGGTAGACTATCTACTAGCCCCCGCCCAGATCAGCTATAAGTTGCAGCGCATGGCCATTGAAATTGCCACGCACGTCACCACTGCCCTAGACATGGTGGGCCTGTTAGCCGTAGAGATGTTTGTGACCCCAGACGGCCAGATTCTAGTAAACGAGGTAGCGCCCAGGCCGCACAACAGTGGCCACCATACCATGAAAGCCAATGCCACGTCACAGTTTGAGCAGCATTTGCGCGCCATCCTTGGCTTGCCTTTGGGTGATACAGAACCGCACTGCCCTGCAGTTTTGGTGAATGTTCTAGGCGAGGCCGGGTATTCTGGCGAGGCCGTCTATGAAGGCTTGGAGGAGGTCTTGCAGGAGCCTGGTGTTTACTTACACCTGTATGGTAAGAAATTTACCAGGCCGTACCGTAAAATGGGGCATTTGACCGTGTTGGCGCCCACCGTGGAAGAAGTAAAACAGAAAGCAGATACTATTAAGAACCGCTTAAAGATAATAGCATGAACCCAACACCTGAGAAGAACGGACCGCAGATAGGCATCATCATGGGAAGCCAGTCAGACCTGAAAGTAATGGACGGCGCCCCCGACATTCTGGAGCAGCTAGGCATTCCCTTTGAAATCACCATTGTGTCTGCGCACCGTACACCGCACCGCATGATTGAATACGCAGAGAACGCCCGTAAAAAAGGCCTTAAGGTGATCATTGCCGGCGCTGGCGGGGCCGCTCACTTACCAGGCATGGTGGCTGCCTTGACTACCCTGCCCGTGATTGGCGTGCCCGTGAAATCCAGTAACTCTATTGACGGCTGGGATTCAATCTTGTCAATTCTGCAGATGCCCACCGGCGTTCCCGTAGCCACTGTGGCCTTGAATGGCGCTGCCAACGCGGGCCTTCTGGCTGCCCAGATTTTGGGAACCTCTAACGCCGTGATTGCGGACGCTTTGGAGAAATACCGGACCACGCAACGGGAGAAGGTGATGCGCTCTGTAGAGCAACTGCACCGCGGCGACATTGACGTGGACTAACCAGTAGCCTTGCTCAGTTTCCAAAACATACCAAGCATTGCCACGCCCGAGTTCGCTCAGGCGTGGCAATTGTATGAAGAAGCCTTCCCCGCAGAAGAGAGGCGGTCCAGCCACCAACAACTAGAGTTGTTTCAGATACCAGAATATGCCTTTAAGATAGTTCTTCAAGAAGAAGAATTGATAGGCTTGCTGGGAATTTGGTCGTTGGCAGAGTTTAGTTTTCTAGAGCATTTCGCGATAGGTCAGCACCTTCGCGGTAGGGGGCTGGGAAAGGCGATCATCAACTTTCTAAAAGAATCACATCTGTCACCCATCATTTTAGAAGTAGAGCCACCAACAACCACCCTGTCTCAGTGCCGAATCTCGTTTTACCAACAGCTAGGCTTTTGCCTTAATTCTTTTCCCTACCAACAACCGCCTTACAGTTCAGACAAACCATGGGTGCCTTTACAACTCATGTCTTTCCCTGCGTCACTTTCCCAAGAAGCGTTTACCCAAATTAGGTCTCGCTTGTACCAAACGGTGTATCAAGTTCAACCCAGCTAACCGTTTTTAGCCTACTTTCTAGGAAACAGCCCAAAACCGAAGACAACCTTTTAACCATCGTTAACAGTATGGGAAAGAATGATGGCAGGAGTTCAACATATCTATTTGATTCGGCATGCCAGACCTATGGTCAACAAATCCGGCTTTTTCTCCAAGCAACAGGCTGCGCAGTACCTGCAAGACTACAACCTAGCCGAGGTAGAACAAATCATTGAGCGCAGTGAGCACCTGCCCATTGGCCGCATCAAAAAAGTGTTTTGTAGTACGCTTCCCCGTTCCAAGGCCACGGCTATCCAGTTGTTTGGCAATGATGTTGAGTTGGTAGAAGACTCTACTTTTAGAGAATTTGAGAACCGGATTTGGGGATTACCCTTGGGGAAGTTTCCTTTACTTTGGTGGCAGGTGACTTCTCGGGCGCTATGGATGATGGGCCTAACACATAAAGAGATAGAAAGCTTCAAAACTGCCAGAAAACGGGCCTCCCAAGCCGCAGACCATTTAGTCAATGAGGCGCAGGCTTCTGGGTTAGCCGTGTTGGTAGCCCACGGTTTTCTAAATGAGTTCATCAAGCGGGCCCTGAAGCGGCGCGGCTGGCGCGTAACCATTGACGGCGGAAGAGGATTTGTAGGCGTTACCCAATTGGAGAAAACTGCATAGCAGTTTTGGCGTGTTTCCTGGAAAATAGGCTAAAAACGAAATTTCAACCCCTGTCTACTTTTCTTAAAATGGAAATGCCTTCTTGGGCTTAGGCGCTTTTCGCACTGACGATGCCGTGTAGCCTCCGTCAAACAACCTGCCATAGTTGATTTTGAGTTTCTCTGCCAGCTCGTCCTGGTGACCGCAATGGGTATGCTCCAAAGCTCTAAGCGTGAGTTCTGCGCAGGCGTAAGAATCTGCGGCCGCGCGGTGATGTTTGAACTCAATGCCATGCCGGTTGCAGAGTGATTTCAAGTCATATTTGGGTAAGCCCTGCCAGACCTGTTTAGAGAATTGCACACTGCAGGCATAGTGTAGATCTGGAAAAGACAGGCTATACGTATTCAAGGTGGCTCTGAGCACGCTCATGTCAAAGCTGGCATTGTGGGCAATGACCAATTGGTTTTGCAACAGTGGTTGCAACTCGCGCCAAACTCCGTCAAACTCAGGGCTGTTTTTGACGTCTTGCGGCTTGATGCCATGAATGGCAATGTTCCAACTGTTGAAGTAGGGATAAGACTTAGGTTTGATGAGCCAGGCTTGCGTGCCAACAATTTTGCCGTTCTGCACAAAGGTCAATCCAATCTCACAAGGGCTGTCACGGTCTGCGGTGGCCGTCTCAAAGTCAAGGGTGATGAAATTCATGGAGTAAAGTTACAGAACTCTTACCAAGGTATCCGAAAAGGAATGGAAACAAAAAAAAGCCCCACCGCAAAACGGAGGGGCTTTCTCAACTAAACCTATTTTAAATTACTTAACTTCTTCGTAGTCTACGTCTGTTACGGTGTCTGCATTGTTAGAAGACTGACCGTTGCCACCAGCGTTGCCGCCTGGTTGACCACCTTCAAATCCTCCGTCAGCACCAGGCTGTCCGGCACCGCCGGTAGCGGCGTACATCTCCTGGCTGGCGGCTTGCCATGCGTTGTTGATGTTGATCATGGCGCTGTCAATGGCGGCCAAGTCCTTAGACTCGTGCGCTTTCTTCAGGTCAGCCAGAGCACCCTCAATGGCAGTCTTATTACCAGCAGAAAGTTTCTCACCGTACTCGCTCAGCTGTTTCTCCGTCTGGAAAATCATAGAGTCTGCTTGGTTTACTTTTTCTACCTGCTCTTTGGCCTGACGGTCAGACTCAGCGTTGGCTTCAGCCTCTTTACGCATTCTCTCGATTTCCTCTTCTGATAAGCCAGAAGAAGCCTCGATGCGAATTTTCTGCTCTTTGCCGGTGCCTTTGTCTTTGGCAGACACGTGCAGGATACCGTTGGCGTCAATGTCAAAGGTCACCTCAATCTGCGGAACGCCGCGTTGCGCTGGAGGCAGATCTGACAAGTGGAAACGACCGATGGTGCGGTTGTCCTTTGCCATAGGGCGCTCACCTTGTAACACGTGAATCTCTACGCTTGGCTGGTTGTCAGAAGCGGTGGAGAACACCTCAGATTTTTTGGTTGGGATGGTGGTGTTAGACTCAATCAACTTGGTCATCACGCCACCCATGGTCTCAATACCCAAAGAAAGAGGCGTTACGTCTAGCAAAAGAACGTCTTTCACTTCACCGGTCAATACACCACCCTGGATAGCGGCACCAATGGCTACTACCTCATCTGGGTTTACACCCTTAGACGGCTTCTTACCGAAGAACTTCTCAACTTCCTCCTGGATTCTTGGGATACGGGTGGATCCACCTACCAAGATTACTTCGTCAATGTCTGATGGCTGAAGACCTGCGTCCTGCAACGCCTTTCTAACAGGCTCCATAGAACGACGAATCAATGAATCTGCCAACTGCTCAAACTTAGCTCTGGTCAGTTTACGCACCAAGTGCTTAGGACCAGTCTGCGTAGCCGTGATATACGGCAAGTTGATCTCGGTTTCAGAAGACGAAGACAACTCAATTTTAGCTTTCTCAGCGGCTTCTTTCAAACGCTGAAGCGCCATTGGGTCTGTGCGCAAGTCCATGTTCTCCTCGGCCTTGAACTCATCTGCCAACCAGGCAATAATCACTTGGTCAAAGTCGTCACCACCCAGGTGCGTGTCACCGTTGGTAGACAATACTTCAAACACCCCGTCACCTAGCTCTAGTACAGAGATATCAAAAGTACCACCACCTAAGTCATACACGGCAATCTTCTGATCGGCGTGTTTCTTGTCCAGACCGTAGGCCAAAGCGGCAGCGGTAGGTTCGTTGATGATACGCTTCACGTCCAGACCGGCAATCTGTCCGGCTTCTTTAGTAGCCTGACGCTGAGCATCGTTGAAGTAGGCAGGCACCGTGATCACTGCCTCAGTCACCGTGGTGCCCAGGTAGTCTTCGGCGGTCTGCTTCATTTTCTGCAACACCATGGCAGAGATCTCTTGCGGCGTGTACTCACGGTCGCCAATCTTTACGCGTACGGTGTTGTTGCTACCAGACTGCACGTTGTAGGACACGTGCTGCGTTTCCTCTTTCACTTCAGAGAAACCGCGGCCCATGAAACGCTTGATGGACGCGATGGTATTTTGTGGGTTGGTGATGGCTTGACGCTTAGCAGGATCTCCCACTTTACGCTCACCGTTCCCGTTGTCCAGGAATGCCACGATGGACGGAGTAGTCCGGCGGCCTTCGCTGTTAGGGATTACCACTGGTTCGTTCCCTTCCATTACGGCCACGCACGAGTTGGTAGTACCTAAGTCAATGCCTATTATTTTTCCCATTGTCTATAGTTTTATATTGTAGTTCCTTGATTAAACTTGTTTTGCTTCTAAGTAACAAGACCTATGCCAAGGCCTTTTTCCATGCCATTTGTGACACAATGTCATTTTTGGCGGAAGTTAAAAGTTTGTCTATACGAATATTCGGCAGAGAGTGTCAGGGTGGGGTGCGATTTTGGCTTGTTTTCTGGGAAGTAGGTGAAAAACGGTTTCAAGTAGTTCGCTGGTTCTAGTGTTCTCACTAACGAATTAGAACTGACTTTCTTGATGCGATATCTTGTGTACGCCATTGGCTTTCCCAAAGAAAGACTTCTCTTCCGGAGCGCAGTCACAGCTCTGTTTCATGGTTTCTGCTAAGCGCTCACGGCCGCGGGGCCTCGTCCCGGCCCTTCGCACTGCTGTTGTACTCTGGGCCTGTGGGGCCCCGCCCTGCCGGGCGACGAAACAACAGAGGCGCTCAGGACCAGGACTGGTTTGGGTTCCAGTTCTGTAATGGCCTGATGGTGGGTTTGTTGCTTGTAGGCAAATTCGGGTACTGTCGCTGCAGAGACATGCGTACTCCGCACGGTTTTCACCTGCTGGCACGTGGCCATGGTTCAAGTCTGCGACTTGGGCCCATGATGGAGGCAGTTTGCAACTGCCTCGAAACACTTGCTTCAACCTGCGCATTGCGTCCCCCTTTGAAGGGGGTTGGGGGATGACGAAGGCTATGTCTGGTTAGAACTGCCAGTACTCAAAAGCCTTCATTGCGTCCGGTAGGCTATGAGAGGTCTGCGTCAACGGTCATTTTTGGCCTATTTTGTGGAAAACGGGCAAAAATGCTATCGCTTTCTAAAATGGGGTTGATAGGGTGCTTTGGGTTTGGCGAAAAGTTGGAGTTGTTTCACTTCGTCTGGGGTGAGGGAGCGGGACTCACCGGGTTGCAGGTCGTTTAGGGTAAGTTTGCCAATGGCTACTCTCACCAAGCGCAAAGTAGGATGGCCTACGGCGGCGGTCATCTTGCGCACCTGGCGGTTCATGCCTTGGCTTATTTTGATCTCTATCCAAGAGGTGGGGATGTTGGCCCTGAACCGAATGGGCTTGGAGCGCTCCCAGAAGTTGACTTCACCTAACAATTTGGCTTTGGCGGGACTGGTTTTCTTGCCTTGGATGAGGACGCCTTTGCGTAATTGTTCCAAGGATTCTTCGGTGGGCGTGCCTTCTACTTGCACCCAGTAGGTTTTCTCAATCTTGAACTTGGGGTCAGAGAGGCGGTGCTGCAGTTGCTTGTCATCGGTGAGCAGGACCAAGCCTTCAGAGTCGTAGTCCAGGCGTCCGACGGGATAGATGTTGGGCACTGGCACGAAGTCCTTCAGGGTCTGGCGGCCATTTTCATCGGTGAATTGGGTTAGGACTTCAAAGGGCTTATTGAGGAGAAAATACTGCAAAGCGATGGATGGGTAAGGTGATTTCTGTGATACGTAAAGTAGGAATGATTCGTCGTTTTTGGTTTGTTTCCCAGAAATCAGGCTAAAAACGGCGGCGCGGCTATTTCTGGAAAACGTGGTGGCACTGCCCGCAGGTGTATTTGTCCTTAGACAAAAGCGGCAGGCTGAACGTGACCAAGGCCAGCAGGAAGCCAAAAAAAGACTTCAGGTTGTCTGTGGGCCCGTAGGAATAGGAGATGTTCTCAGAGCCGCATTGGGGACAGGTGATGACCTCGTTCTGCTCATTGGTGTACGGCTGGTCCTGTAGGCCGTTCAATACCGCCTCAGCATGAGCGCGATCGCTTTCCAGGGTTTTGAGTTTGATGCCGCCCACTGAGATGTTGTAGAGCGGATTCAGGGACATTACGTTTTCATCAAAAAGAAACGCCAGAATGCCTTCGCTCTCCAGCTTGTTCTTAGCCAGGTGTGCGTCAATGGCACTGGAGTAAGTGGTGACGGTAACTAGTTCATCTTTCATATCAGGGGATTTTTGAAAGGACAGTAGATTTTACAGCTTCCCATAGAACCTTCTGAGCGCCCACTCAGAGAGGGCAATGCCCAGAATCAAAAAGTAAAACCAGAGCTGCTCCATCAGGTCCTTTTCTTCGTCCTTGCTTCTAAGGATGGTCTTGAAGTTGGCGTCTGTCAAATCCTTTTCCAGCTGTGCCAACTGGGCCGGGTAGTAGAGCCTGGTTTGAGAACGCTGGGCCAACTGATCCAGCAAGGTATGATTGGCCAAGGAAGAAAGCGCTTCCAATTGTTGCTGCTCTATTATGAATTCGCCGCTGTCACGGTACAGCTTGTTTTCTACCTGGGCACTGGCCGAAAATCTGTACACGCCCGCGGGCAGAGCGCCCAAACGAAGGCCTTCGCCACCCTGTACGTGCTCAAATTGATGCTGCGTTTTCTTGCCGCCTTCATGGGTAAGCGTCAGGGACACTTTCTGCCCGAAGATTTCTTCCTGCACCGCGTTGAAGGCATCTGCCTGGATGACGGGTTCCTCGGTGACGCCCACCACATCTTTAACCGGGTACACGTGCAGTCGTTTCTGGTCTCTTCGGTTGGCCAACAGTTGCACCACGTGCGTCATGAGGCCGTCGTAAATCTGCGGAATGCCATGGTCGGCGGCCTCGGTCAGGCGCCATTGCCAGCTGCCGTCCGTGAGCAGCACCGCGCCAGGAACCGGCGCCGACGACTTGTACACCAACAGCGGTTTGGACGTGCGCACCGTGCCCACCTGTTGGTGCAGGATAACCTCAGTGCCGGCGCTCAAACTCCAATTCCCGAAGGGCACGAACGCAGGCGGCCAGGCCGGAATTCTGGTTTTGGCCAGCGGTTCTGTGGAGAACCGTTGAAATCTGGCGTTGAGCAAGGGCTGCACCTCGTCATACTGACCCACCGCCCCCGGAAACTGCACACCCGCCTGCAGTGCGTTAAAGGCTGCCATATTGGTTTGCGCGCCCAGCACGTAGAACGTAGGCACTTTGCCAGCCCGCAACTGGCGCAGCCAGTCGTTGCCGCTGCCGCTCAGGCTAGGGATCTGGTGCAGGACCGCTGCGTCATACTTTTCTTTAAACTTAGGCGTCTGAAACGGTCCCAGTACCACCTCCACGTTCAGCAGCGGATTGGTAGCTAGCGCTGAGCGCAAGGCTTTGATGTCTGGGTGCGGCGCGGCGGCGGCGAGCAGGATATTCAGCTTGCCTTTCACCACCTCTAGATAGGCATGGCGGCGGTTGTTCACTTGGGTGAACTCCTTGGCCAACGGCTGCACCACCACTTCATAATGCTTCTTGCCCAGTTGCGAGGTAGACAATTGAAAGGTGGTTTCTGTTCTTCCAGAGCGGGGCAGGGTGAGGTTTTTGCGGAGGAGCGTTTTGCCGTTTTCCTGTAAAAGCACTGTGGCGTTGGTGCCTGTGTAACCGCTGTGTTGCACGCTTACCTTGATAGGAAAGGAGGTGCCGGAGTAGTTGATTTTGTTGTACTCCACGTCAGCCAGCAGCACGTCCTTCTTGGGGATGGTGTCACCCAGAGCCACCGGGAAGATTTTGCCTTTATAGAATTGGTAGGTAGGCGTGGGCCCCAGGTTGTGTACCCCGTCAGATACTAACACGGTGGCTACCAAATTCTCTTGACCGTAGGCCTTGTCAGATTGGTCCAGTAGGTCGTGCAGATTGGTGGTGGAGGCTGAGAAGGAAGTCTTCGGCAAGGCCACGTTTTCAATGGAATCATTAGCCGTCAAGGTTTGCACCTCTACTCGCAGGCCTTTGCCCCGCAAGCGTTCCGCCAATCCTTCTAAGCCTTGTAAGGTCTGGGTCAATATCGGCGCCGAAGTGAACAGCTTTACTGACTGCGAGTTGTCTACGGCCAGGACAACGGTGGGCTTGAGTTCTTCTTGTTTAATGATGCGCGTGTACGGCTCCAGTAAGAGAAAGCTGATCAAGGTAATGAGCAAGGCCCGTAAAGCGGCCAGTACCCATTTGATGCCCCTCGGCCAGGGACCGCTATCCCCGCGGTACAGATACCACGCCGCTGCTATGCCCAGCGCCAGGCAAAGCAGAAAGTACCAGGGAGAGTAAACGGTGTGTAATTGGAACGTGGGCACAAGCAGAAAATTAGCGCAACTCTATCATTTAGCAAGATAGAACAAGTTCTATACAACGCATAAGACTTTTCTGTTGAACTTGTTTAGCCAGTAGCTTATTGTATTTCGTTTTTGGGCTAGTTTCTGGAAATTAGGCCAAAAAGGATAATTTGGAAAGACCTAAGCTAGATGCGCTTAAGGATCCTCCTGAAACGCGAGAAGGCTTATCTTCCTATATTGACTTTAAACCGAATGTTAGACTTCACACATGGTGCTGAAAAGCGTAAGATTACGATGAGGCAGCAATTGCCGGTTACTGCAAAACGACACCCAACCCCACAAATAGGTAAGAACCTCAAAGGCCATTTGACTATGAAAAGCTATCTCTCATCAACGAAGTTTGTTGCTTTCTTGACCATTTTACTTTTGGGGACTGCCTGCAACGGAACAGTCAAAAGAGAGGTATCAAAAGAGAAGGCAAGCGAATCAAACATTACAGCTTTGGCTCCTCCTAAACTCATAAAGACCATAGGCAACCCCAGGTATGGCAATGTTCAATGTAGCCTGCAGGACCAAGCCGGGAACCTTTGGTTCGGGACCACAGAAAATGGGCTTTACAAATATGACGGAAAATCGTTTACCCAGTTTTTAGTGACCGATGGGCTAAGCAGTAATGATATTTCCTCCCTTTTGGAGGATAAAGACGGTAACCTCTGGATAGGCACTAAAGCGGGACTATGTCTCTATGATGGTAAGACATTTGCCAGAATTCAGATTCCTCTACCAAAAAACCTGCCTCCCAATAAAAATCCCTACTACAGCGACTCGCATCGGGTGACCAGTATGATGCAAGCAAAAAGCGGAAAACTATGGTTTGTCACCATAGATGGCGTGTATGTCTACGATGGCAAATCTTTTACCCTGTTTATAGTGGACGAGGCCGCAAATGGCTTTTTGACCAGTAACGATAAGGTGGAACAGATTTTTGAAGATAAGGCAGGTAACATTTGGTTGGGCGGCAGGACCAATGAAGGCGTGTACCGGTATGATGGCAAATCGGTGACCAACCTTAAGCTAACGGTATTATTTCAAAATGGACCCAAGCCAAAAGCTCATAGTTGGGGCTGGCCTCAAGTGCAAGACAAAAACGGGAATATCTGGTTCAGCAATTGGGGTGGGGCGTACCGGTATGACGGCAAATCAATTACAAGTTTTACAGAAAAAGACGGCATGCCCGGCGAAGTCACCCGCATCATAGAAGACAGACAGGGAAGCCTCTGGTTTGGCGGTGCTGATGGACTTAGCCGTTATGATGGCAAATCCTTCACACGTTTTACCAAAAAAGATGGACTGGTCAATCCTTGGGTTTGGTCAATTCTGGAAGACAAAACGGGAAACCTTTGGGTGGGCACCAGAGAAACCGGCCTCTACCTTTTTGATGGAAATAGGTTAATTGCTTATTCAGAATATAAACGCTCGCCTGTATCGGAGGAATAAATTAAATCTCATACAACAGGCAAAAGCGAGTAAAAGTAACAGACTACCAATACGGAATCCGTAGGACTAGTCAATAATTAAAAAGCCGGTATCAGGATTCCCTAACACCGGCTTTTTAATTATACTATAATAACAGCAATTACGTCAGCATGCCGCCGTCCACTTGCAGGGTCTGGCCAGTTACGTAAGAAGAAAGGTCAGAGGCCAGGAACACGCAGGCGTTGGCTACGTCCTCGGGAGCACCACCACGCTTCAAGGGGATGGCTTTTCTCCACTCGGCTACGGTAGCGGCGTCCAGCTCGTCGGTCATGTCGGTTTCAATGAAACCGGGCGCGATGGCGTTGCTTCTGATGTTTCTAGAACCTAGTTCCAAAGCCACTGATTTGGTGAAGCCAATGATGCCGGCTTTAGAGGCGGCGTAGTTGGCCTGGCCCGCATTGCCTTTGATGCCCACCACAGAGGTCATGTTGATAATAGAGCCGCTCTTGGCGCGCATCATGTGCTTGGTGGCAGACTTGGTCAGGTTGAAAACTGATTTCAGGTTGGTGTTGATGACGGCGTCCCACTGCTCCTCAGACATGCGCATCAACAAACCGTCTTTGGTAATGCCGGCGTTGTTTACCAGCACGTCCAGCTTCCCAAAATCCTTCACCACGTTCTCCACCAATTCTTCGGCTTGTTTAAAGTCTGATGCGTCTGAACGGTAGCCTTTGGCCTGAATGCCGTACTCGGCTAGTTCTTTCTCCAGGGCCTGGCCTTTTTCTACGCTAGACAAATAGGTGAACGCAACATTGGCGCCCATTTCGGCATATTTGGTGGCAATGGCGCGGCCAATACCCTTAGAGGCGCCGGTCACCAACGCAACTTTTCCTTCCAGTAATTTCATAAGTCTTGATTAGTTGCCTGTTCTATTGACTAGAGCAGACAAGGGTGTTCAGCCCCAAAGATACTAATTGCCCGCATTTGCAAAAGCACCCAAATGGATAGAATTACGGAGAAGCCATTTTTAGGCTGTTTTCTGGAAAGGAGGCAAAAACGAAGCCTATTTGCAGAAGCGCTGCTGGGCGGTGCCGGCCTGCGGATTACCCAACTCAAAGGACCGTTGCCAGTCTGCGCAAGCATCTTTGCGTTTGCGCTGGGTGTACTTGAGCACGCCGCGGTTATAGAACGCCTCATCCATTTGCGGGTCCAGGGCAATGGCTTGGTCATAATCTGCCAAGGCCAGCGGGTATTGTTTCTGGCGCATGCGCAGGTTGGCGCGGTTCAGGTAAGCCACACTGTAATCTGGCTGAAGAGAAATAGCCTGTGAAAAGTCTGCGATGGCACCCTTGGTGTCCCTCAGTCTGGCCTTGTTTAGCCCACGGTTGTTGTAGGCTTTGGCGTAATTAGGCTGAAAAGCAATGGCTTGGTTATAGTCCTGAATGGCGGCCTTGTACTGCTTTTGGTTTTGCTTTACATCCCCCCTGAATTTATAAGACTCGGCGTCCCTCGGGATTAAGGAGATGGCCTTGGTGAAGTCTGCCGTGGCGCCAGCGTAATCGCTGGACTCGTATTTGGCGATGCCGCGCAGGCGGTACAAATTACCGTCGTCGGGCTTCTTGGCGATGGCCTGGTCATATTCCGTGATGGCGCCTATGTAATCCTTCTTGCTGACGCGCTCCAGACCTTCACGCGAGTGCGTCTTGGCCGTTTTGCAGCCCGCCAAAGGGAAAAGCACCAGCACTACTACCAATGCGCCGTTGCGCCGCAACGCCCGGCAAACAGAAGAAAAATCAAGGACCATACATCAACAAGGTTAGATTGCTGCTACATACTGTTTTTGTAAAATATAGTTGTAGGCAAATATTTTGCAGATTTGAACGTTCTGCCTCAGAATTGCGGAGAGGGCTTTAAAAGGAAGCCCATATTTCATTTAAAAGCCTCTTCAACAAACGCGTAACACCTGTTTCCCAGAAAGTTTAACTCACACACCGTACTCACTAGTACTAGTCCCGCATGGCCCAACCAAAAGTAAAGAACATCAGCACAGAAATCTTGTCAGATAACTGGTACACCTTGAACAAGGTAACGTTTGACTACCGCAGGCCAGACGGCAACTGGGAGACCCAAAGCCGCGAGGCCTATGACCGGGGCAACGGGGCCACCATCCTGCTCTACAACCGCACCGGCGGCACCGTTATTCTCACCAGGCAGTTCAGGATGCCCACTTACTTGAACGGCAACGCATCCGGAATGTTGATTGAGGCCTGCGCCGGCCTTTTGGACCAGGATGACCCATTGCAGTGCATCAAACGCGAAACCGAGGAGGAGACCGGCTACCGCGTCTCTGACGTGCGCAAGGTCATGGAAGCCTACATGTCGCCGGGGTCCGTCACGGAGAAGCTTTACTTTTTTGTAGCCGAATACAGTAAGGACATGAAGGTGACTGAGGGCGGTGGCCACGCCGAAGAACAGGAAAACATAGAGGTGCTAGAGCTTCCCTTCCAGGAGGCGCTGCAACTAGTGAAAACCGGCCAGATTATGGACGCCAAAACCATCATGCTGCTCCAGTATGCCCAACTGCACCAACTGTTGGCCAACTGATGTCCGTTTTTGGGTTGTTTTGTCCAAATTAGCCCAAAAGCGAAGCCCTGTTGAATTAAGAGAAAATATGCTACCTTGATTCCGCATACTTGTACCCACTATGAAACAGATTAAACCACTTCTGCTCCTGGGAATAACCTTCCTGGTACTTTTCTCTATGTTCAGCTGCTCTGCGCCCAAAGCCGCCAACGGGGTAGCTGCCGCTAACCAAGAGGCCGGACAAACCACTGTGTACATTGCCCGCCACGGTGAAAAGGCCGCTTCCTCGGGCGCCATGACCGATGACCCTTCGCTCTCTGAGGCCGGCAAGGTCCGCGCCCAGGAGTTAAAGTCTAAGTTGGGGAACGCTCAGGTGAAAGGTTTGTACGCCACCAAGTACAAACGCACCCAAGAGACCTTGCAGCCCTTGAGCGAGGCCACCAAAATACCCGTGCAAATCTACGAGGCCGGAGACGCCACTGGACTAGCCGCCAAGGTGAAAGCCGCCCACGCTGGCCAGACGGTAGTAGTGGCCGGGCACTCCAACACGGTGCTGTCTTTGGTAGAGGCGTTCGGGGCGCAGAAGCCGTTTGCCGCCGTGGCAGACCATGAGTATGACTATCTGTTTAAAATATCCTTGTCTGAAGGCAAACCCGCCACAGTAGAGGTGATGAAGTACGGAGCCGCCTCTGTAGCGCCCGCCAAGTAAGCAGGCGTTTATTCCCAAATCCTTCCAAAGCCGTTTTTGGCCTGTTTTTAAGAAAACAGGCCAAAAACGGCTTTTTATTTCAGCACCTCTATCAATTAAAACAAGGTTCTCTATAGTGTCAACCTAGCGCGACCGAGGACTACAAGAATTTGGGAATGGACAGACCCGCAAACGTGGCAAGCAGGCCAATGACGACACTGGCGGCAATATAGGTAGCGGCATACGCAAGTTGACCGTCTCGTAGCAAGGCCACCGTCTCATAAGAAAAGGCAGAAAACGTGGTGAAGCCGCCTAATACACCCGTTGCCAGAAAGAGGCGCCACTCATTGGATAAGTTTCCTTTCTCTGCTAACCCAAACACCAACCCAATCAAGAAACAGCCTATGAGGTTCACGCCCAAGGTCCCGAAAGGGAAGGAGGTGCCAACCTTCGTCTGGATGGCTAGTGAAAGCAGGTAGCGGGAAATGCCTCCTAGAAAACTGCCCAGGCCTATGGCCAATATCATCTTCATGGTTGGTCTATCTGTTGTTTGTTAGATGTATTGGCTATGCTTAACGTAGAAGGTATTTATACAGGGATGGCATCCTGCGTTCTGCAAGCATTGGCTAAAGGTAAAAACCTAACTTGAAAAACCATAGCCGGTAACATGAAGGTCTGCCGCCATTGTATGAGTGCCAGGCTATAGCCGTGATTTTTGTTGGAATAGGAATTGTAATAGCTCTCCCAATGGCAGAAAAGCAAAGAATATACAAGGCTTTGATTATGAACGATTATCCAGGCGCGCCCTATGCGGATTGGATAAAGAACGGAGAAAAAACTATAGAAACCAGGTTCAGGACTTTTAAGTATCGTGGAGATATTGTTATCTGCTGCGGAAAAACAAACTCAGTTGGTAAAAATGCCGGCAAAGCCCTGTGCATTGTGGAATTATGGAAAATAAGGCCCATGAGAAAAGGAGATGAGGAAGCCGCCGGGGTAAAATTTAACCCAGAACTCAATTGTTTCTTACTCAAGAACTGGAGACATTTTAGCCGTGATTTTGAGTTCTCGCCGCAAAGGATTTCAGGAGCATGGCAGAGTCTTTTTGACATATCCATACCAAGCGATGTTGAGATTGTTTCAAAACCCAACATCAAGGCCTTTCCAGAAAAAGAGCAGTAACCTGCAATAGTTTATAGTGGCAAAAGCCTACGTGTAAATCTGAAACGAATTTTGGCCTATAACGGCTAGGCTAAACGTCGGCAAAGGCCGTCGGCCGAGCTGGCGTTTAGCTGTTGTTAGAGGTAGTATTTTTTCTGTTGGTTGCCAGTCATATTTCAATTGCGCTAATGCTAATGATTAGGCAATTTGATTGCATTTTTTACCCCACCTGTAAACTCAATGAATGAGCGTAGTTCTAGCTTCCCTTTGCTGTTCTGTACAAAGGTTTTTACTGAAGAGTCGGGTTCGTGGCTATATCTATAATGGTAGTAGTTTTTCGCAATGAATTTGCTTGATTCAATCTGGTAGGTTCCACTCACAAAAAGTGTGTCATTCCGCATGGCCTCTATTATAAGGCCTGCTTGGGGTTCACCGCTTTGAGAGTATAAGGTAAACGTTTTGCAGTGATATGATTCATCCTTTAAGAAGATTCCGTCCTTTTTAGTCTTGTAAGTAAATTTGCCAATTCTAATACTTTCCTGTAATGGTGTAGCTTGGCAAATAACAATACCTAAAATTCCCAATATTGATAGAGTCTTTTTCATAATATTACCGCTAACGGACTAGTATAAACGACGCCGAAGGCCGTCGGCCGAGGTGACGTTTATACAGTGTTAGGTGTAGATGTTTTTCCTTTTTCCTGAAACTCTACCTTGAGTTTATAATCAAGTTTCTCTTTGTTTAGAATCTTATATTGAAGTCGGTAATAAATGATTTCCGTACATAGAACTTCCTCTTTTAATCTATACACCAACGTGAGCGAGTCTCCTTTGTAAACAAGATCTCCTTCCATGTCAGCGCATCCGTCCCAAGGGAAGTCTGCCGTCACATACAGAGTATCCCCCCTCTGTTCTTTTTGGATGCTTCCTTTTCCGTAAGTGTAGTTATTTAGTTCTTCTGAGGTTAAATCCCTGAGAAACTTATTGTCGAAGGATATTAAGTTTTTATGGATTTGACTGTCACCACCATTCCCTTCCTTATGTTGGCAGGAGAAACAAAGAAGTATGAATAATGCCAAAGAGGAGTAACAAAGCCATTTCATTTATTCGATATTTTATCATTTACACCTAACGTCTGGATAAACGCCACAGTGGCGTTTATTTCAAATATAGTAACTGAAATTGATAGGTGCGTTTATTTCAGTAAAGACAAGCTTAACTTCTTGGTTTTAAAGGCAATATACATTTGGTGATTTTCAAAAAATGAAAATAATCATATTTTTATACGGTCCAGCGGGCTTTTTATCTTCTCCATACCTTTTCTAGTAATATGCGTGTAAATTTCAGTGGTTTTACTGGAATGGTGGCCTAATAAGACTTGAATGTACCTTAGGTCGGTTCCCTGTTCTAATAGATGGGTGGCAAAGCTGTGCCGGAGAGTATGTAAAGAAACCTCTTTCTGGATGCCAGCTTTTAGGCAGGCGTTTTTAAAGATTTTCCTTGCGCTGGTGTAGCTATAGGCCTCCCCAGCTTGTCCCTCAAACAACCAGACCTTAGGTTTATACTGTTGGTAGTATTGCCTAAGATAAATCAGGATTTTCTCTGAGAGTAATGTGATGCGGTCCTTCTGTCCTTTTCCCGCTCGTATATTCAAGACCTTTCTTTGGGAATCAATATCAATGACCTTCAGGTTAATCAATTCGCCAGCCCGTAAACCGGCAGAGTAAATTAAAAGCAGAATGCATTTGTGCTTGAGGTTGTCTACTGCTTGCATAATGCGTGTAACTTCCTCCTCGCTTAATACTTCTGGCAAGGTATGCGCCTTTTTAGGCCGGTCTAGGTAATAGACAGTGCGCGGCCGCCTGAGTACTTTCTCATAATAGAATTTGATGGCGTTCACCGCTGAGTTCTGGTGCGAGGCAGAAATGTCATAGTCATCAATTAAATGCAACATGTACGCTTTAATGTCTGCCTCCTCCAAGGTGGCAGGGTCACGGTCTGCATAGTAATTGATAAAGTCAAGGAACAGGCTCTTGTATTGTTTAACCGTATTGGGACTATAGCCTTTTAAGGCCAGCGTGTCTAGATAGTCCTTGGGGCAGGGCTTAACAAGAGTAGGTTTGGGCTTGACCGGTGCCAAGGGTGTACTTTCCTCTTTTGGTTTTTTGCACACCTCCAGGGGAAGGCCGTACTGCTCAAAGTGGTCCTTCAATTCTGCCACTATGGCTTCTGAAAACGGCAGCGTCCAAACTTTTGAAGCTGTGTCCCAGAAATAATATGGAATCGACTTCATCTTCTTAAGATGCGCCGGATGGTAAGGAAACCTAACCTCCATGCGTTTACTGGGCAGCACTGTCAAGGTAACCTGTTGGTGGTTGGTAGAAAGACATGCTGGCTCAGTTGGCCTTCCTGTGTTTAACGTGGCAGATTCTGTGCCAGCCACCATAGGAGAGGGGAGAGAGGAGAAGACAGCAATAGAGGTCCCATTCGCAGTAAGAAGTGTCTGTAGCTCCCCAAAGCATTTGGCAAGCAGCGCAAAGGACTCTTTGCTGTAGGGCAGATGCCAACAGGTATGCGTCTTGCTCCATCTTCTGCCAGGTATGGTTTTTATCTGAGTGGTATGCCAGGCAGTGGCTGGGAGATCTACCCTTATTCTCTTTTCGTTGAGGTGTAAGAGTAAACTGGCTTGTACAAGGCCCGGTGAAGTTTTTGTTTCCATAAGCTTTTCAAGGATTTCAGTGCCTACAACCATTGGTGGTTTTTTGTTCCTGATAATCTGTTGTTTAGCTCTTCTGGCAAAGCATTCAAGCCAAAGACGCTTTACCGTTTTCAGCCTCTTTCCCCCAAAACAGCCCAAAAACGTCATCTTGCTTTGAAACTTGGCAAAAGCGGGTTTATGATGTAGCTTTGTCTCAAGTAAAACCTTACATCCAGACACATGGCATCAACATATGATTTGATAGTGGTAGGAAGCGGCCCAGGTGGGTACGTGGCTGCCATCCGCGCTTCGCAATTGGGTATGAAAGTAGGCGTGGTAGAGAAAGCCGAATTGGGCGGCATCTGCCTCAACTGGGGCTGTATCCCCACAAAAGCCTTATTGAAGAGTGCACAGGTTTTTGAATACATCAAGCATGCGGCTGACTACGGCATCAGCGTAGATAATGCGTCGGCTGACTTTGGGGCGGTGGTAAACCGTAGCCGTGGCGTAGCCCAGGGCATGAGCAAAGGCATCCAGTTCCTGTTCAGAAAAAACAAGATTGACCACATAGCCGGTTACGGCAAACTAAAAGGCAAAGGCCAGTTAGAGGTGACCTCTGAGGACGGCCAAGCCCAAATCTACGAAGCCAAGCACATCATCCTGGCTACTGGTGCCCGCTCCCGTGAATTGCCGAACCTGCCTATTGACGGTCAGAAAATCATTGGCTACCGCCAGGCCATGGTCCTGGAGAACATGCCAAAGAAAATGGTAGTGGTAGGCTCAGGCGCCATCGGCGTGGAGTTCGCCTATTTCTACAACGCCATGGGCACCGAGGTGACCGTGGTAGAGTACCTGCCCAACATTGTGCCGGTAGAGGACGAAGAAATTTCCAAGCAACTGGAGAAGTCGTTCAAAAAGTCGGGTATCAACGTAATGACCAACTCTGAAGTATTGTCAGTAGACACGTCTGGTGCGGGTTGCGTAGTGAAAATAAAAACCGCCAAAGGCGAAGAAACAATTGAGGCGGACGTAGTACTTTCGGCTGTGGGTATCCAAACCAACCTGGAGAACCTTGGTCTGGAGGAAGTAGGCGTAGCCGTAGAGCGTGGCCGCGTCATCACAGATGATTTCTACAAGACCAACGTGGAAGGCGTGTACGCCATCGGTGACATCGTGAAAGGTCCAGCCTTGGCACACGTGGCCTCAGCAGAAGGTATTATTTGCGTGGAGGCCATTGCCGGTCACCACCCAGAGCCTTTGGATTACAAGAACATACCGGGCTGTACGTATTGCTCGCCAGAGATTGCGTCTGTGGGCTACACAGAGAAAGAGTGCAAGGAGATGGGCCGCGAAATTAAAGTGGGCAAATTCCCGTTCTCTGCTTCTGGAAAAGCCAGCGCCGGCGGTGTGAAAGACGGATTTGTGAAGGTGATTTTTGACGCCAAATACGGTGAGTTCCTGGGAGCGCACATGATTGGCGCCAACGTAACCGAGATGATTGCCGAGATTGTAGTGGCCCGTAAATTGGAGACGACCGGTCATGAAATCATCAAAGCCGTTCACCCACACCCAACCATGTCTGAGGCCGTGATGGAAGCCGCTGCGGCTGCCTACGGTGAGGTGATTCACTTATAGAACATTCTACTTTTAGATAAGAAAGGCCCGAGGGAAACTTCGGGCCTTTCTGTTTTTGGCCTCATTCCCAGAAAACAGGCCAAAAACAGAAAGGTGCGCTGGATGTTAAACTATTAGAGCAATGACTTGTCTAAGTAATGCTTGCTGTTCGTTTTAAATCTTTCAGGCCACTTCTATCCATGCCCGCAAGAAGATGCTTTCGGCAGAGAAGACTAGAAAGTGATACGGTTTGTATCTTGATAAATATGTTAAGTAATATTGTTTTGCTGAACTTTTAGAGAATGGTAGACTAGAAGTTGGCTGTCCGCCTTTTCAGTTCCTCGTGATTGATAGATTGAGTACAAGAGTTGCGTATCCTTATTTCCCCTGCATGAAACACCTATTTCTGTTATTCTTTTTCATTTCTGTTCTAACCACTTCCGGCCAGGCCCAAGGCAAGATTTCGGGGACCTTGCAAGAGGCGGGCACCAACCAACCGGTGGGCTTCGCGACGGCCGTGTTGCTGTCGGTGCAAGATTCGGCCATTGTCACCAGCGCCTTGGTAGGGGCCGAGGGAACGTTTGTCCTGGCACCCGCGCCCGTGGGCCGCTACCATGTCAAGTTCTCTTACATAGGCTACCAGACGCGCGTCCTGGCCAACGTGGTGGTGACCGCCGCCAAGCCGCAGGTGAACCTGGGCATCATCCAGTTAAAGACGGCCAGCACCACCTTGAAAGCCGTGGAGGTGATGGGCCAGCGCGAAGCCGTGGAGTACGGCTTGGACCGGCGCGTCTACAACGTGGGGCAGGACTTGTCAACGGTAGGTGGCACGGCGGTGGACGTGATGCAGAATGTGCCTTCGGTGACGGTAGACCAGGAAGGGACGGTGAGCATGCGCGGCACCTCCAACATCACCATTCTCATTGACGGCAAGCCCTCGGCGCTGAGCGGCTTGGGGCTGGACCAGATTCCGGCCAGCGCCATTGAGCGGGTAGAGGTCATCACCAATCCCTCCAGCAAGTATGACCCCAGCGGCACGGGCGGCGTGCTTAACATCATCCTCAAGAAAGAGCAGCAGCAAGGCCTGAACGGCATCGCCTCGGTGACCGCGGGCCTGAACAACCGCTACAACACCTCCCTGAACCTCAACTATAGAATAGGCAAGTTCAACCTGTTTGCCAACCATGACTTTAGAAGGGACTTGCGCCAAGGCGAAGGCACCGTGACCAGAAGGTACACGCCGGCCGGCGAAAGCGTGCGCCTGGAAGAGCTGGAGTCCAGCAACGAAAACATCAACAGCAACCACAACTTCAGGTTCGGCGCCGATTACCAGCTCACCGACAACCAAAGCTTGACCGGCTCCATTCTGTACCGCATGGGCACCCGGGAAAGTGAAGGCAACAGCTTCAGCCGGTTTCTGCGGGAGAGCAGCGCCCTGGACAGCACGTCTACCCGCCAAAACACGGGCAATGAGGATAGAAGCCTTTGGGAATACGCCCTGAGCTACCGCAAGACGTTTACCAAGCCCGGCCATGAACTGACCGCCGATGCTGTCTTCAATATGGAGCGCGAACCGGGCCAGGACGAGGTGCAGGAGCAGTTCAGGAATGCAGACGGCTCGCCTAGCCTGTACCAGCCTTTTACCTGGCAGCGGAACCTCAATCTGGAGCGGGAGCGCGAGTTTTCCTTGCAGGCAGATTACGTGCACCCGTTCCATGAGAAAGGAAAATGGGAGGCCGGTTACCGCAGCACGTTTGAGCGCAGCGACGAAGACACCAAGGCCAGTGACTTCAACTTCACCACCAGCCAGTTTGAGAACAATAGTGGCCGCACCAACCGCTTTGTCTATGAGGAATGGGTGCACGCCGTCTACGGGAACTATGGCGATGCCCTCAAGAAATTCAGCTATCAGGTAGGCGCCCGGGTAGAGCAGACTAACATTGTCACTGACCAAATCACGCAGGCCCAGCGCAACAAGCAGGACTACCTCAACCTGTTTCCAAGCCTGTTCCTGACTTATGATTTCTCTGAGGAGCAGAAGGTGCAGACCTCCTATAGTCGTCGCATTGACCGTCCCGGTACCTGGTCCTTGAATCCGTTTAGAGACGTTTCTGATCCGCGTAACATCCGGCAGGGCAACCCCAATCTGACACCCGAGTTCATTGATTCGTATGAGATCAACTACCTGCGTTTCTGGAAACAGACTACCCTCACGGTTGGCGTCTTCTACCGCAGGATGACGGACATTGTGCAGAGTTTCAGGACGCCTCTGGATGAGAATTCTACCATCTCTACGTTTGCCAACGTGGGCAAGGGAGAGTCTTATGGTCTGGAGCTGACCGGCACCGCCAACCTGGCCAACTGGTGGAAAATCAATGCCAACGCCTCTGGCTTCAATTACCGCATAGACGCCTCTGAAGAAGGGGGGCAGGCCAACAGCCGGTTAAGCTGGACCAGCCGTCTTAACTCCAACTTCACCCTGCCCTTCAAAACCGAAGTGCAATTGTCTGCCAACTACCGGTCTCCCACAGTGACCATCCAGGGAGAGCGGTCGGCGTTTTTTAGTACCAGTTTGAGCGCGCGCAAAGAGGTATTAAACGGAAAAGGGAACATCATTCTGCGGGTACAGGACATCTTCAACACCATGCGGTTCAACTCCAATACCTTCGTGGAGAATGAGTTTGAGGAAAGGAGCCGGTTTAAGCCGCAGAGCCAGTTGGTGTATGTGGGCTTCAGCTATAGGTTCGGGAACAACGGCCTGCAGAAAAAAGAAAGAGAAGAGCGCGGCGACGAGCCCCAGGAAATTCAGGAGGGCAATTAAGGCCCAGCCGTTTTTAGCTTATTTCCCTGAAAACAGGCCAAAAACGGCTAGGCGTTCAACAGAAGAGCCCGGCACATGTGCCGGGCTCTTCTGTTGTTGTAGGATGTATAAGGGAAAGGCCTTAGTCGTTGTTTTTCTTAGCGTACTGCTGATGGCGCTTAGGGTCTTTCTTCTTGTCTTTTTTCTTGCCTATGGCTCCCCCGGCCACCGTTCCGGCAACTCCGCCAATGACTGCGCCCTTGGTACCGCCCACCACGGCTCCAGCGGCCGCGCCACCGGCGCCACCAATCACAGCCCCTTTGGCTTTCTTACTCCAGCCTTTCTTTTCTTTCTTCTGGGTGTCCTGTGCCTGCGTCTCTGTGATGCTACCGCCCAAAAAGAAAACGGAGCAAAGCATGATAGTGACTATTTTTAACTTTTTCATAGTTTTAGGTAGTATGGCTTATATTGTATTAAACGAAGTATGTTAAAATTGGGTTGTACTGAGTCTTTAATGATTGTGTTAGCTATTGTCTTATTGCATGGAGTGTTTTAAAAACAAAGGCGCCTGCTTTCTTTACGAAAGCAGGCGCTACTATTAATTTAATAATTGAATTTAATCTATAATACGATAGTGTTTTCATTTTATTTAAATTTCACTTTAATAATGGTGGTGAGGTAGTCGTAAATTTCCGTGACTTCTTTGTCATACAGAAAGGTATTGTACTGGTCAGCTTCTACTTTGCAAACGCGGCACCCATTCTCCACCATCTGAAACACCACCTCCCGTATGCGCAGGGGATGACCAGCCAGGTTGAGCAGGCAAGTTGAATCTGCCGCTTCTACTTGCAGAAACAGATGATGCAAGGCATGTTCGTCAAATGGCTGTTGGTCTTGCGGGTTCATGGCAATCGCTTTAATCCCCGGCTAACAAAGACAACTGCCGCTTAGTGCGAAATGTGGGAAAAAAATTAAACGGGAAGGGCAGCCGGCTTCCTAGGTCGGCTTACCAAGTATACGCCCCCGAAGATCATGAGCGCGAAGACCGCTTTCTGCCAGGTGAACACATCTTTGCCCAATACTACCGCAATTAAAATGGCCAGCACCGGCTGTAAATAAATATACACGCCCAGTAATGAAGGACTGGCATAGGTCAAGGCCCAAGCGTTAAGCAGGTAGGCCATGATGGTCACGCCAATGATCATAAACGCGATGGCCGCCCATACATACATGGGAAAGGATGCATAGTCAGGCTCCATGATCTGCGGCAACCCGAAGGGCAGCACCCCTATAAAACCAATCAAAAACACGCGGCTCACCACGGTGATGGCCTTGTAGCGTTGCATGAGGGGCTTTACCAGCACCAGGTAGATGCCGTACGACGTGGCGTTCACCAGAATCAGAATATCCCCTAATGTATTGCCCTGCGATTTGGCGTCTGTCTTGCCGTAGATGAGCAAAAAGGCCCCCGCGCAGGCCAGCAGGATACCTCCAATGCGTTGCGCCTCTACTTTCTCGCGCAACAATACCGCACTCATGACCAACACTACAATGGGCGTGATGGTCATAATCAAAGAGGCATTGATAGGAGAGGTGAGGTTGAGTCCGCCAAAGAAGGTAAGCTGGTTCAGGGCAATCCCGAAGAACCCGCACAGAATAATCCGTCGCCAGTCAGCCCAGCCTTGAATCTTCTCTTTGGTTCTAACCAGCGACACCGCCCAAAAGAAAAGTACCGCGCCGCTCACCCGCCATAAAATCAAAGCATACGGCTGCACGTATTCCGGCATCACCTCTTTGGCAATGCTGTAGTTGGCCCCGTAAATAAGTGCCACTAAAAACAAAGAGCCGTGTACTTTCACCTGCTGGTTCATGTCGCAAAGGTAGGGGAGGGTGAGGCGTGGTTCCTAAGGGTTTTTTGTTTTTGGCTTGTTTTGCGGGAAATAGGTGAAAATGAAAACATGACCTTCCCCTTAAAAATCAGGCTTGGCCGTTAGAGCGTCTTTTCCGAACTTGGCCTGCATTGATCCTGCTTCTAACCTATGTTGTCACTGCCACTAGTTCTTTTCTACGTTTTCGCTAGTTTAGCGGTGGGCGGCGGCGTATGGTTGCTGTTGAGCAAGAACTTGTTGCACATGGCCTTCGCCCTTCTTCTGACGTTGTTAGGACTTGCGGCCATCTACGTGCTCTTGTACGCCGATTTTGTAGCCATAGCGCAGATAATGGTGTATGTAGGCGGGGTGCTGGTGTTGATTCTGTTTGGATTACTGTTAAGCTCCAATGCCACGGGCAATTTTGTGGCGCAAGAGCCGGTGAACCGAAGCTTGGGCATTCTGCTAGCGATGGCCTTGTTAGGAGGAGGTATTTGGGCTTTGGTGCAGTCGTTTGATGCCGCGTTTGGCCACTACCCTGCTGTTCCTACCCTTGCCCAACAAGCGGCGCAGGGCCATTACACGTCCTTGCATGGCCTGGGCAAACAGCTGATTTCTACCTACGTCCTGCCCTTTGAGATAGCCTCTGTTTTGTTGCTGGTGGCCTTGGTAGGCGCGGCGGCCATCACCAAACAAACCTCGCGCAAATGATGGCCATTCCGTTGTTGCATCTGCTGGTGCTGGGCACCATCCTGTTTTGCCTGGGTCTGGCCATTGTTTTGACCAAGCGGCACGCCATTGCCATTCTCATGGGCATTGAGTTGCTGTTTAACGCTGCCAACTTGAATCTGGTGGCTTTTGCGCAACATGACCCTGACCGGTTGCAGGGCCAGGTGTACAGCCTGTTTGTGATGCTCATTGCCGCTTGTGAGACCGCCGTGGCCCTGGCTATTGTGTTGCAGGTGTTCAAATATTTTAAGACGGCCCATCTCCAAGACATAGACCAACTAAATGGCTGAGTTGCAAACCTTGCTCCTGGTGGTCCCTGTGTTGGGTCAATCCCTTTCCTTGTTGGAACGGGTGACGGTGGCCGGTCTGCTTTTGATGCCGCTTCTGTCTTTCCTGAGTCTGTTTCTGTTTGGCAGAAAACTTCCCCGCCACGGTGATTGGCTGGCCATTGGGTTCATGGGATTGTCCTTGACAGGGGCACTGTTTTTGTTTAGTCAAGTCTGGGGACAGACGCCGCTTCACTCTGAGTTTACCTGGTTTTTACTACCCCAGCCAACCGGCGAAGTAGTCTCCATGCAGGCTGGCGTCTATCTGGACAACCTCACGGCCGTGATGCTGGTGTTGGTGACGTTTATCTCGTTGCTGGTGATGGTCTTCTCTGTGGGCTACATGAAAGGCGATGTGCTTTACGCCCGCTATTACGCATACCTGAGTTTGTTCACGGCCTGTATGCTGGGGTTGTTGCTGGCAGATAACCTGCTGGTGCTCTTCATCTGCTGGGAACTGGTGGGCTTTTTATCCTATCTTTTAATAGGCTTTTGGTACCAGCGGCAGGCGGCGGCCAAGGCCAGCACCAAAGCGTTTCTGGTCAATAGAATTGGCGATGTGGGCTTTCTGTGGGCGCTGTTTGCGTTTTTTGCGGTGTTCAAAACCTTCAACATCAACTCGGCGCAAGCGTTGCTGTCAACTTTGCCTTTGCAAACCGAGCAAGACGTGATGCTGTTGCTGGGTTTCGGGTTATTGGCGGGGGCCATGGGCAAGTCTGCGCAGTTTCCGTTGCAGGTCTGGTTACCGGATGCCATGCAGGGTCCTACGCCAGTGTCTGCCCTCATCCACGCGGCCACCATGGTGGCCGCGGGTGTGTATCTGCTGGCGCGGTGCTTCCCGTTTTTCCTACCCGAGGTCCTGCTGACCATGGCCATCATTGGGGTCTTTACGGCTTTTATAGGAGCGCTGGCCGCCAGTCAACAGCAGGACATCAAGAAAGTGCTGGCTTTCTCTACCATCTCACAGTTGGGCTACATGGTAATGGGCGTGGGCGTGGGCGCGCCAGAGGCTTCGTTGCTTCATTTGATTACGCACGCGTTTTTCAAGGCTTCGCTGTTCCTTATTTCAGGGATTGTGATTCATGCCATCCAGCATGCCTGGCACCATCATTCCAACAAGATTCTGTTTGAGGCGCCCATTGACGTGCAGGACATGCGCAACATGGGCGGACTGCGCATGATGTTGCCCCTCACCTTTGTCTGCTATGGTATCTCGGCGGGCGCGCTGGTAGGACTTCCCTTCTTCTCGGGTTTTCTTTCTAAGGAGGCCTTGCTCTTGGCTAGCGTACAATGGGCGCAAGCTGGTGCTACCTGGCAGTGGCTCCTTCCGGGGTTTGGCTTCGCGACGGTGCTACTGACGGCGTACTACATGGCGCGGCAACTGTTACTGGTATTCTTCGGAAGACCCAGATTGAAACTGCCCTTGAAGTCTTATAAGTACAGTCCGCGCCAGGAAGTATCCTGGATCATGCTAGCGCCAGTGATGCTGTTGACGGTCCTGAGTCTGTGGGTGTTTTTTTCCTGGTCGCCGCTTTCTTCAGAGCAAAGTTGGCTAGTGCCGCAGATAGCCTCCGCGCTAGCCGCTAATTCCTTTTTCCCAGCAAACGGTCATCAAGCCCATATCTCCTGGATCCTCTATCTTTCTTTGGCAATGGTTGTCTTGGGTGGAGCATTGGCCTTCTTTACCCGCCAGGCGGTGCGGGCCAAGCAGTTCACCAAACCGGTGATGGGTTGGCGGTACTGGCTAAAAAATCAGTTCTTCTTAAATGAGGCCTATGCCTTTGTTGTAGTCAGACCCACCTTGGCACTGGGCAGACTTACTGAGAAAACTGACCATATCCTGAATTATGGTTTGCACGCTTTTAGTAAAGGCTTTGTGGCTATTTCAAAGCTGATAGCCTGGGGTGATAGATGGGTAGTGGATGGTGCAGTGCAAATGGTTGGCTGGTCTTCCAGGCAAGTAGGGCATATGGGCCGAAGCCTCCAGAATGGTAACATTCAATCTTATTATCTATTTTCGCTGTTAGGGCTGGTGGTCTTACTCTTCTGGCTTTTTTATTAGCGGTCTCTCATACAGCGCATGGCATATTTGCTTAGTAGTCTCATTTTTGTTCCGTTGGTCGCCGCGCTGGTGCTGTTGGTTCTGCCTTCTAAAAAAACGGGCCTCCTGAAATATGTAGCCTTAGGCGCAACTCTCTTAGAACTGTCCCTTTCCCTTCTGCTATTTTTCCAAGTTCAGAATACCACGGGCGGTGTTGTGGGGCAGAGCTTTCAGTTTCAGGAGAAGTATGACTGGATTGCTTTGCAATTGGGTTCCTTGGGTCAGCTCAAAATCTACTATTGGCTGGGCGTAGATGGCTTAAACGTGGCGCTCATCCTGCTGACGGGCATTATAGCCGTGATAGGCATCCTCTCTTCCTGGCGCATTCATCAGTCCCTGAAAGGCTACTTGAGCTTGTACCTATTGCTTTTAGGTAGCGTGATGGGCTGTTTTGTGGCCATGGACTTGTTCCTGTTCTACCTATTCTTTGAGTTCATGCTACTACCCATGTACTTCTTGATTGGGATGTGGGGCGGACCCAGAAGAGAATACGCGGCCATCAAATTTTTCTTATACACGCTGGTAGGTTCAGTCTTGATTCTGCTGGCTTTTATTGGCTTGTATGCCTCAGTCATGGACCCGGCAGCTACGGCGGTGCAACAAGGATTACCGGCCGGTGCACAAGGCATCCAGCAGGTGCAAACATTGTTGCAAAATGGCCAACTGACCTCTGCCCAAGTAGTGCATGCGTTTAACATCCCAGACATGCTGGACGCGCGCAATTTCATCCCGGGCAGTATCTTGCATGCGGCGTCGGGCATTTCAATATTTGGTTTGTCTGCGCGCATGGTGGCGTTTTTGGCCTTGTTTCTGGGATTCTTCATAAAACTACCGGGCGTACCTTTTCACACCTGGCTTCCCGATGCCCATGTGGAAGCACCCACCCCCATCTCTGTAATTTTAGCCAGTATCTTGCTAAAAGTAGGTGGTTATGGGTTGTTTAGGATTGCGTTTCCGGTGTTCCCCGCCGAGGCCGCTGAAATGAGTTGGTTGATTGGCCTCTTGGGCGTAATTTCTATTTTGTATGGTGGGGCCTGTGCCTTGGCCATGTCTGACTTAAAGAAACTGATTGCTTATTCCTCGGTCTCGCACATGGGCTTTGTTTTACTAGGGTTGGCCGCACTAACGCCCGAAGCCTGGAACGGCGCCCTATTCCAGTTGTTCAGCCACGGACTCATCTCAGGGATGCTCTTTTTGATTGCCGGCGTGATTTATGACCGTATGCACAACCGCGACATCCATCGGTTTAGAGGGCTGGCCATGGTAGCGCCCGTGTTCACCACCTTTGTGGTGATTGCCTTCTTCGCCTCTCTGGGCCTGCCGGGATTCTCTGGTTTCATTGCCGAGTTGTTGGTTTTGCTTGGGGCCTTTGGGTCTAAGGCGGGCGGTGGTTTCCTGCCACGGTGGATGGCTCTGGCGGCAGCGATTGGCCTGGTGCTGTCGGCGGCGTATTACCTCTGGACTTTGCAACGCATGTTCTTCGGGCGGTTCTGGCTGAGTCCCGACTTGCCTAAATCATTTACTGACTTAACCAAGCGCGAAATGCTGATGCTTTTGCCATTGGCCTTGCTAATTTTGTTGTTCGGGTTGTTCCCTGCCTTGCTCTTAGATAAATCTGGAGCCACGGTGGCGGAGTATTTGAAGATTTTCCAGCCGGTGGCGCCTACCTCACTCCTTCTTCCCTAATGCAGACGCCTATCCTCATAGCCCCGCCGGACATTATGGGACAAACCGCAGAAAGCCTGCAGAGTTTGGGTCCCGAATGTCTCTTGCTGGCGGGCTTTTTGGTAGTGCTGGTGCTGGATTTACTGCCTTCTCAAAAACTCCGGGCCAAGCTTCCCTTCTTCTCGCTCCTGCTGTTCATGGGAATAGCGGTTTGGCAGGGCCTCCAGGTCTTTCAGGTTCTGCCTTATGCCACGGGGAGTCTTTTCATGGGCATGCTGCACCAGGACGGGCTGGCCTTTTGGGGAAGTTGGCTGTTCAGTCTTTCGGCGGTGCTATCCTTGCTGGTGATGCAATTGGGCTGGAAGCAGGAACTGGAGACCAGTACCCGAAATGAGTTTTTTGCGGTGTTATTTGCCGTAGTCTTGGGCTTGAATCTGTTGGTTCGGTCCAGCAACTTGCTCATGCTTTTCCTGTCCTTGGAGTTGGTGTCTATTGGGTCTTACCTGTTGCTACTCCTGGCTTCCGTATCACCTAAGCGGGTAGAGGCGGGTGTTAAGTACATTCTGTATGGCATGTTCGCCTCGGGCATCATGCTCTATGGTATTTCCTTTTTGTACGGCTTAACTGGTACGCTTCAATTTTTGGTGCCTGGCTTCTGGGCTTCTTTAGCAGAGGTGCCCTTGGTGTTTATGACATTAGTATGGGGCTTGGTGCTGGCGGGCATTCTTTTCAAGCTAGCTGGTTTTCCGTTTCATTTCTGGGCCCCAGATGTGTACCAGACCGCGCCCACCGGGGTGGTGGCGTTCTTCTCCACGGCTCCAAAAATCGCAGCGGTGTTGGTGTTGCTTCGGTTCTGCCTGGGCAGTGGAGTTACAACGGGAAGTTTGCAAGAGACCAATCCCTCGCTGTTTATTCTGTTGCAGGTAGCGGCGGTGGGTACGTTGGTACTGGGCAATTTTACGGCCTTATTGCAACAGGACATCAAACGCCTGATGGCCTATTCTTCCATTGCGCACGCGGGCTTTTTGTTGGTGACTTTGCTGTGGGGCGGAAGCGCTTCAGCTTCTACCATTTTATTCTATGCCACGGTCTTACTGTTCTCCAACATGGGTTTCTTTCTGGTTATCCAGTTGCTGCAGAATGCCACTGGGTCAGCGGTGCTTAGTGATTGGGCCGGCTTAGGGAAGAAGGCGCCGTATGTGGGCGTGCTGGCCATGGTCTTTCTCATCAGCTTGATTGGCTTGCCGCCTACGGGTGGGTTTGTGGCCAAGCTGTTGGTGTTCTCCCAGTTATGGGAGGGTTATCAGGTCACCGGACAATTAGTATTTTTTCTTTTGCTACTAGGGGCACTCTTGCTTACCGCCGTGGCGTTGTATTACTATCTCAAGGTTCCCTTCACGCTTTTCATGCGCGGAAAGGAATACGGACAGAAAATAGCTTTTCCTCTGGGGGCTTACTTATTTTTAGGCTTACTTTGCATACCGGTTCTGCTCTCCTTCTTTAAGGCAGACTGGTTGGTGAAAGTCCTGGAACAAGTGCTTTCCCTTTAATTGATTCAGTCTTATGAGTGACGCAATAAAACACGAGTGCGGTATTGCCCTGATTCGCCTTCGCAAGCCCCTTGACTACTACGCCCAGAAATACGGGACTCCCATGTACGCCTTGCACAAGATGTACCTGCTCATGGAGAAACAGCATAATAGGGGACAAGATGGCGCAGGGTTGGCCAGTATTAAAATTGACACCAAACCCGGCACTGAGTACATAGCCCGCTACCGCTCCGTCAAGACCAAGGCCATTGACGCCATCTTCGGGAAGATCAGCGAGAAGTACGGCAAACTACTCCGCAAAAACCCCGAAGCCGCCAAAGATGTAGACTGGCTCCGCGACAACCTTCCTTTTCTGGGTGATGTGTACCTGGGCCACCTTCGCTACGGCACCCACGGCGAAAACTCAGTAGACAACTGCCATCCCATGCTACGGGAGAACAACTGGCGCAACAGAAGCCTGGCCGTGGCCGGTAACTTCAACATGACCAACGTAGACGAGCTCTTCAACGTCCTCACCAACCTAGGTCAGCATCCTAAGCAGAAAATAGACACCGTCACGGTGCTGGAGAAAATAGGTCACTTCTTAGACGAGGAAAACCAACGCCTCTTTGACTACTACAAACCTGACCACAACAACGAGGAAATCACCCACCTTATAGAAGAAAACCTGGACCTGCAACGCGTGCTGCGCCGGGCCTGCAAGGATTTTGACGGCGGCTACGCCATGGCGGGGATGACGGGGTACGGTGCTTCGTTTGTAGTGCGTGACCCATCCGGGATTAGACCAGCGTATTATTATGTGGATGATGAAGTGGTCGTAGTCGCTTCTGAGAAACCCGCCATCAAGACTGCCTTTGGCGTAGATTACAGCCAAATCAAGGAAATCACCCCGGGCCACGCCCTCATTATCAACAAGAACGGCACCACCTCTGAGCGCGAAGTGTTGCCGGCCCTAGAGAAAAAATCCTGCAGCTTTGAGCGCATCTATTTCTCCAGAGGCAATGACCCAGAGATTTACCAGGAGCGCAAAGCCCTGGGCAAACTACTCTGTCCGCAGATCCTAAAGGCCATCAACCACGATCTGGAAAACACCGTTTTCTCCTACATCCCCAACACTGCCGAGACCTCTTACTACGGCATGATGGATGGCATTGAGGATTACCTTCGCAGTTACCGCAAGCAAGCCATCACGGAAGCCGGCAACGACCCCGAGAAACTGGAAACCATCCTTTCCTTTAAGCCACGGGTGGAGAAACTGGTGATCAAAGACGCCAAGCTCAGAACCTTCATCACCGACAATGACCACCGCGATGACCTGGTGGCCCACGTGTATGACACTACCTATGAAGTGGTGAAAAAAGGCGTAGACACGGTAGTAGTGATTGACGACTCCATTGTCCGCGGCACTACTTTGGAGAAAAGCATCATCAAAATGCTGGACCGGCTGGGCCCTAAGAAAATCATCATCGTGTCCTGTGCGCCGCAGATCAGGTACCCAGATTGCTACGGTATTGACATGTCCAAGATGAAGGAGTTTGTGGCCTTCAGGGCATTGATGGGCCTGTTGAAAGACAACAACAAAGAAAATCTGGCCGAGGAGGTGTATGAACAATGCCGCCAAGCCGCGGGCACTTCGGCTTTCAAGGAGAAGAACTTCGTGCAGGCGCTGTATGAGGCCTTCTCTTACGAAGAGGTGAGTGCCAAGGTAGCCGAAATTGTCACCGCCAAAGGTATTCAAGCCGAGGTGGAAGTCATCTTTCAGACCGTAGACTCATTACACGAAGCCTGCCCGAACCATCTAGGCGACTGGTACTTTACGGGGAATTACCCAACTCCTGGCGGTACCAAAGTGGTAAACCGCGCCTTCATGAACTACATGGAGAAAAGCGAGGCCAGGGCGTATTAATGTGCTGATTTTTCAATGTGCTGATGTGCTAGTTTTCAGCATACTACATGTGATAATTTAAAAACGAAGAGGGCCGATTCATTGGAATCGGCCCTCTTCGTTTTTGGACTCTTTTTGGAAAAATAGGCCAAAAACAGATTACTGTTTTATAAACCGTAGCCGGTGAGTAACTCTGTTTTGGCTTACTTGTAAATAATAAGTACCGCTAGGTAAATGCTTTACACTCACCTTAGCAAAAGTATCCTCAGCCACAGGCGAATTTGAATAGACCTTCTGTCCAGTCGCGTTAAAGATTTGCACTTGGGTAGTGGCTCCTAATGCAAGACCAGATAAATGTAATTCGTCCTGCGCTGGATTTGGATATAAGGAAAGCTGAATTGACAGAGGAATGATACTCGCATGAATGGTCACAGTCTTGCTTAGCTCAAATGCACCATCCATATCAATCTGCTTAATTCTGTAGTAAGTTAATTGATTAGTAGGAAGCGCATGAACAAACTTGTAGTTCTGAACCGTGTTGCTGTTGCCCGCGCCTTTCACAATTCCAGCCGGTTTAAAGGTTCTGCCATCAAAAGAATACTCTACCTCAAAGCGGTCGTTGTTTATTTCAGTGGCGGTGGCCCATTCTATCACATTCTTCTCTTGCTGGCGCTTGCCGGTCACATAAAGCCACGTCACTGGCAGCAGGCCTGTAGTCGCATTCCCTATACCCAGCTGTCCAAACTGGGTCATAAAACTACGTTTGGCATAACCGCCCATCACCGTACGACCTTCTTTATTAGCACCTTCTAAAACGCCACCGCCGGTAGACCAGTCTCTTCCCGTAACAGAGTTCTTTGGTCTCACCAGTAAAGCAAATTGGTTATCTGTAAGATTAGTGCATCCCCTAAGTGAAGCAACTGCGGTGTATGTCCCGGTAGCTGGAACGGCATTGGGTTCTACCAGCCACGTCCCTTCGGTTTGCATGCTGGTATAATAGACATCATTTTCCTCTAAGAGCATATCGCTGTCTTGGTGGTTGGTCAAGGGATTGAAGCTTACCAAAATGCTTTGAAAGCCATTTCCCGTAAGGTCATTAGACGTAAGGTCCAGCGTCCGTTTACCGTTTGCACTTCCTACCGGGAATTGGTAGACACCAGTATTCCCAATTGCTCTTCTGAGGTTGCCTTGGATGTATAATGCCGTGTCTACAATTGCCAGTGCAGAAGGACTGGTAGAAGCTATGGAAAGCTCTTTTGTGTCTGTTTTGAAAAAGCCACTCTTTAAGGTAAACGTACCAGTGACGGCCACAGAATTGGAGAGCGTTACACCATTACCGGTCTTGGCAACCAGCAAATTCGCTACAGTGGCAGGTAGGCCATTCCCGCTAACCATGTCAGAGGTGCCAATGAAGCCGTAATTTGCGCCAGAGGAAAAAGTTCTGTTGCCACTCACCCGGATGTTACCATCTAGCGAGCCTGTCCCGCTGGTTTTGATTCCTTGGGGAGATCCATATAATATAGTTGCTCCTGGTTGTACCGTAAAATTGCCGGTACCAGCAATGGTTCTAGTTGATACTACTTGAAAGACAGTAGGTGCATTCACGGATAGCGTGCCACTCACATCAAAATTGGCGTTGGAAGTAAGATTACTTTCCCCATCTCTGGTATTGGCCTGTGCTGCGTTGAGTTGTAAATTGTAATAGGTGATTTTCTTGGAGGCACCATAGGTACCCCGTATACTTTGCGTCTGGCCATTAACTGTGCCATAATACTCAATGGTGCCGCCGGTCAGGTTATAAGGATTGTTGACGCCGGTTAATTCTGGCAACGTTCCCGTGCTTTTACCCAAACGCAACGTACCACCTGTCATGACAAGTCCGCCATCGCCTTTCAAGGATTTGTTGCTGGCGTCTAAAATGGCATTGGGCATAATCACCACGTTCTGCGTGATGGTGGTAGTGCTAGAGATTGTTTTGGCATTTGCCCCTAAGGTATTGTTTCCGCTTACTATCAAGGTTGGGTACGTACCGCCCTTCAAGGTCTGTGTGCCATTGCCCGCCAGTTCAATAGTACCAATAGTGATGTCATGGGTTCCTGACAGTTGCGGCACCGATACATTCAGCATTTGTATTTGGTACAAACCTCCTCGCATCACCAGTTTACCCGTACCAGTCACATCTGCATTCGCAGTGCCTAGCAACTTACCCTGCCGGATCTCAAGCCGACCACCGTCAGGAGCCAAGGCGGTATTGTTAGAGATGTTGATACCGCTGGTTAAGGTGACGGAAGTGGGGTTATCTATGATCACGATTTTGCCGCTGGCGGTACTAGTAAACACATTACCAGTTTGCTGCGGCACTTGACCGCTATAAATGAAGGTGGCTACTTGGTTAAAAGTGCGTCTAGTGTCTGTCACCTGCACATTCCCAGATGTACCTGTGGCATTGATTCCTTGTGCGCTAGTAATGTGCAAAGTACCACCTTGGTCTAGCCTGAAATATCCTTGACCCAAAATAACATAACCATTACCAGTGCCATCTACCCCGAAATCCAAAGCCGCACCGTTCTCTACCGTGACAGTACCCGCGTAAACAGAGTTATTTTGATTAAGTGCTAAATTGTTAGCTAAACGCGCTTTACTACCGGTCTTTACGGTCAGTGAAACATGGTTCAGTTGTCCTGCTACGCTAATCGTTTGCCAATCGGTCCCTGTTAATTTAATTCCACTGGTACTAGTGCTTACCGTAGCGCTGTTGACTATGCTAGAAGTATTATCTACCAAAAGGTTTTCTTTCACCTCAAGCAAGGTAACGGCCGTTGCACTGGCAGTTTGGTTCAGTTGCAGAACTGTGCTATTTGCCATTTGCAGATCTTGCCCAACTACCAACGTACTGGTTCCATTGCTTTGATTTTGGCCAAAATAAGTACCACCAGATAAGGTAAGATGCTGCCCAAAATTAACCTGGCTATTTCCAGGAGATAGCAATAAAGAAGAAGTGGAAGGCAGCGAGAAATTGGTGGTAGAATAAGCCAGAGAGGCAGCACTGTTTATTAATTGCCACTGAGAACTTGTCTTGGAAAGTGCGATGCTCAATTTACCTAAAAGATACCCATTGGCTTGGATAGTCATTAATGACGGAGCGAAAAGCACCGCATTGGAAAGCGCATCTTCTATCCGTATTTCTGAGGTTGGGTCTAGCTGTTCTGTTCCTGCCCAAATGGTAGATTGCGCTTGATAGGTAGCAGATTTAATGGTGAGTTTTGCGCTAGCCCCCAACTTAAGAGTACCTTTTGAATGGACATCTCCTTGCATCAAAAGCGTGGCGCCAGATTCAATGGACAGAAGTGTATTAGTAGTTAAATAGGCTGAGGGATGTATAGTAGCAGTTTGTTGGACAGTCACAAATACTTTATCCACTTCTAATGTGCCTTCCATTTGGACCGCGTGCTGCACATATAAAGTTGAATTGGCAGGCAAAGGATAAGAAGCCGGCACCCATGTACTATTCGTGGTGAATTGCTCTAATTGCGCGGTTCCTGTTACCTGACCGATTGTACCACCAGAGGTAGTTCTGTAATCGCCTGCCCCGTACACTGGAGTGGTTTGCGCTAAAACAGAGCCACACCTGAAAATGGAAAAAGCCCATACCAACATCCAAACTTTGAACGAAGCAGAGCTTCTGCTTTTTGGTAATTGATCTTTCATTTAATCTTTAATATTTGATTGAAAATTTTATTTGTCGCTTAACTTAAACTGCTAACTACTAGTTCAATAAGGACTGAGAATTTTACTGTCTGATAAATTTAGAAAGGTGAATAGGGGAATTTGAACTATAAAAAAATACCTTGCTAGGATTATCAGTTTATAGTCTAATCTCCAGGAAATAGGCCAAAATGAAGAATGGATGGCAGGGTAATCTTGGTATACAAAATCCTTCGATCCAAAATTTATAGGACACCTAGTCTAAGCGTTAGGGCAGGAGCAACCATAGTGTTAAACTTTGCCATTAGCAATTTCCCAGCTCCCAGATAAAATCAGTAGGTTTGCAACTAGACAGGCAGGGGCGGAGAGGAGAAGGCTGACCCGGCGCAATGGACAGGCGTATGATAAGATGTTTCTATTTAAAAGACGGCGAGCTGACCTGGGAGAAAAACCCAGAGACGTTTGACGCGCCAGAAGACAAAGGTCGCATCATCTGGGTAGACCTGCAGGCGCCCTCAGACCATGAGCAACGCCGGGTAGAAGAAGCCTTCGGGATTGAGTTGTTCACCCAGCAAGAGGCCGCCGAGATTGAAAGCTCCTCACGTTATTTTGAGGACGAGGGCGGGTTCTTTGAAGCCAACACGGCCTTTGTCATGCACCAGGACGGCTCCTACATCACGCGCCAAGTTTCCTTTATTCTACAAAGAGACATCCTTTTCACCATGCGCCGTACGGACCTCAAGTCCTTCGGGGAGACGGTGCGCAAGATGAAGACCTTCAAAGGCACCACCATTAGGGCTATTCAGGTCTGGCTGTTGCTGTTAGAGACCCAGATTGACAACGACGCCGACTTTATTGAGCACCTCACCCGCACTACCAACGTGATCAGTAAGCGCCTGGTAAAAGAGCAGTCTATTGAGGAAGAGGTCTTGATCAGGATCACCGAACTTCAGGAAAACACCATCCTCATCCGGGAGAGCATCGTGGATAAGCAACGGTTGGTTTCTTCCTTGCTCAGATCTTTCGCTGTTGATGAGCCTGAGAAGGAGCGTTTGCGCATTGTCATCAAAGACATTAACTCGCTTTTGCAACATACCCAGTTCAGCTTTGAGCGTCTGGAGTACTTGCAGAACACCTTCCTGGGTTTGGTGAACATTGAGCAGAACAAGGTCATCAAAATCTTCACGGTAGTAACCGTAGTGTTCATGCCGCCTACGCTCATTGCCAGCATCTACGGCATGAACTTTAAATTCATGCCCGAACTCAATTGGGTAGGAGGTTACCCGTTTGCCCTACTATTGATGTTGCTGGCTTCCATGGGCTTCTTGTGGTATTTCAGGAGGAAGAAGTGGTTGTAGCCTTGAGGTGACAAGGCAAAATATGCAGAGGGGAGGAGCTGGAGCGGTCAAGGAAAATGGCCTAGTCCAGCTCCTCTTCTTCGTTTAGGTCTTCGGGGTCTTCTATATTCTCAAAATCTTCTTCTTCCTCGTCCTCTTCTTGTCCGTTTACGCCGCGCAGTAGTTTTTTCACCAATTCTTCCTGGGCAGGTTCATAGATGAGTTCGCCTTTCTGCAGGAAGCGGTTGATGTTGAGCATGACCTCATAGATGGGCGTGTGCACGTGCTTCGGGATTTTGAAGATGCGCTCATCGCGTTTATCAAAAGGCGTTTTTACGTGTGAGTCGAAGAGGTAGGGCACCAAAATCTTGGAGACGCTCATGCAAATGCGGTGCACCTGGTGGTCTTCAAAATACTCCTGCAAGCGTTCGTTGATGTTCTCAAAAAACTCCACCGTCTCGCCCAATCGTACCCGTGACCCCGCTCTGCTCTTGCCCTTGGTCTTGAGGTGTTTAATCTGGCTCTTTCCCTGCTTTTTGCGCACCATATATGCCCTGAAGACCTTGTGATTCAAGTTAAAACCGTCTTCAAAATAACCCATGGCGCAACTCCCACTCTGCACCAGCAGAATGACATAATGCACGCTCTCAGCTTCTTCAATTAATGCATGATTTGGCGGCGGAAGGGTGATGGGCAACCGGAAGAACGCTAATTCCTTCTCTTGCGCATCTACCAGCACCATGCGGTGTTTGCCATGGTCATACACAGACCTAACCGCCGATTGGTGAATGTTCTGAAGAATTTGGGCAGAGGCGTCCCTGTTGAAGAAGCGGTTCATGGCTGGAAGAAAAGCGTTTTGGCCCTAATTTCTAGAAAATGAGCCAAAAACGTTCAGCAATTGTTATCTAGGGTTGACGGTGCGCTTGATTTTGTCCCCTTGCGGGTGGGCCGCATGCGTGCAAGTCGCCGGGTCTGATTGGTGTAATGTCTTGCCTTCGCGGGTCATGTGGGAGCAAGGCCATGGATCAGTACCATGCGCAGAATGTTTGCAGGGCACTATAAAGTAATTTGACTCTTCGTCTAATTGCGCTATTCTATACTCTAAATGCTTAATGCGTTCCAGTTTGGCTAGGTTGGTCAATTCTTCTGTTTCACTTTTCTTTAGATAATCCAACATGGCTAGCAAGATGGTCTTGTCCTGAGAATAGAGCGTCTCAATAGCGTATTTATCAGCGCCCACTTCCATGATGGTGTTCACTTGGGTCATGTGTGCCGTAGTATCTTTTTTGAGTTTTCCTTTGCTTATATGCCCCCGTAAAAAATGACCGTACTCATGAGCTTGGTGGTAGGCTGTCACAAACGGTCCCACTTGTAATGCAAGGTTTGGGTTGTATTCAATCACTACGGCTTTGAGGCTGTCACTGTAGGTAACCTTGGCAATATCCTGTAAGTTGACGTTTGGGACCAAAGGGGCAGGCGGCATCCATTTTTGAGCGAACGCGCTTGAGCTTAGGACTAATAATATGAGTAGAGCGTAAAAAACTTTTAGGGGCATGGGCTATTGGATAGAATATGGAATTGATTTTTTAATCTGAATATTTAATTATCTAATATATAGCAATAAAGAGCAATAGGTAAACAGAACCCAGCAATTATCTTTAGTAAGGCATTAAGAGTGGTGTTCTGCAATTACAGAAGAACTGAAAGTGGCTTTGGTATAGCTGAAAACAGGATAGGCTAAAAATAGGGAAAGCTTCGTTTTTGGCTTGTTTTTTATAAAATAGGCCAAAAACGAAGCAATAGTAAGGCTGAGATTCAACCAAGAAGTGAAAGATTATAGTAGTGCCAAGGGCGAAGTTTCAACTACTAAGCCATCAAGGTTTTAACCAGCGCAATGGCGGTGATGAGCAGCCAGATGGAGTTGAGCACCCAGCTGGCATGCGCTTTCTTGTTGACGGCGTAAATGATGAGGAAAAAACAACCCAGCACGTTGAGGAGCAGGTACGTTAAAGACTGACTACTGATGAGGTTGAGTGTATTCAGGCTGAAGCCCAAGAGCGAGCACAACGCCCCGGCCCAGCCTATGGCTTCTTTCAGGTATTTCCGTTGTAAAAAGGTGCTACTTTCCATATTGCAAAGGAACGGCTGGCGGTCTTCTTAAAAAATGCTAATCTTGGATTGACTAATGCACCAACCACATCACAGAACCCCTTGGACATACAGCAGATAAAATATTTTCTGGCCCTATCGCAGGAACTGCACTTCTGGAACACCGCAGAGAAGATGTTCATCACGCAGTCTGCCTTGAGCCGACAAATCAAGGCCTTGGAGGACGAATTGGGCGTGACTTTGTTTGAACGAAGCAAGCGCAACGTGAAGCTCACCGAGGCCGGGGCTTTTCTGCGGGACCGGTGGGCGCCGTTGTTGGAGGAGATTGCCCGCACCCACCGGCAAGCCAAAAAGATACACGAAGGCGCCTTGGGCTCCATCACCATCGGGTACCCTGGGTCTGTGGCGTATGGGTTTCTGCCGGCGGTAGTGTCCCGCATTGCGCAGACTCTGCCAGAATTGAAAGTTGAATTGGTGGAGCCTGTAGACATCAGCTTTGAGGAGTTGCTGCTCAATTTCCAGATGGATTTGTCCTTTAGGCGAGATCCTGCCCAGAACCCGTCGCTTACGTCCTTATGCCTTTACTCAGAACCGTTTGCCTTGATAGTGCCGCAGAATCATTGGGTGACGCAGGAGAATTTTAAGGGCCTGCAGGACCTGCAGGAAGAGAAGTTCATCTTATCTGGCCTACACCAGAAGACGCATTACGTGAACACGCTCAAGCAGATTTTTACGGAATACAACTTTACGCCCAACGTGCACATTGCTTCAGACTTCGGGACGATGATTCTGGGACTGGTGGCGCGTGGGCTGGGCATCTCCATCATGCCGAGTTCCTATGCGTTTGCCGCTCCGCCCAACGTGCGCTTCATCCATCTTCCGCAGAAAGTGAACCTGTACATGACATGGCGCAAAGATGATAACAGTCCCGTGCTCAAGAACGTTCTGGAACTGTCGCAACAGATAGCGCAGGAGTTCAGTCAAGGCGGTGATCCTTTGGGATAAGTCTGTTTTGCCATTTTTGACCTGTTTTCTGGAAAATACCCTAAAAACGAAGCTTCTTCCTGAAGCCTGAATCCAAGCTGGTCCTTATTAAACAGCAAATGCCCCAGCACTGAATCCATGATAGAATTCTACGCTGGGGCATTTGGTGTTAATTGTGATTTGGGTTTGTAGGAATTAGGATGCTTAATTGCTGTTCCAGATGTCTTTCTGCATTTTCCAGTGGTCGTTTTCGCGCTTCCAGACCGCCATGTATTTACCGGTGTCTATGGGGTTGCTACCAGCGCCCTGCAAGGTATAGGTACCCAGCTCAATGGCGGTTAGCTCCAGTTGTTCTACCTCCACAGTTTCTAACGTCATATGGGTAACGCCGTTGTCCCGGGCATTTTGCCAGAACTTACCAATGGCTTCCCGGCCTTGGATGACCTCGCTTCCGGCGGGCATGAGCAGCGCCGTGATAGTGTACAGGTTGGCCACGCCGGCGGTATCACCTTGGTTAAAGGAGGTGACAAAAGTTTGATTTAGGCTTTTGATGTCATCCGTAATGTCTGTGCTGAGTGCTTCCATGGGAGGGTAGAGAATAAGTGGGAAATACGTGTACGCCAGTTGTTCAAGAACCCTGGAGACAACATAATTAAGACTGTCTGCCAGGTCCTTCGCCGAGGTGCCTGATTACCTTTCTGTTTTGCTTTGTACTCCTGATGAGCTCATGGTATTACGAACAATATAGCATCTGGATGGGAAGATGACAAACGCACGCAAAAGGACTTCCCGTTTTTGGCCTATTTCCTGATAAACAAGCCAAAAACGAGAGGCACCTTATAAATGAGGAGACTTCCTTTCTGGGAACACGTCGATCTAACTATTTCTCAGCGCCTCGGCCACGGTAACGGATAGGGGCGTTGTAGGCCGACCAATGAGCTTTGAAAGCTGGTGGCTGTCATCAAACAAATCTCCCTGTGAGGCCGAGATGTCCCAGCCGGCAATGGACTGCGCCAAGCCCTCGGGTAAGCCAAAGTCTGCCAGCGCTTGGGCATATTCTTCTTTTGAGAGGTTTTTATACGGGATAGTTTTGCCTGTCTGCCGCGAAATCTCAGCGGCCAAGTCTTGTAGGGTGTAGGCTTCATCGCCAGCTAGTTCATAGACCTTGCCTTCGTGGCCTTTGGTGGTGAGCACTACGGCGGCGGCCTCGGCAAAGTCGGCGCGGGCGGCAGAGGAGATCTTGCCCTCGCCGGCACTGCCAATGAAGGCGCCTCCAGCCAAAGCCCCACCAATAGAACCGGTGTAATTCTCAGTGTACCAGCCGTTGCGTAGAATGGTGTGCGGAATGCCGGATTCTTTCAAGGCTTCTTCGGTGGAGCGGTGCTCGCCGGCCAGGCTAAGGGTAGAAGTGTCTGCGTGCAAGAGGCTGGTGTACACAATCCATTTCACGCCCGCATTCTTGGCGGAGGCAATCACATTTTGGTGCTGGGCCGCACGCTTGCCTACTTCACTGCCCGAGATGAGCAAGAGCGTGTCAATGCCCTGCAACGCGCTGTTCAAGGTGTCGGGCTTTTCGTAGTCGGCAAGGCGCGTTTCAATACCTAGGTCAGCGGCTTTCTCTGGAGAGCGCACCAGCCCGATGAGGGTATCTGTGGTTCCTTTTTCTTTTAGTTTCTGGATGACCAAACGGCCTAGATGACCAGTGGCTCCGGTAATGGCTATTCTCTTCATAGTGTTGTGGTTAAGTCTACTTGTGCTATACGAGAAGAGAAGAAATGGCTCCGCGAGAAAGATGAAAGGGATGCAGAGAATGAACTAAAGCGAAGTCAACCCATTTTTGGCTTGTTTTCAGGAAAGGAGGTCAAAAATGGGTATCAGCCCCTAAGGTATTCCACTAAAATAAAGATGGCGTAAATCCAGCTGTTGTAAACTAGCGTGTAGACCAAGCCATAGCCAATGCTTGCCGTAAGGCGCCCTCTGGTTTGATGACTGTGCCTGAAAACTAGCCGTAGCGCCCTGAAGAATATCCAGTACAGCATAGCCATGAAGGCAAAGAGGGCCACCAGCAGGATTTCGCCAAAAAGCCACAGGGCTATGCTCAGCGCCAGGGCTACGGCTAACCAAACCACTATTCCCACCAAGACTCCTACGCAACCTTCATCACCGCCTAGGTCACCAACGTCAAAGCTATTGCTACTAGAGGAGTCGCTTGATTTGCCAGGGAAAGAAGGCATGAAATCTCCCATGCTGAGCCAACTACCACCAGATGATCCGTCTTTGTTCTTCTTTCTGAATGGAATTTTATCTGTGACTTGGCCTAACGTGTCTTTCAATTTGACGCCGCCATACAGGCCTATGCTTACAAAGGCAGAAAACACAACAGACAGAATGCTAGTGGACAGCAGAGAATTCTGGAAGAATGTATGCTCCCGCCCCAGACCAAACAAATACACGCCTATCACGGTCAGACCCAAAACCAAGAGAGTAAGAGAGAAGACGGTAGTAGAGTTGAGTAAGTACCGAGAGAGTGGTTTCTGTGACATAAGGCGTGATGAAAAAAAGCAGAGGCCGCCGATTTTGGTTTGATTTCTGGAAAATAGGCTAAAAACGAAAGCGCCGCAACTTGAGACAAAAGCTTTCTAGCCGTAAGTAAGCGCTTGGATCATTTTTGCCTTACTGCCTCCCTTTGACATCAATCACCCCCTAAACTGACTTCTGTCATCTTTTCTGAGGCGCCTTCTCAAGACCTTTGTAACAACTCAAAGAGAAAGGTAAGCGCTGTTCCTCTCATTTCACTTCTTCAGCGCCGGGCCAGCCTCCAAGAGGGTACAACATAACCCAGGAAACGCTATGAACATCATCTACTTACTTATCTGCATCAGCCTCATCATGGCGATCCTATTTTTAAGTGCGTTCCTGACCGCTGTGCGCAGTGGCCAATATGAGGATGACTACACCCCTTCGGTGAGAATCCTGTTTGACAACGAGTTGACGCACGCGCCTACCCAAAACTCTACTAAATCCCTTACTATTTCTACTTCTAAACCTATGGAGGACACCGCACATGTTAGCTGAGGTTCTAAAAACACCCGGGCAGACGGTCAAAGACACCGTCAAAACCGTGGAAACTTTCTACTATGACAACAAGATTGTCAGAGACTTTACCTATGCCACCCTGTTCTGGGGGATAGCCGGCATGCTCATTGGGGTGATCATTGCGTTCCAGTTGGCGCGCCCCGAAATGAACATGGGCACCGAGTATACCACCTTCGGGCGGGTACGGCCTTTGCACACCAATGCCGTGATTTTTGCCTTTGTGGGCAACGGCATTTTCATGGGCGTGTACTACTCGTTGCAACGTCTTTGTAAGGCGCGCATGTACTCAGACGTGTTGAGCAGAATCCACTTCTGGGGCTGGCAGCTGATTATCCTTTCGGCGGTGATCACGCTTCCGTTGGGCTACACTACTTCTAAAGAGTACGCCGAGCTGGAGTGGCCCATTGACATTGCCATTACCTTGATCTGGGTGGTATTTGGCTGGAACATGTTTAGCACCATCATCAAACGCCGCGAGCGCCACATGTACGTGGGTATCTGGTTCTACATTGCCACCTTCCTGACGGTAGCGGTATTGCACATTGTCAACTCCTATGAGATTCCGGTAACGTTCATGAAGTCGTATTCTGGCTACGCCGGGGTGCAGGATGCGCTGGTACAGTGGTGGTATGGCCACAACGCAGTCGCATTCTTCCTGACTACGCCATACCTGGGCATGATGTACTACTTCCTGCCTAAGGCGGCGAATAGACCGGTTTACTCTTATAGACTGTCTATCATCCACTTCTGGTCTTTGATTTTCATCTACATCTGGGCCGGTCCTCACCACTTGTTGTACACCGCGTTGCCAGACTGGGCGCAGTCTTTAGGAGTGGTGTTCTCTGTGATGCTGATTGCGCCAAGCTGGGGTGGTATGATCAACGGTCTCTTAACGCTAAGAGGCGCTTGGGATAAAGTACGCACAGAGCCGGTGCTTAAGTTCATGGTGGTGGCAATCACCGCCTATGGTATGGCCACCTTTGAAGGACCGCTGTTGTCTTTGAAAAACGTGAATGCCATTGCCCACTTTACTGACTGGATAGTAGCACACGTACACGTAGGCGCCCTGGGCTGGAACGGCTTCCTAACCTTCGGGATTATCTATTGGTTGTTGCCACGCATCTTCAGAACAGAATTATATTCTAAGAAACTGGCCAACTGGCACTTTTGGTTAGGCACGCTGGGTATCCTGTTCTATGCCATCCCTATGTACTGGGCAGGTTTCACCCAAGGCTTAATGTGGAAACAGTTCACCAATGAAGGCCTCTTGCAGTACTCTAACTTCTTAGAGACCGTCTTGCAGATTGTGCCTATGTACTACCTGCGTGGAATTGGTGGCGTGTTGTACCTGAGTGGCGTGTTTGTGATGTTGTACAACGTCATCAAGACTGTGAAGAGCGGCAACCTGCTTGCCAATGAAGAAGCCCAGGCCGCTCCGTTAATGGCCGCCGAGGTGATTACTACCCCAGGTCAACACAAAGGCCATTGGCACAGAATCATTGAGCGCCGTCCGGTACAAATGGCCGTTTGGGCTACGGTGGCCATCGCGATTGGTGGTATTGTAGAGATGGTGCCTACGTTCCTGGTAGAATCTAACGTGCCTACCATTGACTCTGTGAAACCTTACACCTCATTGGAGTTGCAAGGGCGTGACGTGTACATCAAAGAGGGTTGTGTGAACTGCCATACACAAATGGTGAGACCGTTCCGTTCTGAGACCGAGCGCTACGGAGAATACTCTAAGGCCGGCGAGTTTGTCTATGACCGTCCGTTCCTGTGGGGTTCTAAGCGGACGGGTCCAGACTTGCATAGAATTGGCGGTAAGTACCCAGACTCTTGGCACTATAACCACATGCTGGATCCAACCTCTATGTCGCCGGGTTCTATCATGCCTGTCTATCCTTGGTTGCTAGAGAAAGACCTGGACATCTCAGACACCAAAGCCAAGATAGAGGCCATGCAGAAAATGGGTGTACCGTATGAGTCCGGCTACGCCGATAGAGCCAACGAGGACCTCATGAAACAGGCCCGCGCCATTAGTGCCGGTCTGCGCAAGGAAAACATTGAGGTGAAACCTGAGAAGGAGATCATCGCCCTCATTGCCTACCTGCAACGCCTGGGTACTGACATTAAAGTGCAAGAAGAAAAATAGACATAAGACACAAGATTCAAGACACAAGACAGAGACATTTCATTTTCTATATCATAAGAAAAAAGTCTTACATCTTGGGTCTTGCGTCCTGAGTCTCAAAAAATAGAGCCATGTATAAGAACATACTTCAATCCATAGCCGGCATAGAGATTTATCCTATCATCTCCTTTATCATCTTCTTCGCCTTTTTCATTGGGCTGTTAGGATATGTGCTGGTAGTCAACAGAGACCATGTGCGCGCCATGAAGGCCATGCCCCTGCAAAACGAAAACGGATTCAACGCTTTAGAAACAGAACTACGGTCATGAGACGCCTAACCAGAATATGTTGGCTGGCTGCTTTACTAAGCGCCAATACCTTGTGGCAACCTGCCCAGGCGCAGGACGCCGTTAAAGGGAAAGCCGTTTTTGATACCAACTGCGCCGTCTGCCACAGCGTCACAGAACAAGTGGTAGGCCCCGCGCTCAAAGACGTGCACAAACGCCGCGATGAGAAGTGGATCACCAGCTTCGTGAAGAATTCCACCAAGATGGTCTCTTCTGGAGACAAGCAAGCGGTGGAAGTGTTTGAGAAGTTCGGGAAAGTGCCCATGACCTCTTTTGAAAGCACCCTGTCTGAAGGCGACATCAAAGACGTCATTGCCTATGTGAAGGCAGAAAGTGAACCCCCCGCAGTAGCCGAAGTTCCTAAAACTGAGGTGACCAAAGGCGATGATTCTACCAAGGAACCAGTTGCCACCCCAGCTTTCAGCCTGAAGGACATGCCCGCCACTACTTTGGTGCTGCTTTGTTTGGTAGCCTTCTTGTTGTTGATTGTGATGACCGTTTTGATTGTCACTTTCTTCCAGGCATTGCCCATCCTGAGCCACTTGTATGAGCGCCCGGCCTTGCGCAACACGACCATGGCGCGTGTCATTGCCCTCTTACGCGGTGATACCACCACGCTAGTTGGCCAGCACAAGGACATCTTGATGGAAGACCATTCTTATGACGGTATCCATGAATTTGACAACGACCTGCCACCTTGGTGGAAGTACATGTTCTACGCTACCATCGTGTTTGGGGTAGTGTACCTCTTAAACTACCACGTGCTAGGCAGTGGCCAATTACAAGACGCAGAATACCAAGCCGAGGTACAGCAAGCGTCCCTCTTGAATCCTGCCAGCAGTGAAGGCAACGCCAATGAGGTCACCAACTTCACGGCCCTGAAAGACGCTCCGCAGCTAGAGGCTGGTAAAGCCACTTTCATTCAGAACTGTGCGGCTTGTCATGGTCAGGAAGGCCAGGGAACCGTTGGGCCTAACCTCACAGATGAGTTCTGGCTGCACGGCGGCGATGTGAATGCCGTTTACAAAACCGTGAAATACGGCGTGACCAGCAAAGGCATGGTGGCTTGGCAGAAAAAGCTAAGCGATAACCAGATCTTAGAAGTATCTAGCTACATTTTAAGTATTCAAGGCACCAAGCCTGCCAATGCCAAGGCTCCGCAAGGAGAGAAGGTAGAGGCGAAGAAATAAGTTTAGTTTTTAGTTTGTGAAAAGCCTTTCCTGCTACAGGAAGGGCTTTTTTTATAAGTATGATTGAATGCGTTTTTGGCTTGTTTTCTGGGAAATAGGCTTAAAACGATTCTCTGTTTAAGCCTTGATTAGGAAAGGAGCTTCTTTGTCCCCCTTTGAAGGGGGTAGGGGGATGACTTGCTATATCTGATTATTACCTTCCGCCTCTGCCTCCCAAACTCATCACTACCAATTTCATTTTCCCTTACTTTCTACCCGCGTCTGTCACTTTTCTCCTTGATGCTCAACCTAACCAAAAGAATCAAGAACCACCGAACTCGCTGCCGCTCAGACAGGCGGTGGTTCAGTTTTGTGCACCTGGCCAATGTGATTCGTTTCATGGCGGGCTTACGCCATTGCTGATTGATACGCTACTGCCTGCTCCCTGCCTATGCTCCGGGCGCACAGCCAGGGCTGCCCTGCGCAAGGTCGGTCGGCGAGCGGACTGCTGTTGGAGACGCAGGAATGCGTTTTGCGCTGGCGCGGAGATTTTTGTTGTAGAGACAACGGCACTGCCTTGTCCCTAGCGTGCATCGGATAAAACGGATGCGCCAAGGGACGTTTTTGGGCTGTTTTCTGGAAAACAGGCCAAAAAAGCTTCATAAATGTTTACCTAACTCGCAACTCATGTTAAAAGGTGAGATAAATCATTTTCAGGGATGATGAAGGCAATGGTATGCGGGGTGGGGGCGGGGTAATTTTACAACAGGTTCAAAGGAGAGGAAACACTTCTGCTTCTGAGCCAGAAAGTACAAGCTCGCTGCCGGGCGCACAACCGGTATGAGACCATGAGTAATATTCTATCAGAGCCTGAAACCTTCCGGGATCATATATCCACGGTAGACAAAGACGGCAAACGGGTGTGGGTGTACCCTAAAAAGCCCTCCGGTAAACTATACCAATACCGCAAGTACGTGAGCTACCTGCTCCTGACCATGCTCTTCACTGGTCCGTTCTGGAAGGTGAACGGTCTGCCGGTGCTCATGCTCAACTTCCCGGCGCGTAAGTTCATCTTGTTCGGGCAGATCTTCTGGCCGCAGGATTTCTTCATCCTGTTGCTGGGTTTCATGGCGTTTGTAGTGTTCATCATCTTGTTCACGGTGGTGTATGGACGTGTTTTCTGTGGCTGGATTTGTCCGCAGACCATTTTCATGGAAATGGTGTTCAGGCGCATTGAATACTGGATTGAAGGCGATGCCCCGCAGCAAAAAGCGTTGGACCGCGCGCCCATGTCTTTTGAGAAGGTCTGGAAGAAGACGGCCAAGCACACGCTGTTTGTGCTTGTGTCCTTTGTGATTGCCCATACGTTCCTGGCCTACATCATTGGAGTTGAGGACCTCTGGCAGATTGTGACAGACTCTCCTGCTAACCATATGGGTGACCTTGTTTCGCTTATTATGTTTACTGGAGTGTTCTACTTTATCTTCTCCAGGTTTAGAGAGCAGGTGTGTACCATTGTCTGCCCCTATGGAAGGTTGCAAGGAGTAATGCAAGACAAGCAGACCATTACGGTAGCCTATGACTACCAGCGCGGCGAACCCAGAAGCAAGCTGCGTAAAAACCAGATTCGTACGGAAGGAGATTGCATTGACTGCCACCAGTGCGTGCAGGTCTGCCCGACGGGGATTGACATCCGGGACGGGGCTCAGCAGATGGAATGCATTAACTGCACCGCCTGTATTGACGCCTGCAACAACATCATGGACCTCATCAACAAGCCGCACGGCCTGATTAGAATGACGTCTGAGGAAAGCATTGAAGAGAAGAAGCCTTGGAAATTGACCCCTCGTGTGAAGCTCTACACCACCATTCTAGTATTGTTGATGTCAGCCTTCGGGACGTTGCTGGCCACCAGAAGCAACGTGGACGCGACCATTCTGCGTACGCCGGGCATGTTGTACCAGAATACGGAGAGCGGTGGCGTCAGCAACCTTTACAACATCACAGTCATCAACAAAACAGACATTCAGATGCCTATCACCTTGAAGCTCATATCACCGAAGGGCACCATCAAGGTCATCCGGAATGAGTTGGTGTTACCGAAGCAAGGTTTGGTAGAGGGCGTGTTTTTTGCTGAAATCCCAAAAAACAGCCTGGAATTGGCGAGCTCAGAAATCACCATTGGCGTGTACAGCGGCAACCAACTTCTCACCACCGAAACCACTAAGTTCCTGGGGCCAGGTCATTAATGTGCTATTTTTTGATTTGAAGATTTGGAGATGTTCAAATTTGAAAATGTCACTAAATATTAAACAAGTGAGCAAATCGCAAATGACATAGAAATGCTTAAAAGAAGTCTTGCGTCTTGTGTCTGACATCTTGCGTCTTCTAAAATAACTAACGTTTACTAAAATGTCTATCCATACCAATACCCCCGCAGTACCAAAGAAGTCTCTTCTTCCTTACATCATCATTTCGGCGTTTCTGCTGTTCATCTGCTACATAGGCATGCTGGTGTATGGCACCATGCAGAGCGACGTGGACTTGGTAAGCAAGGACTATTACGCCAAAGAACTGGCTTACAATGAGCGCATGCAACAGTTAAGCCACGCGCAACAGCTAGAACAGCCCATCCAGATTATTGCGGCACAGGCGGCAGGTCAATTGGTGGTGCAGTTCCCCGCAGAGCTAAGGAAAGCCACGGGGTCGGTGTTGTTTTTCAGGCCTTCTGACGTGACGCTTGACTTTGAGGTACCTTTGAAACTGAACGCTGACGGTTTGCAACACTTCACTACCGGCTCCCTGACCAAAGGGCTATGGCGCGTGCAGGTGGTGGGCAAAGTAGGCGACAAGGAATATTATCAGCAACAAGACGTAACGCTCTAAACCATGTGGTGGGCTGGATTGGTCATAGGTTTTATCAGTAGTTTTCATTGCGTAGGGATGTGCGGCCCTATTGCAATGGCGCTACCTGTTGGCAGGGGTACCGGCGCTTCCTTTCTGGGAGGCCGGCTCCTGTACAACATAGGCCGACTTACTACCTATGTAGTGTTAGGTGCTGTGGCTGGGGCTATTGGTTCAACCTTGAACCTGGCGGGCTGGCAACAAACGCTGTCCATAGCCTCTGGCGTCATGATGCTTTTGTTGGTAGTGTTACCCGCCGCTACTTCTAATAAAATAAACCGCTGGTTGGGCACCGAAAAATGGTGGAACGCCCTAAGAAAGGCCATGGCCAAGCACTTCGGGAATGGGTCGCCAAGAGCCTTGTACCAGATTGGCGTCTTGAACGGATTGTTGCCGTGCGGGATGGTGTATTTTGCCTTGGCCGGGGCCATCAGTGCGCCGGGTGTGGGCGGAGCCATGTTGTATATGGCCATGTTCGGGCTGGGGACCATTCCTTTAATGTGGCTGGTGTCTCTGTCCGGTAAAATGATTCAGCCCAAGATGCGCTACTACATGCGCACCGCGGTTCCGTATGTGGCCGGATGTCTGGCCGTCTTGTTCATTCTTAGAGGCCTTAACCTGGGCGTACCCTACGTGAGCCCGCAACTGGTGACTACCACCTCTGAGGTTTCGGTTTGTCACGTTCCTTAATCAGAAATATACCTATCAAAAAACAGACTATGAACTCGCTAAGAATTCTACTTCCTTTCAATTTCACAGACGCCTGCGTGACCGCTTTGCGCTATGCGTACCAGTTTGCCGACCACATAGGTGCAGACATTACGCTGTTGCATTGCACTGGCGCTTTGCAACTCACGCCCACCTTTGAAAGCCAATTGGTGATGCGTCTGAGGAGCTTCGCGGAGCGCCATGCCCGCCAAGTTACCGCTGGCATAGGCACCGAACCTCTTATTGAATGCTCCATCAAAGAAGGCGATCTAAGAAAGCATTTAACCCAGCTGGTGGACGAGTGGGACATTGACATGCTGGTGTCCCCGGCAGACTATCTGCTGGCTGGATTGGAGCAGCAAGAGGTAGTGGCCTTGCCCGAGTTAGTGAAGTGTCCTATTCTTTTAGTGCCAAGCAACGCCGTTTTTCAGCCGTTAAAGGAGATTGTCTTCAGTCTGGACGTAACAGATACCAATGAGGCCGTCATGAAACGCGTGCAGAAGCTGGCCCAGAAGTTCAATGTGCACCTTACGCTGTTGCACTTGCACAGCCAGCTAGACGGCGTGAGTTTCTGCCAGGTGAAGAAGGCCGCCGCCACGCTTAAAACGGAATTGCCGTACCCCAACCTGGACATTGTCTGCCAGGAAGAGGATGATTTGCTGGAAGGCCTGAACAGTTTCTCCGGAAGAGCTACGCCAGACTTGTTTGTGCTAGCCACCAGAGACACGCACCTGTTACAGGAATACTTCTCTAGTGATTACCGCAAGACTAGTCCCGGCCATTTGCGCACGCCTTTGCTCAACCTGTACCAAGCCAGAAAGACCCCTTGCTCAGCCAGTTGCCGCCATTGCAACCATGAGGTGAAAGAAGAGGATACTGCGGCAAAGGCTGGTTTGGCTACCTAGCGTGTTATCATATAATAGCGTTTTTGGCTTGTTTTTCAGGAAACAGGCTAAAAACGGCAAGTCCCGACAGTGCGTTAACTGGCGGGACTTGCCGTTTTTATAGAGCATGCATGGCTTATTTTTCAGCCTTGGCTAAATGAGTTGCACCTTTTAAGGCGTCTTCTTCATAGGCCATTTTCATGTAGTGCATCACTTCCTCATTTACGTCCTCGGGTTCATAAATCCTGAGCCAGTGGTTGGTTTGCTTTTCGCCTACGTGGCCAATCTTATGAAAGCACAGCGTGTCTGCGTAAACTTTGCTGAGCGGTATGTACACGTCCAGGAAGGTGCGGCCCATTTTGTAAATCATGCAAAAGCGGGTGTTCTTGGCCAGCGATAACATAGACTTGGATGGATGAATTCGGAAGTCTCCGATGGTGCGGTACTGGTCCAGAAAATGGTGGTACAGCGCAAGTACTTTCTCAGGTTTGCCGCGCAGAAAGTCGGCCTCGGTTTTGTCCAGGCAAGAGTGGGCTTGGTTGGTTCTCAGGAACTGTTGGGTGCAGATTTCGCAGGTCCACATGGGCGTGAGGTCGTTTTTGGGGTATTTTTTGGAAAGTAGGCCAAAAACGGCACTTCCGCAAGAAAAGCCGGTGGCTAGGTTTTGGTAAAAATGCCAGCCATTTAACTAAAGGAGCTTAGTTTACGGTATGCATCAAGCGGTTCCATCTAATCTTGTCCGTGAGGCTGGCTGTGGAGTCAGCGGACATCCAGATCAGGACGGCTTTGCCTACAATGTATTCTTCGGGCACAAAGCCCCAGTACCTGGAGTCATTGGAGTTGTGGCGGTTGTCGCCCATCATGAAATAGTAGTTCTGCTTAAAGGTGTAGTGGGTGAGTTCTTTGCCGTTCTGGTAGAGCCTGCCGTTCCTTTTCTCCACCTTATCATTATGCTCGTACACCCTTATAGCTTTTTCATACAGGGGCAGCGTGGCTGGCGTGAGGGCCACCGTGGCGCCCGCTTTGGGAATGTACAGCGGCCCGAAATTGTCCTGGTTCCAGGCATGCGTGGCCGGCGTCTGCGGAAACACCTGCACTTCTGGGGTGCCCGGCGCTGCTTTTAAGGCCACCACCTCTTTGATGAAGTCAAAGGAGCGGAGCTTTGCCGCCGTTTCTGGCGAGGTATGCACATAATAACCATCCTGCGCGGCCATCACCTCACGTATGCCCTGCTTTTTGAAGAATCTCTCCTGCACGTAGCCATCGGTTTTAAGGTAATAGCTGAATTGTAGCTTGGCGGGGTCTTCCTGGGCGGTTCCGTTAAGATATACTTGGCCGTCTTTGATCTGGAGGGTGTCTCCGGCCACGCCTATGCACCGCTTTATCAAGAAGGTTTTCAAATCCACTGGTCGTTCCTCTTCCTGGGGGTGGTTGAAAACGACGGCATCATTGCGTTTAACTTCAGAAATGCCTGGCAGACGGTAAGACGGCAACTGAATCACCTCTGAGAAGGAGGGAATGTTGGTGCCCCAGAGCGTCTGGTGGGTAAGCGGAGCCTGCAGCGGAGTCATGGGCGTGCGCGAACCGTAGTGCAACTTGCTTACATACAAATGGTCTCCGGTGAGCAGCGAGCCTTCCATGGAAGAAGTAGGAATGGCATACGCCTCAAAGGTCAGCCACCGGATGATGGTGGCGCAGACTACTGCAAACATGAGAGCGTCGCCCCATTCCCGCACCGCAGATTTCTTGACTTTGGGAGCAGTAGTTTTGTCTTTTCTTTTCCAGAAATATTGGGCCATGGAAATGCGTGCTAAGTACAACATTAGAATATATAATAAAACTATATTCCAGTTGGATTATTGTACACAGACGTCTCTTTAACACATAGTAAGCGTGGCTTAGGGTTCAATTGCTGTTCCCATATAATGGCTGATAGTGTCCAGTTTATCTAACCGCCTTTCATATAACTACGACAGCACTCACAGGTAAAGGACAGGCGTTTTTAGCTTAGTTCCTGGAAAACAGGCTAAAAACAAAAACCACAGCGTTGGGGCTGTGGTTTAGTGCTTTATCTCTTACTTCTGAAAGGCCGTCTATCGTCTTCTCTTGGCTGATCCCTGCTGTCCTCACGGTTTCTGCCGCCGTCCCGGTCCTGGCTATTTCTATCTCTGGGAGCAGAAGCTGGCTTCTGTGGTTGGTCTGTACCTGCTTTTTTGGGTTCCATGGGCCCGCGCATGTGAATGACTAGTCCGTTCAGGAAGTTGCGCAGCAGTTGGTCGCCGCAGGGTTGGTAGTTGGGGTGGTCCTCCTTCCGGAAGATGGCGCCCAACTCACTCTTGGTGACGTTGAAGTCTACCAGCCTGAGGATGTCTATGATCTGGTCATCGCGCAGTTGCAAGGCCACGCGTAGTTTCTTGAGGATATCGTTGTTGGTCATAGGCGTTTATCAATGGGCCGTCTTTGGATAGTACGGCAAATGGGGCATTCTGTAGATAAAGGATAAAATTACGGTTTCTTTTCAGCTTTCTACTGAGAGGCTTTATTTTAGGATGCCCCCGTTTTTCTCTACTTTTAGCTTCTTAATTAGAACTGACTATGACACAATACTTAGTTACCGGCACAGATTTCACCACCGAGGGCGCCTTGGACCACCGCATGGCCATCCGGCCCCAGCACATTGACATGATGAAAAACCTGAAGGAAAGCGGCAACTTTCTCTTGGGTGGCGCTTTTCTAGATGAGCAAGGCATCATGCGCGGCTCCTCTTTGGTGTTGCAATTTGAGACCGAGTCAGACTTGCAAAAGTGGATGTCTGAAGAACCGTATATCCTGAACAAAGTCTGGGAGACGGTGGATGTAAAGCAGTATAAGATTGCCCAGATATAAACAGTTTGTCGTTTTTGGCTTGTTTTCTGGAAAATAGGCCAAAAAACTTTTATAATTAGACCTTTTTTGTCCCCCTTTGAAGGGGGTAGGGGGATGACGTACGAGTTCTGAGTCGCTAGTCCAGAGTTCTGAGTCTAGAATCCGGAGTTCAAAAAAGCCTTTATTTTCGCCCGCCGTTGTTGGTGTTCTCACCAACGACCTTAATTTCCGTTCAAGCCTCTACCTTCCAACACCGTCCTCCCCAATCCTCCTTCCTTGCTTTCTATTAGCGTTTGTCACTTTTCTCCTTGATGAGAAAAGTAACCAAAAGAATCAAGAAGAAAAGAAACTCGCTGCCGCTCAGACAGCTTTTCTTCATTCTCTGCACCTGGCGAGCGCTATTCATCCATAGCCCGCTTACGCTTCTGCCAATTGAAAAGCTACTACATCTCCCTCCCATGCTCCGGGCGCACAGCCAGGGCTGCCCTGCGCAAGGTCGGTCGGCTATCAGATTGCTAGGAGAGACGTTGCAATGCCTTTCTGAGCTGACGCGGTGCATTGTAGAGACAATGGCACTGCCTTGTCTCTCACGCATTGCCATCTGCTTCATCTATAGAATTCTATGAGGGATTAAGATGCTCGTTTTTCGCCTATTTCCCAGAAAACAGAACAAAAACGGAGACGTAGCTTTTACTGGCCCATCAATAGCAAGACTAGCAACATCACGGCAATCACAATATGCGGGATAAAGGTGACGCCGCCTTTCTGGCTGAGTAGTTCAAGGGCGGTGTCTTCGTTGGGCGTGGCGGCAATGGCTTTGTCAACTTCGCGCTGGGCCTGGCGCATGTAAAAATAGTTGGCCAAAAAACCCGTCACCAATCCCCAGAAAAGCATAGCGCCTCTTTCATACCAGAAGGCATTTACAGCGGTGATGAATTTCTGCTCCAGCAGGTAGTTTAACAGGATGGACTGACCAACCACCACTACCAGCAGAAACAGCGCAAAGCGGTTCATCTTGCGGTAAAGCAGCCAAGGCAGACCCAGAAAGAAGGCGTAGAAGTTGAAGGTGAACTTTCGGCCGGCCTGGTACTGCTCCAGCTTGTCATAATAGTAGTCATGACTCTGCCCGAAATAGGTGCGGTAGTATATCTCTTTGTCTTCTTCGGACATGGTACTCAATTCTGAATTAGGTAAACAGTTAGCCTGATTGAATGTAGATGGCTAACCCAGCTATAAAGGTAACGAGAAACGAACGTTTCTCGCCTACTTCATAGCAGCCAGAAACGCAAATCTGCTAAAAGGAACGTGCCGCCAACTTAACTCACCAAGTGCAGCAGGTCCTGTTTGGAGAGGGTGTCCAGAAACGGCGCGTCTGTTTTAACCAGGTTCTTAGCCAGTTCTTTCTTGCCGGTCTGCAAGGTCATGATTTTCTCCTCAATGGTGTCGGGGCAGATGAGTCTAACCGCTACTACGTTCTGGTGCTGGCCAATGCGGTGCGCGCGGTCAATGGCTTGGTTTTCTACGGCCGGGTTCCACCACGGGTCTACCAGATAGACGTAGTCGGCGGCGGTGAGGTTGAGGCCGGTGCCACCCGCCTTCAAGCTAATCAGGAAGACCCGCACCTCAGGCTTGCTCTGGAAGTTGTCTACCTTACTGCCGCGCTGGGTGGTCTGCCCGGTTAGGTACTCAAAAGGAATGTCGCGCTTCTCCAGCTCTGGCCTGATGAGGTCCAGCATGGACACGAACTGCGAAAACACCAGTATCTTGTGATAAGGGGCCTTGTTCTCAATCTGCTCCAGCAAAGCTTCAATTTTAGACGAAGAATCGCCATACGAGGCATCATCAGGCAAGAGCGCCGGTGAGTTGCAAATCTGCCGAAGCTTGGTCAAGCCCTTGAGTACGTGCATGCGGCTTTTTGGCAAGTCGTCTTCTGGTTGGCCTAGTAAGAAATCACGGACTTCCTTGGCGTGGCTCTCATAGACCTGACGCTGTTCCAAGCCCATCTCGCAGTAAATGACCATCTCTGTTTTGTCTGGCAATTCACTGGCTACTTGTTCTTTGGTGCGGCGCAACAAAAAGGGCTGGATTTTCTTCTGCAAATCGGCAGCGCGCTTGGTTTCCTTGAACTTGTCAATGGGCGTGGCATAATGGTCCCGGAAATAGCGCTTGTCGCCCAGCAGGCCCGGGCACGCGAAGGATAGTTGCCCGTACAAATCCATGGTGTTATTCTCCACGGGCGTACCGGTGAGCACCATGCGGTTTCTGGCCTGTAGCAATCGGGCCGCTTTGTAACGTTGGGATTCTGGATTCTTGATGGCTTGACTCTCGTCCAGGAAGATGTAATGGAAGAGCACCTCCTTCAGGGCTTTTATCTCAGACAGTAAAGTGCCGTAAGATGTCAAGACCACGTCTACCAAGCCAAATTCCTTTCGGCCACGCTCTGCACCATAGAAGGTGTGCACTTTTAAGCTAGGCGCGAATTTGGCCAGCTCCAGTTGCCAGTTGAACAACAAGGACGTAGGCACTATCACCAGATGCGGTCCCGCTTGCCGTTTGGTTTTGAGAACCAGCATAAACGCAATCACCTGAACGGTTTTGCCCAAGCCCATGTCATCTGCCAGGCAGCCACCAAAGTTGAGGTCATCCAAGTGGTTGAGCCAGTTGAGGCCTTGGTGTTGATAGGTGCGTAAGGTGGCCTGCAATTCTTTAGGCACGGGTACTTGCGGCAACTTGGCTTTGGGTTGCATCTTCTTCTGCAAGCCGGTTAGCTCCTTTTTGACCTCGGTAGAGAGCACTTCATCTTCATACAGCTCCGTGATGTTGGCAAACTGTACTTTGGGCGTGCGTAACTGTTCTTCCACTACATCGCCTAGCCTAAAGTAGCGCGCCAAGCGGTCTATCCATTCCTGGGGAAGGATGCCTAAAGTGCCATCGTCTAACTGCACGTAGCGCGTCTTGTTCTTGACGGCCTTGGCCAGTTGTTTAAGCGAGGCTTTCTGTTTGCCGTAAAGTAAGTCAATGTGGGTGTCAAACCAGTCAATGCCGCTCTCCATAGAGATGGACAGCGTACCTTTGAATGGACTGAATTTGTTGCCCTGCAGTTGGTTGAAGCCCAACATGGTGATGCCCTGGCTTCGCCAGTTGGCAAACGCCTCCAGAAACCATTCTTCATTCAAGAACTGGTCCTTGTGCAGGTAAAAACTGCTCTGTGTGAGTTGGTTTTCCAAGTCTGGGTGTTCTTGCAGTACCGCGCGCAGAAACGAAAGCTCTGTGTTCTCGTCCCTGGTCACCGTGAATGGTTTCCCACGTGCGTCTGTGGCATAAATCTGCTTCTTGGACAATATCGGTACCTCTGCCTCACCGTAATGAATGGCCGGCGTGAGCAGTACGTAGGGCATGGACTCTGACAGGTACAAGACTTTCTCAAATGGCTGGTCGAAGCCTTGTTCTTTTATCTGTTTGGCGGTGGCGGGCTGCAGGAATGTGTAGGTGATTTTGATTTGGTGCTCCAGGTTGGCCAGCACCTGCACCCTGAACTCCTCAAACTTAGAAGCATGCAGAACCAGTTGGTTGTGGTGCTTTTTGAAAAACTCGATGACGCGCAAAACGCCTTCGTCCTCTACCAGGTACAGCGTATTTTTTAGGTGCAGGAAGTAGTTGAACTTGACCTGCAAATCTGGGAAGTCATAGGCTTGGTCTTCTACCTGCAGATGCCCCGTTACCTCATAAAAATCGTTTTGCAAATGCACCGTCAGCTGTAAGTTTACCGGCAGAGTTTTCACCTGCACGGGCGTCAAGGCGCTGGCCGTGACATTGGGTGATTTGTCAGTGTCGTGCCAGTAGAAATCCAGGTGCAAGGGGTTTTTTAGAAGGGCTTTTAAAGCCTCCAGATCTGCCGAGGTCCTGACTGTGTTGTAGTTGTTCTGGAACTTGGAAATGCCGCTGAAAAACTTGAGCTCCTCAGGGTTCTGAGTCTGCCACAGGAAATCAAACGGCGCCAGGGCTTTCAACGGATTCTTGATTTTGCCGTCCCTGGTCAAGGGCGCTTCCATCAATTCCAGGTGCAAATGGTTGTAAAACCGGTGCTTGCCCATGACCACTATTTGCCTAACTCCGTCAGCCGAATTAGGTGCTACGGGAAGCGACGGGGCAGATGGCGCTAATTCTTCGGCAATGAACGCACTGGTGAAGGTATGAATGGGAAACAGCTCCTTGCGACGCGGTTCTATGTGCAGGGTTTTGTTGCTGTACTCCAGCTCAAAGAAGGAATCCAGGTTGGGTTCGTTCTCCAGACCGTACGGCACAGCGGCCTTCTGTAGTTTCTGGTGCCGCAGAGCTGAGTCAAAGAACACGCGTATTTCCTCACGGTACAACAGGCACTGCAGCACCTGCACTTGGTGCGTGCAGAGTTTGTCTTTGGGTGCGGGACAGGCACAGTCCAAGCCTAGACGCTGGTCCAGTTGCCGCACCACCACAGGTTGAAACACGATGCTGCTAAACGGATTGACAAACGACCCAAAGTCTACTTGAATGGACAGAGGATGGATGTCTACATAGCCCCTTGATTCTGGCAACACGCGCTCGGCGCTATGGGCTTCCAGCCAGTCAAACGTGAGCGCGTTCAGGTCCACTTGCTCAATGACAAATTCAGAGGCAGAAGAAGACGCAGGTACGTGGTTAACCGGTTGGTCAGGGGAGGAGGTCATGCAAAAATGAGGTGGTATTAAGAGGCGCTTTGGGGCAAGGGCGTGAGTTGAAGTTCCTCGGCGTGAGCCTGCAAGGTGCCAATGATGAAGGTGATATGCTCGGTTAAATCAACGCCCAGCATCTCAGCACCCAAACGTACTTCGCCGCGGTCTACGGAGGCCGCAAAGCTGGCTTGCTTCAATTTTTTAAGAACAGATTTGGCTTCCAAGCCGTCCAGCCGCTGGGGTCTTACCTGCGCACAGGCCACCACAAAGCCGGTTACCTCGTCACAAGCTAAAAGCGCTTTGTCCAGAAGGGTATCATAGCTAATGCCCCAATGGCTGTAGTGCGCCGAGATGGCATGGGCCATCTCTTCTTCGCCCTTTTCTCTGAGCAGCTCCACAATCACGTGGGGGTGACGGTCTGGGAAAGCTTCATAATCCGCGTCATGCAAGAGGCCAGTATTGCCCCATCGCTCTTCGTCCTGATTTAATTTCTGGGCATAGGCGCGCATGACCAGTTCCACGGTGCGGGCATGGCGCAACAGGCTTTCGCCTTTGGTGTATTCCTGTAATATCTGGAGGGCTTCTTCTCTTAACATAATTGTAGTGACCAATAAATACTAAGTAGTGGCGATTGATGAATGAATAAAAATGATTGGACAGAAGTTAAAAATTAAAAGTTAATCATTGTTCATTTTCTATTAATCATTATTCACTGCTCAATATTCATTAATGATGATGGTGATGGTCATCGTCCTCAGGATTATGGCGCAGGTTTTGGATGGTGCCAAACACAAACAGTACGGCCCAGCAGAGGTAGAGGTAATTGAACGACTCAATGTCTTTGCCCAGGAAATGTAGCAGCACGTGGGCCAGCAGAGACATGATAATCCCGGTGAGCGCTATGAACTGGAACGAGTTCATAGCTTTAGGATTGAATACTTTAGACCATTCCATAAGGTGTCTTCAAAAGGTGGTAGAGGCTGGCGCTGCCAAATTGAGTATACGGGAATTCCTGATAGCAGAGATGCCAGCGTAGTTTCCCTGCAAAGGTAGGCAAATACGAAGAACTGCCGGTTATCAGAAAATCTAGAGCCGACAATATAAGTAAAAGAAGCGTCCCCTCGTTTTTGGCCTGTTTTCCAGAAAACAAGCCAAAAACGAGGGGACGCCGACTGTTTGAGTTTATCTGCCTAACGAGGCCATTACTTGGGTAGGCTGCGTGAATTCTCTTCTAGATTCTTTAAAGCGCTTGTATTGCACATACTGCTGCGCGTTCAAAATCCTAAAGATGCGTTCATGGTATTCCTGTTCCAGTTGGCTTCGCTTTAAATCTTCTTGGCGTTGGGTAAGCTGGGCGGCCTGCTGCTGCAACGTGGCCAGCTTGGTAAACCGTTCGCGGTTGTATTTGTAGAGTTGCACCGCGTCTGCTTCATTGAGTTGTAAGACTGAGACCATTTCTCTGGTCAGTTTATCGGCGGCTTTGTGTACTTGGGTGATGGGCGTTTGGGCCTGGGAGAGGTTGCTTACCAAGAACAAAGAAAGCAGTAGCATATAAAGAGTAACTCTGTGCATAGGAAAGGATTTGTCTGTTGCTGTAGTTGTTTTGCCTGGTTGGGCATGTCAGGTGAATATACGCTGGCACGTATATTCTGGTTTTTACATGTTTCTAAGCAACTAATTGAATTATAGTAAGATGTGAGGTTAGATAGGTGTTATAAGGCACAAAAAAAGCCCCGCTTTTTGGGCGGGGCTTAAAAATAAAGTTACTGGTGCTTATTTTTTGGGGGAGGCCTTCAACTGCTGTACAATAGCCAAGTAGTTTGCTTCTGGTTTCTGTTTGAATTCAGCGTAAGCAGTCACTTGACGGGTATTGAGCATGTTAAATAATTTTACTTCAAATTCATCCTCAATCTCCCGAAGGCGCACATCACGTTGCTCTTGGTCATCGGCGTACAGTTTATCGGCCTCAGTGGCTTTAGACAAACGTTCCTGATTCAAGGCCTTCAGTTTGATGTACTCATCCTCGTTCAAGCCCATGTTTTGCATCATGACTCTGGTGAGGTTGCTAGATGCCTGGTCCAATGCCGGAGTAGAAGGCGTTTGCTGGGCAGCAGCAGAGAAAACAAAAGACAAAAAGAAGAATACAGTAAGAGTAAAATTTTTCATAATGGTACTGGTTTTGTTAAACAATTAGTATGCTTTAATGGCTGGATTGGTCTTGGATTGGCTTGAAAATCTATCATTTCAGATATATGCTCTTTAACGGTTTGTTATAATTAGGGTTTTGCTAAATGTGCTGAAATCTGGGGTTTATAGATTTTTTCTAATCACCTTATTTGATTTGTTCAATTTTGAGTTCTATAGATATTTCTAAATATTTATATTATCTGGTATATGAATCTCATTATATAATGAAAGGGTAATATTTGGTTAAGATAGATTCGGCTGGTTTGGCTGAGAATTGTTTGTTCACTAAAAAAGAAAGGAAAAGGACGGCTTTAGAGACATGCAGCAACGCAATGAGGCCCCGGTTTTGGTCTGTTTTCTAGAAAACAGACCAAAACCGGGGCCTCGTACAATAATGATTGAAGTGTAGTTATTTTACCATAGCCATTGGGGACAAATTAACCGGCTCTTATTCTGAAGCTTAATTCCGACGATCAATTCGTGGCTTCCGGCTGTGGCCTTACTCAATTCTGAGGTGGTGAGGTCATAGGAGTAGCCAATGTCCATCAGGTAATTGATGTTCATGCCGGCCATGGCAGCCACCGCATCATTGTGCCTGTAAGACACTCCGGCCCAAACTCGGTTCATGTAGGTTGTCTTAAAATTAACATCTACCGCAATGGGGCTGGGCTGGGCCATCTTCACCATGATGGATGGCTCCAAGGACAGGTCATATCGTATCTTTAACCGATAGCCGCCAGTCAGGAAGAAGTGCGGTTGTAAATCTTGTTGGGCAACGTACATGCCTTCTGCGTTGGCGGTGCTCTTAGATACCAGCTGGGCCGCTGACGCTCCCACATAAAAGAAATCTGAATAGATCCAGGTGCCTAAACCCAGGTCAAATTTGGTTCTGGCCATTTGGCCAGGCTGGATGGTAGGGTCATTGCTGTGGTTTAACCTGAGGGCGTTTCCGTCTAGTCTGGTCTGTTGTACCCCGCCCGCAATGCCCACCGACATGTTCACCCTCCTGGTCAGGGGATGGTGGTAGGCATACGTGCCCGTGAGGTTGCTGGTGTTCAACGGGCCCGTTTTATCCGTCTGGGCCAAGGCGCCAAACCCGTGGTGCGGTCTGGATTTATGGTACTTGGTGGTGCGGTTGTTGGCAGCGGCCATTCTGGGAATAAACCCTTTGGGCGCAGAAACCGCAGATTTACGGTCGCTGGCTCCAAGGGAGGTGTGCCCACTAATGTAATACGTTACCGGTGCGCCCTCAAGGCCTACCCACTGACGGCGCGTCCCCATTCTTATGTCTGTGTAACTCTCAATCCCTGATAGGGCAGGATTGAGCAGATAGTTATTGAACAGGTACTGGCTGTACTGCGGTTTCTGCTGGGCAAAGGCGGGTGCTGCCAAAAACAGAAAGAAGAACAAGTGTGCAAGCTTTTTCATGTGGCTTACTTAATAATGGTTACGTTTCCGGACAATGGTTCCTCTTTTCCGCCCAAGCGGATTAAGTAATAATAAGTGGCAGCTGGCAAGGGTTGGCCTTTCATGGTGCCATCCCACGGCGTCTGATAGTTTTTAGACTCAAACACCTTGTTGCCCCAACGGTTAAAGACTTCTATGTGCGCCTCTGGGTAGCCTTTCAAGGTTGGAATGTCCCAGTTGTCATTGATGCCGTCATTGTTAGGGGTGAAGCCGTTTGGTATCTCTATTGCGGGCAATACCGTGATGGTCACTTGGTCTGTAGAAGTACAGCCTTCGGCCGTGGTCACCGTCACCGTATAGGTAGTGGTGGCCTTAGGTTTGGCTACTGGGTTGGCTACTTTGTCATTGTTCAAGCCCAAGCTTGGTGACCATTGGTAACTTACACCGCCGGTTGCCGTCAACTCCGCGAATCTGCCAAAGGCAATGGTCACGTCCTGGCCGGCATTGGCCGTTGGTACCGGAATGTTCACCGTTACCGGCACGCGCTCACTGGCACAGCTCTGAGAAACAGATTGTACATAATAAGTAGTGGTGCTCTGTAGAATAGGGGTAGTAAAGGTGCTTCCGGCCTGTACCAACTTGCCGCCTTGCGCTTGGGTGTACCATTCCAATGCCACGCCGGTGGCTGGCGTTTGCAAGGAGGCTGTCAACGTAACGGTGTTGCCGGCGCACAAGAAGACATCTTTGGCCACCGGAGCTTTGGGTAAAGGCGTTACTGTTACTTGGATAACATTGCTTACCTCACTAGTACAGCTACCTGACAAAACCATGCGTCTAAACCAAGTTGTTCTCACCAAAGCACCAGACTCATAATGCTGAGCAGAAGTCACACCAGCTGCTGTGGTAAAGCCTGAGGTAGCGCTGGTGGTACTGCTTTCCCAAACGTAAGTGTAGCTTCCGCTTCCGCCAGTGGGTAGTGAACCCATCAGTTTGGTTGGGGCAGTGCCCGCGCAGACAATCTGGGTAGAAGAAATAGAATTGTTGGCTACCTTATTATAGACTTCTACTTTGATCTCATTAGAGAGCGTGGCCACTCCGTTTACCACTACTTTTCTGCGGTACCAAGTGGTTACTTCCAGCACGGGCACATTAAAGTCTTTGGCCGTGGCCGGAGAAGGATTGCCAATCAAGACATACTCTGTATTCTGTGTTTTCTTCTCCCAATAGTACTGGACATCTGACAAGTTGCCGTCTGGCTCATTACCCTTGATGACAAAGTTGGAAGGCTCTTTGTAGCACACTTGGCCGCCGCCAACAATAGTGTTGTCAGTAAACGCCTTGAACACGGTTACCCTTGCCGCATCTGAGAAGCTAGAACAGTCAACATACTTAGACTTGGCCTGGCGCATGAAGAAAGTAGTTTCTTGCAAAGCAACTGGCTGGTAGTCTTTGGAAGTGGCTCCGGCAATCGGTTCGAAATCTGCCATGCTAGCTGTCTTGTACCACCATTGAATGGTGTAGTCAGCGGGGATGGCGCTCCCTCTCAATAGGGAAGGGGTAGTGCCAGCCGCTTTCAGCTGATTCATTGGGGTGATGTAGTTGGCGCCCTCGGCTAAAGGCATGTTTACCTTAATCTCAATCTCCTGACTGAAATCCTCGGCACATTCGCCGGCTTTCACGCTGCGCTTGAACTTGGTGTCACTCAGCAACATCTGAGCATGCTGGTAATCTTTGTCTGTGGCACCCGGTATTTCCTGGAAAGTGGTTTTGTTTTTGGCTTTGATGTACCATTGGTATTCATACTGGCCATTACCACCGGTTGGGGTGCTCCCCACTAGTTTCTCAGGAATAGTGGCATAACATACATCGGCTACGCCCTGAATGGCATTCTGGCTGATTTTCTCCTCTACTCTCACGGTTACAGTTGTGGCAGGACCCACGCACAATGCCGGTGCAGAAATGACACGAACATGGTAGGTGGTGGTAGCCGTAAGCACCGGGGTTTCAAAGGTGCCACCAGATCTGGTTGTGAAGAGAATAGCACCCGTGGTAGCGTCCAGCCATTGGATGGTGCCCTCGCCGGTAGCGGTAAGTTTAGCTTTAGTGCCAGTACAAATAGTGGCATTCTCAGCAACAGGGGCCGCCGGTATTGGATTCACAAATACTTCAATGGTGTTGGATTCAGCAACCTCACAAGCCCCAGATCTCACTAATCTTCTGTATTGGGTATTGCTCAAAGCAGCACCCGGATTGAACGTAGACAGCGTGTCTTTGGAAGAGGTGTTCACAAAAGGCTGTGAAGCGTCAGTTCTAGACTGCCATTGGTAGCAGTAGATTTTACCGTCTCCGCCAGAAACCGGCCCACCTAAGGTAATAGAAGGCGCTACCCCATAGCAAACCTCGGGAGAGCCTTGGGTGATGGAGATGTTGTTAGACACTGGTACGTCTACGGTGATTTTAACAGCGTTGGAATGCGTTTCACAGTCAGCCGAGGTCACTACTCTTCTAAACCAGGTGTGTGTATACAAATTGCCGGGCAGGTACGTAGCCAAAGTATCTTCAAACGATGTGTTTTTGAAGGGCTTGCTTATATCTGTAGTGAACTGCCATTGGTAGTGGTACTGACCATTGCCGCCAGTTGGGGCAGTGGCCGCTAACAGCTTGGTAGGAGAAGAACCTGTACATACAGACTGTTCACCGCTGGCAATGGACTCACTTAGTAGAGGCAATACCTTTACTGTTACAGCCACCCGCTCAGATGATAAGCAACCGTCTGCCGTCTTGCTCTCTACATAATATAAGTATGGTCTGGCTTCTGGTAGATCGGCCGCAGAAATGGTCAGGCTGTTGCTGGTTTTAATGAAGGTACCTGCTTGGTCAAACCATTGGAAGGTAACACCTGCCTTCGGGATGGCATTTAAAGTAGCACCACCGCCCACGCACACCTCCAGGCTAGTTTTGGCCAATACCGGTAAGGCTGGTCTAGGTGACATCTGCAAGACCAAGGTATTACTCTCTAATTGGCAGCTGCCTGAAATGGCCACTCTTCTAAACCAAGTATTTGGCTGGGTAATGTTGATAGGTTGGTAGGTAGCATTGGTGTTGGCACCAGGGGCTGGTTCAAAGGCGTCTGCCAAAGAGGTCTTCATCTCCCAACGGTACTGAATGCCTTCTACTGGATCACCACCCGTCACCGGTGCCACTTCCTGCAATACAGGGGGCGTAAGGCCTTCACAGAACTTAAGCGTGCCAGGTAAAACATTGTTGGCTAGCGCTGGGGTTACTACTATTTCAATTGAGTTAGAATAAGACTCACACGCGCCCAATTTTACTTTGCGTCTAAACCAGGTGGTCTGTCCAAGGTTTGTAGCCGTGTAAGAAAGACTATTTTTAGAAGAACCGGTAGCATCTTTGAATACCTTCTCATCACCAGCATCCAGGCTGTATTGCCAGGTGTACACCGGAGAACCAGACCCGCCGGTTGGCACCAAACCTTTGATGACAGGAGACTCGCCGGCGCAGACGCGGGTAACGTCCAGGATAGTGTTGTTGGTGATCTCTGGCTCTACTGTGATTTTAATGGCCGTACGGCTAACAGTACAGCCACCGGTAGCTTCTGACTGTACGTAATAAGTAACTGTAATGGCGCTGCCTGTAGTGTTGGTTAAGACAGGCGTCACAAAGGTGTTGCCTGTGTATAGCAGGTTTCCATCAGTGGCTGCATCGTACCAAGTGTAAGGGCCGCTTGGCGCGGTGGCTTTCAGCTCTGCGCTAGAACCGCTACAGATGGTGCTGCGGGTGGCGATCACGGTTGGCGGTAAAGACAATGGATTGACTTGCACCTCCACGGCCTCAGAAATGCTCTCACACCCGTTCATTACAATCTTTCTACGGAACCAGCGGCTGTTTGGCAGGGCTTCCGGTTGGAAGGAAGTTAAGGTGCCGGTTCCTTTGGCCAGCGTGAACGTGCCTGTTTTAGAAGGGCTGCTTTCCCAGACAAAAGTTGACTCAGAACCGTCTCCACCTAGTAAGGGCTCGGCTACAATGGCTGAAGGAACAGTACCGGCACAGATGAAGTCTGAAGGAGTAACCAGTACATTTTGCGTGATAGGAGGCACTACGGTAATCTTAATGGCAGGCGTGCTTTCTGTACAGGCGCCCAAGGTTACCACCCTTCTAAACCAGGTTGTAACCGTCAATACTCTGGAAGGAAGATTCTGGCTGGTAAAGGAAGGAAGGTCTGTAAAGTTCTCACCGTCCGTGCTCATCTGCCATTGGTAGGCTGGTGATCCGAATCCGCCTTTGGCCGCGCTGGCAGCAATATTACCGCTGGCGCTGCCTTCGCAGATGCCTTTGGGCAAAGTGGTGATAGTGTTGTTGGTAATGGATGGGTGAACCGTCACCGTCACTTTGGAACGGGTTATTGATCTACAGCCTCCAATTACAGTGATGCTCCCGGCATAGAAAGTGGTGGTGGCTGTTAAAAGCGTGTCTAATGTATTGCCTACATAGAAAGGAATATCACTATTGGCAGCAGAGAACCATTCAATCTTAGAGTTGGGTACCGAAGTTCCCAGAACCGCTCTGCTGTTGGCGCAAATGGCGGGGTTGCTGCTAATGACAGGCGCAACTGGTTGCTCTTGTACAGTTACCTCTACTGGCGTCCGGATAGAACTAGCGCAATTATTTTCTGACAAAGCCTCTACATAATAAGTAGTAGAAGTTGGCAGCACAGGAGTTGTAAAACTTTGGCCTGTAAATAAAGGAGTCGTATCTGTGGCCGAGGCATACCATTTATAAGTGGCCGCGTCACCCGTAGCCTCTAATGTAGCCGAAGTTCCTTTGCATACCAACACTGGGGCTACCGTTGGGGCAGCAGGCAGGGCATTGATTGTGACGGTTTGGGTAGCTGTGACAGATTCGCCACACTCATTCCAAGTCTGCACTTTTACTTGGTATGTGCCCACTTTGGTAAATACAATGGATGGATAGGCTTCGGTGGCCATGTAGGGCTCCAAGAACTGGGCGCCGTCTTTGCTGTCCATGCTCCATTGGTACCGCGTAATATTGCTTCCCTGCGCCTTGTAAAGTGGAGTATGCGCGGCATTTGCAGGTCCAAACACCAATGTCTGCGGTCCGCAATACTTTGCATTGGCTGGCAACGTCACGGTAGGAGCTGCTAAAACAGTCACATCTTCAAAATAGGAAGTGGTGCCGCATGTGTTTTTAGCCGTCAGGGTAATTCTGTAGGTGCCTGCGTTTTGAAAGGTAAACGAAGGGTGCGTAGACGTAGAGTCGCCTTGGGCAAACGTAACGCCGGTAGCCGGAGACACTGACCATTTGTATGCCGCGCTCGTACCGGTGCTCAGGTTTTGCGCAGCAAAGGTGTTAGGGGCGCAGCTGTTTAACTGCTCTGGCCGTAAGGTGAAAGCCGCTTTGGTAGGGTCTTCAATGGTGATGGTTTCACTGTGCTGGTCTCCTGGACAGACGGCGCTGTTCCCCACCGGGGTGATGGTTAAGGTAATGTTGTATTGACCCGAGGTATGGAATATAACTTCTGGCTCTTCAGAGAACTCATCTGTGTCATTGACAAAGCTCCAACCGGTAGCAGGCTCAATACTCCATTTGCGGTTATAGCCACCGCTGTTGTTGGGGTTGTATGGGTTAAAACCGCCAGTAGACGTGTCTTTTAATTTTATCACGCTTTCCACGCAACGGGAAGGTGACTTGAACTCAAAATCAGATTTAGGATTGCCAGAAACCACAAAACCACTAATGGTGGCTGGAGTCTTTCGGTTATAACAGTCAATGGCTACCCCAGAGATGGTAAAGCCGTTTTCTTTTTTAGAGGAAGAATGTTCAAAAACGTGGTCAATGCTGGAGGGGATGTTGCTTTGGTTGAAATACAGGGTATCACTGCCGTCGTCAAACCAGATCTTGTAAGCGGTGGTTGGCGAGTTGTTGCTGACGCCAGTAATGTTAAAGGTATAGGTGGCCGGGGCGCAAGAAGAAGTATTCCCCACGTTCTGCAAACCAAAGCCGGGGTTGGTGCCATTGTATACAGCGTACGTCTTGCTAGAAGTACATCCGCTCTGGCTGGTAACCGTCACCTTCAAATCAAACTTGCCTCTGGTTTTGTATTGGTGCGTAGCTGAAGAAAAGGATGAGGTGTAAGTGTTTTGTGAACCGTCCCCCCATTCAATCAAATAAGATTGGTTGGTGGCTTTGGTGGTAGAGGTATTCTTTACGGAAAGGTTGAACTCAAAAGGCCCAATCACGGGGCTACATTTGATGAAATTCTCCTTGTTGACATCCTCCAGGGCCGCGTCTGGCTTGTCTGGGCACGTCTGCGCCAAAGAGGCAAAGGACAACAAGAAAAAGAAAGGTAATAAGCTTAAATATTTTTGAACAGACGCCATGGTGCCAGTTAGAGTGCTCACGGTGAAAAACTATCTTATATGGGAAGGCGCAAGCAAATGCCCACGCCAGACTACATCAGGGAGGAAGAAACTGGGACTAAGCCGCTAAGAAAACGGGTTGCAGGGAAGGCTTAGGCAAGGAGAAGCCCCTGCTCATAGACAAGAAAAACCGATATAAGGAAGTAGTGTGGAAGGCGAAATTTAATCTAACGGGCAAGTAAGAATTTCTCATAGCAATCTTAAATTGTACTGTTCTCTTTAAAGTGCTAGTCAGAGGTAAGCCTGAGGTAGCGGATTAAATTAGAATAGTGATGTTAAATTAGTTCATTTGAACGGGTTAACATTTAAAATTGAAACTTAAGTTCAGAGGATTCGTAAAATTCTATCTTTTTTTAATTTTCAATTTATTGCATTATTTTTATTGAGGTAGGGAGGGTGAAAACAACTAAATATTTTAAAAAATATATTTGTTTTTATTGCAGAATATGAAGGAAACCAATAACTTTAGAGAGTTCTCAAAAAGGATGGGAAAGAAGGAGACGGTAAAATTGGTTTAACCGGAAAATGAAGTGCTTCGGCTAGAAAGAAGACCGGCTCACCGAATTTTAAAGGCAGGGCCAAATTATCCATCTACCTTTGACACAGTTAAACGAACAAAAACGTATACACTAGTTGACGTTATGATATAAAGGAGCAGCGGGGCACTTTTGCCTCGGCAAGAGAGACAAAGGTTCTGGCGCTTATTGGGGGATATGCTACAGACACTGATGACACTTGTTCCGCTGGCTCCTGTTTTCACAGCCCTTCAGACTACACCTCTGAAGGGCTTTTTTTATGCCTTTCCCGCAGCTCTCCTCCCCAAGCCATCTTTCCTTGCTTTTTTTGTATCTTTGACAAGAATAGAACAAACGCCCCAATGAAGCAGAACCTGACAGAGACCGAACGCGAAGTAATAAAGCTGATCACCTTTTTCAAGAAGCGTGGTGAGCGCCTGGCGCAGGAGGGAGCGTTAACGCAAGAACATGAAGACCTCAACACCGCCTGTGAGCGCCTCACAGAGAAAATATATGCGCACGCAGATTTCAGGCAGCAAGTGCAGGAAAAGACCGAGACCTTGCGCGGCATTATTGAAGACCAGGCCCAGTGCCCCAACTGCGGAAAGTCTGACATGCTCAAGAAAGTGAGCGTGGCCACCAATGAACTGGGCTGGAAGTCTAACCGCTACAAGTGCCGCCGCGACAACATAGAATTCACCTGGAACCGTCCCAACAACCCCTGGGACATGATTCCCTTCCTGGAGCTTTGCCTGCATGAACTGGACAAGAACCTGGAAGGCCCAGAGATGGATCCAGCCTTAAAGGAACGTGCCCAAGGCGCCCGTGACCACATGGCCGTGAGCCTGGAGCAGCTGCGCACCGCCATTGCCTCTGCTGACGCTGAGCGCCTGAGAATGGAGGAGCAAGACGTAGAGATGAACAAGATGCTCCACGAATTCAAAAAGTACCTCATGATTGAGAAAATCAAGATGGAGCCCTTCAGCGACAACTAAAAGTTGCTAACTGCTTTTATTGCGTCCCGTTTTTGGGCTGTTTTCTGGAAAACAGCCCAAAAACGGGACTTTTGCTTTTAGGCACCCAGGTCAAGAAATTATTAAGGTTCTAGAAGGCTGCTCACAAAAGAAGGTGACATCCGTATAAACACGTGATTTTACTTATTAAACCAAGAAGCCATGCCCATTGACCAAGACATCATCACCAACTCAGATGAGAGCAAAAAACTGCCAGACAGCAACCCATCGCCAACCACGGGCAACCACTCAGAAGCTGAGAACATAGCCAAGCCAGACATTGGTGGTGACCCGCTGCAAGCCAAAGAAACAGATTACCTGGACACAGAACCAGAAGGAGAGCAGGCCGAAGGTAACGTAGCCGCCACCAATGAGGAAGATACTCAAAAGTTAGACGGGAGTAATGCTAACAATCTAAGAACCAAATAATTGTAGGCAAGGCATTGTTCTTGAAATCCGTTTTTGGTTTGTTTTCCAGGAAATAAGCCAAAAACCGGATGTCCTTTGGCCTCGTTAAGCTATACTATTCATGTACCTTAAATTGTTTGAGTTATGAATAGAAATGAGCAGAGAGAGGATTACGGGCGCCATGAAAACCAGCGCCGCGTAGAGAATGACCAGCACCAAGGTGGCCAACACTTTGGTGCAGAAAATAACTACCGTGACCAAAGCCGCAGGCACCCGTCAGAAGATGACCGCGGCGCCGGACGTCACGGCTACCCGGCCCATCACGGAGAACAATCTTCTTCTATGCGGTGGGAAGGCAGCCACCATGACTATGGCAGAGACCCGCACCGCCAGGGAGAACGTTTCGACAACCCAAGAGTCTTGTCCAGTGAAAGCAACAGCAGCCTGGAAGGCGCCAGCCGAAACTACGGCAGCATGGGCAGCTACGGCGGAGCCCAGGGCTGGGGGAGTTCCAGAAACGGAGCCCACCAGGATTCCAGGGTAGGCTTCAACTCTACCAGCGGCCACGGTGGTGCTGACAATAGACATAGAGAACCACGCCAGTTCTACGGTGCCTACCGCGACCACAACAGCTTTGCTCCCGGTGAGCGGGAACAGTATGACGGCACTAGCCGCTATGGTTCCCAAGGCGCAGATGCCACCAAAGGTTGGCAGCCCTCAGAACACGTAGGCACTAGCCATTACTCTAGAAACATGCAAGACAATGACCCTTCCCGCGGTAGAGAAGATGACAGTTCTTATGAGATCTATGATGACGCCCAGTCTCATTACAACAGAGGCGAATACGGGAACATGATTGGCGGCGGCTCTTACCTAGAGAGTGGCTTTGACCGTAGGGCAGTCAGGGAGAACAGCGCCATGATGGGGTACAACGCCCCAAGACGCCACCACTTTAACCAAGAAGGCGAAGGCGCCAGAAGTGAAAATTACGGCAACATGGCCGGGTCGCTCAGCTATGGGAACGCAGAAGACTACCGAAGCCAGGAGGGCCGGGACCGGCGCTATGACCCCATGAGCGGGCACATCCGCGGGCAAGGTGCGCAACCGCCTTCCAGGGAAGATTTTAATTGGTAATGATTTAATTAGGAAAGAAGGCTGCTCCAAAAGGGCAGCTTTTTTTTTTGTTAAACTGGTGGTAAGTTATCCTTATGGTTTTGGCCGTTTTTGGCCTCTTTTCCCAGAATCAGGGCAAAAACGAGTGGAAGCGTGGCAGCGCTCAGATAATCTCATGGATTCCTGTGCGTTCTAGAAATGTAGGTTCTACCTTTGCCCCATGTTACACCTTTTGATGCATTAAAGGATGAAAAGGAATCAATGGCTTATAGTGGTTGGCCTGTGCGCCTGTTTGGGCTGCGACCGCGGAAACACCGTGAAAGTTGAAAAGGCCCCTGAGAAGACCCGAATAGACCTACTTAAAGACGAAGTGATGGCAAAACATGACTCGGCTATGGCCAAATATGGGGAGCTGTATATAGAGCGAAAACGCCTTTCACAGCAGGCAGACTCTGTTCCTGAGAGCAACGCCGCCCTAAAAGAAAAGTATGGTGAGAGTATTTTGGCTTTAATCAAAGCAGATGACGCCATGATGCAATGGATGCGTTCTTATCAAGCTCCGGACTCGCTTTCTGAAGACGCAGCCCTCCAATACCTGCAAAAAGAGAAACAAGAGATAGAGGTAATCCAGCAGCAAATTAAGACAAGCCTGGCCAAAGCCAAAGCTTTGAATCTTCCCAAAAAATAAATCATGACCAAATCTCTTTTATATGCCGGCCTATTCACCTTGGCGCTGGCCAGTTGTCAATCCAAGGTGGGAGAAGAAAAGCAACTACCCATCCTAGGTCCGCGCGAGCCCAAGGTCACCATGGTGGACGGAAAGCCCCAGGTAGACACCATCTACCATTCCATCCCTGACTTCAAGTTCATAGACCAGGACAGCCAACAGGTGACGCAAGAAACAGTGGCCGGCAAAATCTACGTAGCCGACTTTTTCTTCACCAGTTGCCCCTCCATTTGCCCGAAGATGAAGAGCCAGATGTTGCGCGTGTACGAGAAATACAAAGACAACCCAAAGGTGATCTTGCTTTCGCATTCCATTGATCCCACGCATGACACGGTGGCTGTTTTGAAAGAATATGCAGAACGTCTAGGCGTGGACAGTAAGAAATGGCACTTCTTGACCGGAGATAAAGACACGATCTTGGGCATGGCTCAGAACCATTACATGACCAGTGCCTTAGAAGACAAAGAGGCGCCGGGTGGTTTTGCGCACAGCGGGGCCTTTTTGCTGGTAGATGAAAAGCGCCATGTCAGAGGGCATTATGACGGCACCATGGCGCCAGACGTGGATCGGCTCATGCAAGACATAGATTTGCTTTTGCAAGAGAAAAAGAAATAGGCCATGGCCCTGAATAGAATCTTACTGGTGTTGGGTGTCTTGGGCTTTGGCATTGTGCTGGCGGGCTGTTTCACAGAACGGGGCAAGGAAGGCAAACTCCTGTATGGCCGGCATTGCGCTAATTGCCACCTGGATAATGGGGAGGGACTACGCGGCGTGATTCCGCCGTTGGCAGGTTCAGATTACCTGGACAAGCACCGTGATGAACTGGCTTGTCTCATCAGGAACGGTATCAGTGGTCCCATTGAGGTAAACGGTAGAATGTACAACCAAGCCATGCCTGCTAACAAAGGCTTAACAGAGGCAGACATCACCAATATTCTAAATTACCTGCATTCAGAATTTAAAAGCCCCTCAACCCGTGTTTCATTGGATGAAGTAAAGACGCAATTAAAAGAATGTCTTTGAGTTGAGTAAATATGTTAAACACGGTGTGCTGGTGAAGTATACTCTAAAAGAAAAGGCGGCCTATTGTTTGGCCGCCTTTTCTTTTAATGCGCTAGCGGTGATTAATTTCCGGTAGTGCCGGCGGTAGTGCCACCAGCTGTGGTGCCAGTTGAGCCCGTGGTGCTCATGCCAGTTGTAGTCCCTGTAGTAGTGCCAGTCGTTACGCCGGTGGTAGTTGCAGTAGTGCTGGCAGTGGTAGCCGTGGTGCCAGTGGTGGTTGTGGTGTTCATGGTGTCAGTCATGCCAGAATTGGTAGGCGTTTCCATGTCTGTGGTAGAGCTGGTGCCATCGTTCATGGAGCCACTGTTTACCGTGGGGTTGTTGGGCGTAGTTCCATTGGCTTGATCTTCTTTGTTGCTTCCGCAGGAAGGAAGGAGAGTGATGGCAAATGCTCCAGCGGTCATCCAGATTGAGATTTTCTTTTTCATAGGTTTTGAAAGGTTAGGTATTATAGGTTACAACTCTACTCTTACGCGGGCGCACAACTTCAAGGCATAAATTGTCATTAATTCTAAACCGAGGCAGCGTAGAACTGTTTCAAAAGCTATCCATAGGATGGGCCTTAACCATCGGACTTGCATCAGAAGGTTTGTAGAAGGATGGGCTTGAGTAGCTATTTTAGTTTTTTTTTGCTGTTAAGGTTAACTATCAGATTAATAGTGAGTTAGTTATTTGCTAAAATATTTGGGTGTTTAGACCTTGCGGATGTTCTAAAAAGCTAATAAATTTAGCTATGGTAGAGCGAGGTAGTCATCAGTCATCAGCTCCCTTTAAGGGATCTGAAGCCAGGAAAGGTAGAGGGGCGCAATACAATCCTAAGAATCCATACTTAAACCAAGAGTATGTAGTCACCCACTTAGAGGGCCTGGATGAAGAGTGGACACCCCAATCTAAGACGCAATTCTTAACTGAGAACCCCAAGAAAATCGTCAATGAAGTTAGCTCCCCTGACCTTGGTTTGAGCTACTCCATGAACCCATACCAAGGCTGTGAACATGGCTGTGTTTACTGCTATGCGCGCAACACACATGCCTATTGGGGGATGGGGGCAGGGCTAGATTATGAGCAGAAAATCATAGTCAAGGAAAACGCTCCGCAGCTACTAAGGCAACAGCTGGAGAACCCCAGATGGAAGGTGCGACCCATCATGCTGGCGGGCAACACAGATTGCTACCAACCCACAGAAGCCAAGCGTAAAATTACCCGTCAGCTGCTGGAGGTGCTGCTCCAATACAAGCACCCGGTGAGCGTCATTACCAAGAACGCACTCATTCTCCGTGACCTTGATTTATTACAAGAATTGCACAAGCACCGCTTGGTGCATTTGAACATCTCCATTACCACCTTGCAAGAAGAACTTCGGCAAAAATTGGAGCCGCGCACGGCCACGGGCATAAGAAGATTAGCGGTGGTGAAGACTCTAGCCGAGGCCGGTCTGCCGGTGAATGTGATGGTGGCTCCCATCATTCCAAGTCTAAATGACCAAGAGATCCCTGCTATTTTGCAAGCCTCGGCCAATGCCGGAGCGCTCTCAGCGGCCTATACCGTAGTAAGGTTAAACGGAGCGGTAGGGGAGATTTTTGAGGACTGGGTACTCAAGGCATATCCAGATAGGGCGGCCAAAGTGCTGGACCAAATCAAGTCTTGCCACGGCGGATCTCTCAATGATAGTCAGTTTGGAAGGCGCATGCACGGCGAAGGCCAATGGGCAGAAACTATCAAATCCCTCTTTAAAATTTACCACAGAAAATATTTTGCAGGCAGGTCAATGCCTCCGTATGACTTCTCCCAGTTCACTCCCAAAAGCGGAAAGCAGCTCTCTATGTTTTAACTATGGTCATTGAGTAGCCGCAACTGTGTGTAAAAGTATATGTGAAGTGTAGCTTTAAGAGAAAGAGATTAAAAACCTGGCAAGTAATATAGTAAGAACACTATATGACAACGTGTCAGGTGGTTTTTGGAGGGATAATGAAAGGTCTGGTAGTGCCATGTGCAGGAAAAGCCAGTGAATCCTCCAGATTTTCGGCGATTAGCCTCATTATTGGCCTATAGGTGCATGATTTGGCTTTAGTTTGAGAGGTGTTAGGTAGCTAAATCAGCTGTTAGAAGAAGCTGGAATGGCCAATTGCGCTTAGGTGAGATGTTCCACGGTCTTCCAAGGTTTTCACTCGAAATTTTTATACTAATTTTTAAATCAAGTGGATAGCACCTTGTATCTTTTGATTTACTTTAACCGGTAGATTTTGATCTAGTCAAGGATACCTTACGCCATGATTTTGCCGTTCTACTATTGTACGGTCATGGTACTAAGGAGTTGATAGTAGCAGCTGTCTAGGCCTCTATTAGATTTGAAGATTCTGACCTTGGGCTTTCCGTTCCACTTCCTCTATCTGTATCTTTAAGCTTGCAAGTTTTACCTTAACGTGTTGCGGTGGCTGCCCAAAAAACCAGAAGAAGTTTTCTGTTTAAACTGATTGTCTTCCTAAATATAGGAGTGGCAGTTTGGTTGCTGTTGGCGCACATCTGCTCTTATATAAACCCAGGTAGTTTCTGGGTGGCCAGCCTTTTTGCCTTGACCTACCCTGGCATTTTGTTGGTGAACATTCTCTTTGTGGTGTACTGGTTGTTGGTAAAGAGCCGAGCCCTGTTCATCTCCTTGTTCGTGCTGCTCATTGGCTTGGACAACTTGAGGGCGCAGGTGCAGTTGAACTTGTTCCCGGCAGAGGTGCCAGCCGTAGCCGAGAAAATCAGAGTGTTGAGTTTTAACGCTAGGCTCTTTGATTTGTACAATTGGACAGGCAACCCATTAACCCGAGAGAAGATCTTTAAAATGGTGCAGGACGAGGCCCCCAGTGTGGTGTGCTTCCAAGAGTTTTACACCTCTACCAAGGCCGGCCGAAACAACCTTGACACTCTGCTCCACCTGCAGAAAACCACCCAAAAGCACGTCGCTTACACAGAGACAAAACGGGAGACCGACCATTGGGGCATTGCTACTTTTAGTACTTATCCTATTGTCAATAGGGGTAATATTATGTTTAATGAAGTGACCAACAATCTCTGCATTTATACAGATATTAAAGTAGGCCCAGACACGGTGCGGGTATACAATGTGCACCTGCAATCTAACCGGTTTAAGCGGGAAGATTATGAGTTCTTGGGTAACCCCAATGCCAAGCCCACCAATGATGAGAAACTCACCGCCTCCCGCAATATTATCATGCGGTTAAAGGTAGGGGCCGTCAAGCGGGCACAGCAGGTAGAGGTAGTGGCCAAGCACATTCAGCAGTCACCTTACCCTGTAATTGTATGCGGCGACTTCAATGATCCGCCGGCCTCTTTTACGTATAATAAAATTAGCAAAGGGCTGCAAGACGCCTTCATAGAGAGTGGCTGGGGCCTAGGCAATACCTATGATGGCATGTTCTCTATTCTACGGATAGATTACCTGTTGCATGACAATCGAATGGTAGGAAGTGGCTACCGTGCCATCCGGCAGAAGCTGTCAGACCATTATCCAATTGTGAGTGACCTTTGGTTGAAACCAAAAGACGCAGCAGTAAAGCCTTAATCAGAAAGCGGAGATCGTTTTTAGCATGTTTTCCAAAAAAAGAGGCCAAAAACGGAAGCGTTAGACCAAGACGTGCTTTTGGTTTTCAATGACGTTCTCAAGCGTCCATTCCACCCTCCCTACAAATGCATTCTCCCGTACATGGCAGTCAGACTTGGTGCACAGTTTACAGCTGTCAGGGGGCAGGCAAGGGTCTAGGTGTACAAACAATTCTACCACATCGCCTAGCTCTTCTGTGATGATCTCCTGTAAGGCGTCTACCTCCGCATGGGACTCAACCAGGTTGAAGTACCAAGGCAGGGTTAAATGGCAGTCAATGTGCAGTTGCCGCCCGTACTTGATGACGCGCATGTTGTGCAGGTCTATCCAGTTTTCGCGGCGGCGTTGGTTCAACACAGAGATGATGCGGGAAATCAATTCGTGGTCGGCCTCGTCCATGACCCCAGAGATGGAGTTACGGACCAGTCCGTAGCCCGTGTACGTGATGATAGACCCAAATATGATGGCCACCACGGCATCCAGCCAGATGTACTCAAAGAAGTAGATGGCCAGCAAGCCTATGATCAAGCCAAGGCTGGTATAGGCATCTGTGAGCAGGTGTTTGCCATTGGCGATGATGGTGAGGGAGTGCTGGTTGGTGCCGGTGCGCACCAGGTAACGGCCTGCCAGGTAGTTGGCGCCGCCGGTAACCAGCGTTAGGATAATACCCCAATCTAAGCGTTCAATAGGGTGTGGATAGAGCAGGTTGTAGATGGATTTGATGATGATGGCTATACCGGCCAGTAAAATCAGCGTGCCTTCAAAGCCAGAAGACAGGAATTCTATCTTACCATGGCCGTAGGGATGGTCCTGGTCCTTGGGTTTGGCGGCCAGGTACACGCTGTACAAGGCAAACCCACCCGTCACAAAGTTGATGATAGACTCAAGGGCATCCGTAAAGATGGCGTTGGAGTGCGTGAGAAAGTAGGCAGCGAACTTGATGCTGAGAAGCAAAAAGGCCAACACCAACATAAACGCCATTAAACGAATAGGAGAGGGAGCCGAGGTTGTAGGCATAAGAGTAAGTTGGGAAAACCATTCCAACCTATCAAACGCAAGCAGGTAAATGGGGGTGCAAAAGTACGCTGTTTTTTAGCGCAGACATGCACGCACATTAAAAGAAATGAGAGCGGTAACCACAAGGTGCTCTGCCAAACATGGTTGGCTAAATAATCACCAAGAGGAGAGGTGGCTTAGCCGAAGAGCAAGGTCAACAACCACGTCACGAAAGAAGCCAACAGGCCCAAGAAGAAAAATAAAAAGCCAAGAAATGGTTGCATGTCAGTCCCTTTTACGTTCAAAGTAAAGGTAGACAATTTTTAAGATGCAACAAACCCTTTAATTAATCATATTGTAGGGGTTGTGTATTTAATTTCAATAGCGTAGTTTCGTTGTTCGTACATTAATGTGCTTTCCCAAATTCTTTTGATCACACTCCTATGAGTATCACTGCAAAGAAAAAAGTGGCTGCACAGCCTATTGAAAAGCTTTTGAAGAACAACCTTCTTCTGTCTACAGACCCAACAACCATCAAAGAATCTATTTGCCGGCTTCAGGAATTGAGGCAGGCTTACATAGACCACGCAGAGGCAGGCAAGAATGTACTAAGACTGCCTGCGCTAAAAAGCCGGTAAACGTAGTAGGGTTCACTTGTTTTGAACCCCCTTGCACGCAGAAGCCCGCCATTACCAATGGCGGGCTTCTGCGTGCAAGGGGGTTTGTTTTGGTTACAACTAGTCTATCAAGCCTTGTTGTATGGCATATTTAATGAGGGTGGCCGTGTTCTTAGCCTTGGTTTTCTCAATCAGATGCTGACGGTGAGACTCTATGGTGCGTTTGCTAGCAAAGAGCTTGTCCGCGATTTCGGCGTTGGTATATCCCTCTGCAATCAGCCTTAGCACTTCCATTTCGCGCTTAGAGAGGTCTGAGGTTCCTTTGCCAGAAAACTCCTGTTGCTCTCCAGGGCCATTGTTTACCCGGTTCAAGAGATTTAAGGCCACTTCAGAACAGATATAAGAGTTGTTCTCGGCCACGGTTTTGATGGCATGGATAAGTTCTGTGCGTCCGGCCGTCTTTAAGACGTAGCCCAAGGCCCCGGCAGTGCGCACCTTGGTCACATAGCTGTCTTGGTCCAGCATGGTCAAAATCAGCACTTTCACATGTGGGTACTTGGCCTGCACTTGGGTGAGGGCCTCAAAACCGTCCATGACGGGCATATTCAGATCCAGCATGACCACGTCTGGCGTCACTGTCTCTAGCAGTTCCAAGAGCTGGGCGCCGTTCTCCGCCTCTCCAACCACCTGTATAGATCTGTCTGACTTAAGAAGCGATTTAAGACCATCTCTGATCAAGGTATGGTCGTCTGTTATTATAACTTTTATCATTGTGTTGCTGATATTCTATTAGACAAGCCTTCTTGTGCGTTTTGTTAAAAAGAAATACTTGGTTTTAGGTATTAAAAATACGGCCTACTCATTTCTTTACCACCATCCCTGTTACGTAAAATCTCGACTTAAGTGAAGAATGAGTATTAGTACTTGATTTTATAGTATTTACCCTCATATAGGAAAAAAATGTTATACTTATGTTTGTAAACCAGTGACTGCTAAGCATAAAGGAGGTTGAAAATGGAGGGTAGATATGACAAAAGCGTGCAGGCTACATATTTAGCGGATCATACGCCCCTTGTTATCCTGCAGGGAAGTTTAGATGAGGCGTATGCAGGAACATTACTGAATGTGCTGCATGAAGCCACCCCCTGGAAAAGCCCCTTTATTCTAGTAGACTTTGGTAAAATCATCCAGGTGTCCCCCACTGGATTACGCCTTTTGTTGCCTTTAATCTCTCATTTACAGGCCCAAAAGAAAAACCTGGTACTGTTCAACCTAAGAAAAGACATCCACGAGGTTGTGAGCAGTTCTGGTTTTGACTCGTTGGTAGTGATTAAGCCTACCTTTCAAGATGCCCTCCAGTACGTGCAGCTGCCTCCCAAATTTGCGTAAGGCAAATGCCCGTTGAAAAAAGAATTTTTTTTCTTATTTTCATCAAATAAACAGACAAGTCCATGAAGATTGTAATAGAACAAGAGCCGCAGGCTTATATCCTGCGCTTGGTTGGGGAAATGGATGCGTCTACATGTTTAGAAGTAGACCGCGCCATAGAAGATGCGCTACTAAGACCAATCTCACAGCTTTGGATTGACTGCCAAGGATTAAAATATATATCTTCTGCGGGCTTGGGGGTATTCATCTCACATTTGGGCACCCTAGAAAGCCTGCACATACCCATGGTCTTGTATGGAATGAGTGACCAAGTGAGAAACGTGTTTGAATTACTGGGCTTGCACATGATCATGACCATTGTGCCAACAAAAGAAGAGGCAGCCCTACAGGTTAAACAATGCTAACTATTCTGTTGCTTTCAGGTTCACCATTTTTGGCCTGTTTTCTGGAAACCAGGCCAAAAATGGCGGGCTAACCTTATTTGGTGGGTATCTCAATCGTAATAATAGTACCTTCCTTCTCTGACGAGGTCACAGTCAGTTCTCCTTGCAACAGCTTTAATCTGTCTTGTAGCGTCTTAAGTCCCATGCCCTTTGAGGCAGGCTTGTCCATTTCTTGGGTGCATATCCCTTTGCCGTTATCTTCTACCCGCACCCGTACTGCGGTTCCTTTGTCAACTACTTGCACCAAGGCCTCTGTGGCGTGGGCGTGTTTCATGACGTTGTTGAGCAGCTCCTGCACAAACCGGAAGATGTGGGTCTCCAGCGCATAATCCTTGGGTTGGCTGAATCCCGTTACCACGCATTGAATGGAAAGGCTCTTGGACGTAAGACGGGTAGCCAGGTCCTTAAGAGCTGACTTAAGCCCGAAGTCCTGCAACACCCTGGGAATGAGTTCATGCGCCAAGGTACGGGTCTCTTTGATGGCCTCCTCTAAAAAACCAGACACCTTGGCAACGGGCTCTATCAAATTCACGTCAATGGTGCTTTTGGTCTGCAATTCTTCTAAATGAAGTTTGGCCGCATAGAGAAGCTGGGCCAGGCTGTTGTGCAGGGCCTCGGCTATGCGTTTGCGCTCTTCGTTTTGCGTGGTGAGTACGGCCTCCATCACCGCCTTTTGCTGCGAAAGCTCATACTGTGTTTCTGCCTTCTGTTTGGCTTTCTGGACCGTCACATCCCAGACAATTCCTAAAACCCCTATCACTTCTTTATTAGCGCCAAAAAGTGGTGCAAAGTTCACCTCAAAAGACCTGTTGGTTGGCAAGAAGGGCAAGTGTTTAATGGTTACCTGCGCGCCTTGTAAAACCCTCTGCAGGTTCTGCAGAAGCGTGCCAGGCTTTGACTTGGGCAAGAAGGATTGGATTGGTTTGCCCAACACTTGTTCCCTGGGGAGGGAGGTAATCTGTTCCATGGCCTTGTTCCAGGCCGTTACACGCAGGGACTTGTCAAAAGCGATAATACCGTTGATGTGGGTTTCCAGCAGGTTCTCAGAGAATTCCTTTTCTAGAATTAGCTTTTCCTGGGCTTCATGCAGGTCTGTAATGTCAATCCCAAAGGCAATGCCTACCTGGTTCTGTTTTTCTAGAAAGCCGTAGTTCTTGAAATAGGAGTTTTTGCCCTGATACGGAAAAGCGGCTGTAAAGCTTTTGACTTCTCCTGAGAGTATTCCGGAGAAGTTCTCTTTTAAGAATGGGAAGACGTCATAGATTAATTTGCCTTTGAGCTCATTGTCTTGCATCCCCACGGCTTTCAACCCGTTTCCTCTAATCTCCAGGTACCGGCCCTCCTGGTCCACCACCGCCAACACCAATGGTAAGTTTTTCAGCAATTGGTCCAGGAGCATGTTGCGGTATTGGGCTTCTGCCTCGGCGGCTTTTTGTTCAGTGATGTCTAAACAGAACCCAATGCCGCCTTTAGTGTCTTTGTCATGCACAAAGTAATTCTGCTTGTACCGTTTCTTGCCGTTTACCTCAGACTCGGCAATGAAAAAGTCAGAATGCCCTTTTAAAACCTGCTGAATGTTAGGCACAATGCTGGGATTCACTTCTGAGATAAGCCTGCCTTCCAGCTCGTGGTCTTTGTAGCCCAAAGAAGCCAAACCAGAACCCACTGATTCTATGATGCGGCCTTCTGGGTCTAAGCGCCAGATAATCACTGGCAAGTTCTCCAGAATGGCACGTATGGTTTTGTGCAGGCGCTGCAACTCCTGTTCTGCCCGCATCTTCTCTGTGATGTCCTGCGCCGTGCCCACCAGTTGCACCGGCACACCAGAGGCTCCACGCTTAAAGACCGTCTCCCTGAACTGGATGTTGCGCCAATTGGCTTTCTTGTCTTTAATGCGCACCACGTACTCCAGTACCCGTCCTTCCTCTACCTGGGCAAAACGCTTGGCGCGGTTCAGCAGCAGATGTTCATCCTCTGGGTGGTAAAGGGTGTCTAACAAGTCACGTGGGTGGCCCTGGATGTCTTTTTCTGAATACCCTAAGAAGGATAGAAAGTTGCGGTTGTTGTAGACATTGCGGCCCGCCTGTAAATCCTCAATATAAAGGAAGTCAGGTATGGCTTCGGCCATCTTTTTGACCAGCAATTGGCTTTCTTGCAGCTTGTCATTGGCAATGCGCTGCTGCGTCACGTCTTCTGAGGTGAGCACCAATCCGTCTTCCAGTTTGGTGGCCACGCAGTTAAGCCAGTGGGCTTGGTTGTTGACGGTGAGCTGGGCGGTGAACGTAGCCGGTTTGTTGTCCTCCAAGACCTGTTCCAGGGTAGTGAAATAACCCTTCTCCTTCATCTCAGGCAACAAGTCAGACAGGCGGTGTTTGCGCAGCTGCCCTAAGGTATGGTCCAGGAAAATCTCTGCGGTTCTGTTCAATAGCACCCATTCAAAGTCAATGAGCTTGCCTTTATGGTCCCGCACGGCTTTCAATACTTGGATGGCATTCAAAGAGTTATTGACAATGGCAGAAAGCAACGCCTCTTTGTTGAAGAGCTCTATATGGGCCGTCTTGCGCTCCGTCACATCTACAAAAGCAATGCGGCACTGGTCGGTGTCATTCTGCCGGCGCAACAACAGTCCTTCTAGCTGGGCATAGAAAATGGCGCCCGTGCTGGACACCACCTGCAGTTCTACCGTCTCTGGACCATTGGAGAGCAGAACCTTCCTGAAGAACCCGTAGTAGGCATCCAAGTAGTCTGGGTGCACAAACTGACTGAACCTACGGGCAAGCAAGTTCTGCTGGGTAGTGGCCAAAAGGTCCATTCCCTTGGCATTGGCCTCTTCAATGATGCCGTGCTCATCTAGGGTCACATACCCAAAAGGGGAGTAATGGTATAAGTCCTGGTATTTGGCCGTGACGGCTTCCAGCTCCTGGGTGGTCATTTGCAGCTGGTGGTTTTGCATCTCCAATTCCACCTGGTGGGTTTGTAACTCCTGAATGAGGCGTTTAATCTCATGCGGCGTCATCTTCTGCACATCCTCCTCGCTCACGGGCTTTTGTAATTTCTCGGCTTCTTTTCTAAGCAGGGAGAAATCATGGGCCAGACCAATAGAGACTTTCTTTTCTTCACTCATAGCGCACATTCAAAAGCGTATAGATGGCCTTCTGCGTTAATTCTCAAATACCTCCATGGCCAACAGAATCTTAAACGGCTTGTTTTCCGTCTGCTCTACCCGGCGGGTGTTTAAAATAATCCTACGGTAGCCTAACACCGGAAATTCATGTTCCAGCACCTCATTCTTAATGTCTATGCGTTCTTCTAACACCCGCTCCATTAAAAGGCGCAGGCCCGGGATATCCCATTGCCCGTTGCCCAAATGGTACAGCCACTGGCCCTTCAACTGCTCTGGAATTAACTGAAACGTCTGCGCGAAGGCGTTGCTGGCACATTCTACCCGCAGTTGGCCGTCTAAGACCACCAAGGGCTGCTGGATAATGTCAATAATGTTGGCGGCATACAGGCTGGTGGCGGCTACGCTGGCCTCCAGGTTCTTGAAGTTGGTGATGTTGGTGAAAGTGACCACCGCCCCGTCAATGAAGTTGTCTGCCGTGCGGTACGGCAAAATGCGCATAGAGTACCACTGCTGCTCATCTATTGTTTGCAGGTGCACCTCTTTGCTGCGCAGGCGTTCCAACACCTCCTGCACGTCTTCTGGGATGCGCTGGTACTTAAGGTTAGAGGCTATGTGCGTAATGGAGCGGCCCACATCTGCCCTAATCAAGTTAAAGATCTGGGTGGCCTGCGGCGTAAAGTTTTTGATGTTGAGCTTGTTGTCCAGGAAGATGGTGGCCACCTCTGTGCTGTCCAACAGGTTCTTCATGTCATTGTTAGAGTTGGTGAGCTCTTCTGTCTTGGTTTGGTATTGTAGGTTGATGGTCATGAGCTCCTCATTGAGAGACTGCATCTCTTCCTTGTTGGTCATGGACTCCTCATTGGTGCTTTGCAGTTCCTCGTTGGCGCTTTGCAGTTCCTCGTTGGTAGACTTCAACTCTTCAAGGGAGGAATTCATCTCTTCAATGGTAGACTGCAGGCGCTGTTTGGTATAGAGCAGCTCTTTTTCCAATTCTTTGATGCGGTCATCCTTGGCCGAGGACTCTTCTGCATTGTCTTTCTTACCTTTTCTGCTTCTGCGGGGGGGCATGTCTTCAAAGACCACCATCAGCATGCCTTTTAAAGGGTCTGGCTCCTTCAGCGGCGATACGGTAAGCTTGATGTTTTTGGTGTTTTGGTCGGTTTTTACCTGAATGTTCTCTGCCGTAACAGGTTCATTGAGCACCAAAGCCCTGCTCACCAGGTTATCCAGTTCAAAATTGAGGCCTTCGCGGGCCATGTCAAACAGGTTGAAGGTGGCCTGCCCCTGCGCCGGCTCCAGGTAGTTGCCCGTTCTACCGTGCACATAGAAAATATCACCTTTCATGTTGATAATCACAGAAGGAGGAGCAAAGTGCTGAAGCAGCACGCTTTGCACCACGGCACTCAGGTTGTTTTCTTTTTTCACGGTAATGGCCGGCTCAGGGTTTGTTTTCACGGAGTCAAAGGAAGGGGTAAAGGCAAACGGGAACTCTACCAGCCTGGACAGGGGGATGGTGGTTTCATTGCGGCGAGATATTTTCCATTTACTGTCTAAGGTGGTGAACATATCTGGGAACCCAGACAAGGTCTCTGAAGACCCTAGAAACAGCAGCCCGTTGGGGTTCAGGGAATAATGAAACACCGGGAACAGTTTCTTCTGCAGGTCTGCTGACAGGTAAATGAGCAAGTTGCGGCAGGTGAGCAGGTCCAGTTTGGTGAAAGGTGCATCACGGTTGACGTTGTGCACGGCAAACACCACCATTTCCCGTAGTTCTTTCTTGACGTGGTACTGGCTATCTACCTTGTTGAAATATCGTTTTAGGCGCTCAGGCGAAACATCGGCGGTGATGTTATCCAGGTAAACGGCGGCTCGGGCGCGGTCAATGGCCTCTGGGTCAATGTCCGTGGCAAAGACCTGTATCTTTAGACGCAGGCCTAGCTTTTCAACAACCTCTTGCAGCAGGATGGCAATAGAATAGGCCTCCTCGCCGGTTGAGCAGCCTGCCACCCATACGCGCACATAATCACCGTCCTGTTTGGTTTTGAGCAGTTCTGGCAGGTACTTCTCCTGCAGCAGGGCAAAGGCCTCTCCATCCCTAAAGAACTTGGTCACGCCAATCAACAACTCCTTGAATAGCAGCTCTACCTCCTGAGGATTCTCTTGCAGAAAATGTACGTACTCTGAGAACTGCACAATCTGATGGCTGTTCATGCGCCGCTCTATGCGCCTAAAGATGGTGTTGCGTTTGTACAAGGAGAAGTCATGCCCCGTTTTATTTTTGATAAGGGAGAAAATCTTCTGGAGCATTTGGGTGGACTTGTGCGCCTCTGCCATTTGGTCGCCTTTTAGGGGCGGCATCTTGGCGTAGGCCAGCAGCTTATCCGGCATTTCCTCAACGGGTAGAACGTGGTCTACAAACTCGGTCTTGATGGCGTTTTTGGGCATGGCGTCAAACCGGGCTGTTTCTGGGGTCTGTACCATCACCATCCCAAAGTTTTCCATGATCATTTTCACGCCCAGCGTCCCGTCTGCGCCCATCCCTGATAAGATGATGCCAATGGCGTGCTCGCGCCGGTTCATGGCCAGGCTTTGGAAAAAGTAGTCAATGGGCATGCGTTGGCCGTTGGGCTGCTCTGGGGCGTGCAGCCTGAAAAAGCCCTTCTCCAGTGAGGTTTCTTTGTTGGACGGTACCACGTACACATGCTCTGGTTGCACCGGCAAATGATCAGTCACTTCTTGCACGGGCAAGGAGGTGTAGCGCTGAATAATGTCTGTCATCATGCCTTTCTGGGTAGGATCCAGGTGGGGAACCACTACGTAGGCCATGCCAGTACCCATGGGCAGGTGCTGAAAGAACGTCTCAAACCCTTCCAGGGACCCGGCGGAGCCACCAATCCCCACCACTTGAAAGTCTTGGCTGCGCTTGTCTTGCTTAAGACCTAGAGGAGCGTGAGGAGTAGGGGTAACTGGGGCTGTAGAAGGCTCAGTTTCTGTTCTTTCCATATAGAATGTACGTATTGATGAGGGGCGGGTAGAAGGGTTAGGCTACTGTTCCCTGTAGGCCATCAGGTTCCAAGTCTGGAAGTACCAAGGCGCTTTCTTCTTACAAGGTACAAAAATATGGAGGTTTGCCGGCCTAAAACCGCGGTGAGGTGCAAGAAACCGCATTTATACTGATGTATTCCCTTTGGTTTCCCTGCCAGACCATGATCTGCATTGATCTTCAGAGGGTACGAATGTCCAGTCTGGGCTTAACCTGCGTATTATCAAAACGGACCAACATCTCCTTGCATGAAACTTCCCCACCATGAAATCATTGTGATTGGTACCTCAGCCGGGGGCATGGCCGTCCTCTGCGATCTGTTAAGCCAATTGCCCAAAGACTTGCCCGCCGCCATCTTCATTGTGCAGCACCTGGCCCGCGACTCCAACGCCGAAGTACTGGTAGACCGCTTAAATAAAATAACCCCACTTACATGTCAGGTGGCCCAGCATGAGCAAGCCATAGAAATGGGGCATGTCTATTTTGTACCACAAGACAACCACCTGCTGTTGCAGAAAGGCAAGATGCTGGTCACCAAAGGCCCACGGGAGAATTTGTTCAGGCCCGCCATTGATCCCTTGTTCAGGAGCGCAGCTGCGGCGTACGGCCCCAGGGTAATCGGCATTGTCTTAACGGGCATGTTGCAGGACGGCACGGTGGGCATGGAGATGATCAAGCGGAGCGGCGGCATAACCATGGTGCAGAAGCCGGAGGACGCCGAGTACCCAGACATGCCCTTAAGCGTCTTGCATGAGGTAGAGGTAGACTATGTGGTGAGCATTTCAGAGATGGGAGCGCTGTTAGAGGAACTGGTGTTTGTGCCGGCCTCGTCTTCTAATGAAATTCCCGAGGACATCACCTTTGAGGCCACCATTGCCGAACGGGTCATGCTTGACTCTGGTGAGATAGGGCAGATTGACCTATTGGGCACCCGGGCGCCATATTCTTGCCCAGACTGCGGGGGTGCGCTCTGGGAGGTAAGCCAAGGCCACATTAAACACTTTAGGTGCCACGCCGGTCATTCCTTTACGGCCGAAGCGCTCTTAAACGCCAACATAGACTCCATAGAAGAAACGCTTTGGATTGCCTTGCGCATGTTAGAGGAGCGACGCACCATGCTTAGTGCCATGGCAGAGCAAGACCGAAAGAAAGGGCATAACGCTTGGTCAGTATCACAGCAGGAGCGGGCAGATGAGCTTAAGGTCCACATTGCCCGCATTAGGCGGCTGCTGCTCTCCAATGCCAACTCCAAGAACCGCCAACAAGACGAAGAAGAACGAGCCTGATTGTTTTTAACCTACTTTCTGGAAAACAACCCAAAAACGACTCAAGCCTGAAACGGACAGATGGTGCATGCAGCTACAAATTGCGGGCAATTTTACTTACTCAAACATGATGGTTTCTGAGTGCCAGATTTTTACAAGAGAAGGGACATAACAACCAGTTTCCTCCTGAAATGTTTAAAAGTGGGGGCTCTAGTTTCTGAATTTTATTTAGATGATTGGCTTGTAAAAATATGGCAAAGCGCCTCTGGAGGCTATGAATAGCGTTTTTCTAATTTAGATTATCCGTATAAATACAGTATTTTTAGTAACCTCCGGGTAGGCATTTCGTTCAACTCTAGGCATGTAAAAGCTGCCTTTACCCCCATATGAGAGAAGAAGATATCGTGCTGAAAGCCATTCATAGACTGGTGAAGGGAGATCCTTCGCCGGTTCATTTACCCCTTTCCCCAGACACCATCAGTGTGATGTCTGGCATGTCCTTGGAGCGGGTGATTTCATGTTGTAAAGTGTTGGAGTGTCATGGGTACCTCACCAGCTGCAACCTGTCCAACTTTACCAGTTACTACATTACCAAAGCCGGAATTTCAGAGCTAAAGAACGGCTCCCTAAAATTGAGCACATACCACTTGCTGCCCGCTTCTTACAAGAGAGCGTAAGCATACCCATATCCCATACCAAAATAAAACTATGACCCAGAGCCCCTCCTGCACAAGGAAGGGTTTTCTGTTTTTAGCCTGTTTTCCAGAAATCAGGCTAAAAACGACTGAGGCATTTGGGGCATCAATCTGTAAAGTAACCCAAGCCTTGCATGCAAAAGGGTAATCTCTGCTGATAGCTATATCTGGGTAAGTGTCTTAAAATCAGTGTTTATACAATGCGTTTGCCGTGTTTTATCAAGGGCTGATCAAGGGCCAATCGCGTATAATTGGGTATACCTCTATAATTGATTGCTTCCAAAGCTGAAGGAGTGTGCAAATGTGAAGTTGAGCGCGACTGGCCATGCAAAAGATTATAACCGAAAATATAGGAGACAAAGTGATTGTCCTTTTGCAAGGCGATGTGGACACTTGTGACAAGAGGTTAAGCCGACGCTTACTGAGCGTCAGGCAAAAGCACAAGGAGGGCCATGTCTGGGTAGACTGTGATACTGTGGAGTGCATCAGGCAGTTGGGGATGTGCCATTTCATCAACCAACTCCTGGTCCTCCGAAACCAGCAACTGCACGTAGTGCTGGTAAACCCAAACCAGCTTATGCAACATGCCCTCAAAGCATGTCGCTTAGATGCTTATTTCAGCTACAGGGCCAATCTGGAGCAAGCCTATGAAGGCGTCTACTCCCAAGAAATTTCTCCTAGATAGATTTCTAAAGCTTTCAAGAAACTCACCCCAGTTTATCTTAATTCCAACCAGAAAAGTCCTGAATTCCGCAATCATTTAACCTCTTGGTTTTCTTGAAAGCAGGCTATCCGCCTCTAGGTAATCTTCTGGCAAGTTTTAGGACTTTACTGGAAAGGCACCATCTCAGCCCAAAGCGTATCAAACTCATACAAGTAGGGTTTTACCAGCAGCGGGTCTGAGGAAATTAACAGGTTTTCATGGTTGTAGAGCGCGGCGCTTCTAGTCCAGTTGTAGCTGCCCGTGAGCACGTGTGTTTGGTCAATCACCGCAAACTTATGGTGCATGTGGTTGGCAGTGTTGTCTACGCGTATGGTCAGGCCCGCCAGCCCCAGTTCCTTAATATCTGATCCCTTGTCAAACAGCTTCTCGTTGTCGGTGAGCAGTTCAATGGCCACGCCTTTCTGGAACGCTTGCAATATGGCCCTGGTAATGCGGTCATCTGAGATGGTGAACACGCAAATCTTGAGCGACGACTTGGCGGCTAGAATGCAGGAAATGATGGCGTTGAGGCATTCTTCGCCGGGGCTAAAGTAAACGCCGGTTTTAATTTTGGCCGCAGAAGGAGAGAGGAAGGACGAAAGGGACATGGCGCTAAGAGTTAAGTGACACTGGCTGAAGATAACGGTTCTGCCCAGGACTAGGTTGGTGGCCCGCTTCCGTTTTCGGCCTGATTCCCAGAAAACAGCCTAAAAATGGCATTGGTTTTCTGGCTTTGCCGCTAGCCTTGCACTCAATAAATAGAAGCGTGGACCGTTGAAATAGTATTACCGAAGAAAAAAGTTTGAAAAACCGGAGAAGTGGCCATTAGGGCTTTTACCCTTCAAAGGAAATCAGTAGCTTTATTTTCACAGGTTGTATTTTTTGACTTTAACTAGTACGTATGAAAGCCCTCGCCCTTTCAATCCTTTTTAGTGCTACCATCCTAACCGCAGGCATGGCGCAGACCCAAACCAGAACCGCAACGCCGGTCAGAAACCGCGCCGCCTATACGTTACAGCAACAATTCAACTCCTTAAAATTCAGGTCATCTTCCTACACAGAGAAGGGCCAAGGGTACCGGGTAGTGCGCGAAAGCGGCTTAGACGCCCTCTTAAGAAGTGTCCAGGATACCTTGCAGGCACGGCAGCAAAGCATTAAGAACGCAGGCAAGGAAACGGCCGTGGCCTTGGCCAAAACCCAACAAGAACTAGCCGACCAGAAAGCCCAGGTACTGGCCTTGCAGCAGGAGAACGCCAAAAAAGACCAACAGCTGCAGCAGGGCGCGCATGACGTGGCCAGCCTCACCGTGTTGGGCATGGACATGGACAAGCAAGTGTATGTGTGGCTCAGTTTGGGAATCATCCTAGGCTTGGGCGTTTTAGCGGCGGCCCTTTCTGTCATGTACAAAAACAGCAACGCCGAGGCACAGGAGAAAATACATGCCTTTGAAGAGGTAAACGAAGAGTTCAAGAACTACAAGCAAGCCGCCCGTGACAAAGAGATCAAGCTGAAGCGTGAGCAGCAGTCAGAAGCCAACAAGGTAGAAGAATTGAAGCAGCAGCTGGCGCAGTTGAGAAACTAACACGCATTGCCCGTGATTTTTTCTTAAGCAAACATACAGGCCGGTTAGGCTAAAACATTCAATGGGTGGTGAGCTTTTCTACTACAAGAAGGCCCGCCACCCATTATTTTTTCCGGCTTCATTTTTACCTTACTTGTGCAACCAGTCCAACCATCCTTACCTATGGAATTGAATCAAATACTATTACAGGAGTTCAAGCAAGAGGCCAAAAGCACTAGAAGAATGCTGGAGCGCATTCCCTCAGACAAATTTGAGTGGCAGCCGCATTCCAAAAGCACGCCCTTGGGCACCTTGGCCGCGCACGTAGCAGAAATCCCAGAGATGTTCATTGCGGGCTCATTGGGCTCAGAAGAGAAGGACTTTGTCAAAGAGAAATACAAACCGTTCAAGCCAACTACCACTGAAGAGCTGCTCGCCTACCATGACCAGGTGGTGGCCAACGTCACTGAAGTTCTCACCAACGCAACTTATGCAGACCTGGGTAAAAACTGGACGCTTCGGCACGGGGAACATGTGATTTTTTCTATGCCCAAGACAGCGGTGATTAGAAACGTAGCCCTAAACCACCTCATCCACCACCGCGGGCAATTGTCTGTTTATTTAAGGTTGCTGGACATTCCGGTGCCGGGCATGTACGGCCCAACCGCTGATGATGCCTTCAAAGGTGCATAGCCAAGTCTTTGTTATTATTCAAGTCCGTTTTTGACCTGATTTCCTAGAAACAGGCCAAAAACGGAATTTTGGTATAAGCTTACTTTTCAGTCCTATTATATCACCATTGGATATTTGATTTACCCTAACTAAGCAAGCTGCCAAAAATATATAATTGATTTATAGAACCACATACCCTAACAAGTCCGTATTTACAACATGACTTCTAAAAGGCGTTTTTGGGCTGTTTTACAGGAATTTAGCTAAAAACGGATTACTGGGAAAATTTAAACCAAATGGTTTCCTAGACCAGTTGAATTAATACTAACGTAGAAAGCGTTACCTTTAAAGTCAGTTATAGATATAAATTTGTGCCGAAGGCGTTTATTCATCTGTAGCCTTCTCATCATCTAATTACTATTTATGGCTACGCCAAGATTTTTGCAACCCACTGGCTTTCACGCAGAGCTGAAAAACCGGATCAATCAGTACTTCACCGATCGTGGTACATCTCCCACCGGTAACTATAAGCTTTACACCAAAGCGATCATCCTCATCTCCAGCTTAATCTTATTGTATGTGCACTTAGTGTTCTTCACCCCAACCGTGTGGGTGGCGCTATTAGAATGCGTTTTGCTGGGCGGCGTAACCGCGGCCATTGGCTTTAACGTGATGCATGACGGTGGTCACGGGAGTTTCAGTAAGAAGAAGTGGCTGAATGAGCTTGCCGGACTTTCTTTGAACGTGATGGGGGCCAACATCTTTATGTGGACCACCAAGCACAACGTCATTCACCACACCTACACCAATATTGACGGCGTAGACGATGACCTGGACGCACGTCCGTTCTTGCGTTTATGTGAGAACCAGAAGCACCTGGGCATTCACAAATACCAGCATTTTTATTTCTGGGGAGCGTATGCCATGTTGTACATCTACTGGATTTTCTTCACGGACTACGTAAAGTATTTCACTCAGAAAGTGGGCGATATTCCATTAAAGAAAATGAAGCGCGCTGACCACATCTCGTTCTGGGCGTTTAAAGTGCAGCACTTTTTGATGTTTGTGGTAGTGCCCATTTACATGGTGGGCTTCTTGCCTTGGTTGGTAGGTTTCTTGGTGTATGGCATGTTCACGGGCTTGGTGTTGAGCATTGTGTTCCAGTTGGCACATACCGTAGAAGACGCCCATTTCCCGGTGGCCACTGTTGAAACCAACAAAATTGAAGACGAGTGGGCCATTCACCAATTGCGTACCACGGCCAATTTTGCGACTAAGAACAAAGTGGTTTCTTGGTTGACGGGCGGTTTGAACTTCCAGATTGAGCACCACTTATTCCCTAAAATCTCACACGTGCATTATCCTGAGATCAGCAAAATCATAAAACAGACTTGCGCTGAGTATAAGATTCCGTATATTGAGTACGAAAAAACAAGAACGGCCATTGCTTCTCACATTTCACACTTGAGATATCTGGCTAAGGCTGCATAAGCTCCCATACCTGACACTAACTACAAAACAGCAAGGCCTGAATCTACCAGATTCAGGCCTTGCTGTTTTTGGCCCGTTTTCTGGGAAAGAGACCAAAAATGACAAGGCCGTTCCCATTAGGAACGGCCTTGTCAACTCTATTTATTAATCACTAGTCATTATTCACTTTTCATTACTTCATGTACCGCTCAAAGAACTCATAGGTGCGGAGCATTTGGTCGATGCGCTGGCGGTTGTTGCCCGTGCGCGTGATCTCATGCGTGGCCCCTGGGTGCCGCACATATTCTACCGGACGGTTCAGGATTTTGAGGGCCTTGTAGAGCATTTCGCTTTGAATGACGCCGGTGCGCAGGTCATTCTCACCATGGAAGATGATGAGCGGGGTAGTGATATTCTGCACGTAGGTGAACGGCGACTCGCTCTGGATGATGGCTTTGTGCTGGGCCTCCCAAGGGTAGCCGCCAAAGTAGTTGGGCACTAAGCGCCAGGCGTTCCCTTCCCCGAAGAACGTGGTCAAGTCATACACGCCCCGCTGCGAGCAGGCCGCCTTGAAGCGTTTGTCATGAGCCAGAATCCAGGAAACCAGATAGCCGCCGTAAGAGCCACCAGTGATGGCTAGTTTGGAGGTGTCTGCCCAGCCTTCTGCTACGGTTTTGTCCAGCGCGGTCAAGACGTCACTGGCCGGACCTGCACCCCAGTCCTTGATGTTGGCGCGCATGAATTCCTCGCCGTAGCCGCCAGAGCCGCGTGGGTTGGCATACACCACCCCATAGCCCTTCGCCGCGAAGTACTGGTACTCATGCCACATGCTGCTTTCGCCGGGTCCCCACATGGCCGTTGGTCCACCGTGAATCTCTAATAATAATGGGTATTTCTGACCGGCCACGTAGTTGGTAGGTTTCATGACCCAATACTCTACGGTCTGGCCTTTGCTGTTGGTGAAGGTGTGCTTTTCGGGCTGGCTTAATTTTTTGGCAGTTACCCAGTCATAATTAAAAGAAGTGAGACGCTTGACGTTCCTAACCTCGGCGTTGGCGGCATACAATTCATTAGGGTTGGCTACTTCAGTCTTGGCAAAGACTAATTGTCCTTTCTTGACGTCAAAGCTGTTTACGCCGCTGTTGAAGTCGGTGAGTTGGGTCACTTTTTTACTTTTGACATCGGCGCGGTTTAAGACAAAACCACCGTTAGACGGAGACAGGAAATAGAGAGTACGGTCTTTCTCATCCCAAACCAGATTGCTTTTGGTTCGGTCATAGGCAATGGTGGTAATGTCGTTTGGCGTGCCGCTAACGGGCATGACCATTAAAATAGGATGCGCCACCTGCATGGCCTGGCTGTATTGGAAGGCCAGCATTTTACCGGACGCAGACACGGACAAGCCATTGTAAGAGTAGCCAGGCTTAGAAACCAGGGATTTAAGTCCACTACCATCAGCATTAATGAGATAGATGGAATTCTCCAGGGCCCTATTTGGATTTTCTTCTACTTTGGAATCGCCTTCAAACACCACCTGTTGCCCGTTGTTGACAAAATATGGATTGGAGCTGGACGCAAAGCCGGGCGTCAGGTCCTTGGGCGTGGCCCCCGGCTTGGCATCCATGATGAACACATGGGAAAGGTTGATGGTAGAAGAAGTAGTGGACTCTTCCTGAAAAGACAATTGGTTAATTACCTTGGCCTTGTTGTCTTTCTCGTTCTGGTCCAGATAGTTTCTGATCTCAGCTAAGGATCCATCTGGGTTGGCTTTGGAAGTATTGGGCCGCAGGTGCTCATTCTGGAAGAAGCCCGGCTTCTCATAAGACCATTTGGGTACATCACGCGTGGGGTTTAAAAGCGAATCTGCCAGTAACTCCCGCAGCGCAAAGCCCGACGTGAACAAGATCTGCTGTCCGTTGGGACTCCAGCGCGGTTGGCTGGCGCCGTACTTGAACTTGGTTAACTGCACGGGCTCACCACCGGCAAACGAAAGCAAGAAAATCTGGGCCTTGCCATCTGCCACGCGCACAAAAGCCAGTTGCTTGCCATCTGGGCTCCAGGTGGGTTGGGTGGCGTTGTTGGTGCCGTAGGTGAGCTGCCGGGCGGGCGCGCTGCCATTGGTAGGTTGCAGGTACAGCTGGGTCACGTACTTGAACTCGTTTTTCTGGGTGGCGTCCGGCTCAATGCTGGTTACCGTAAAGGCTACCTGTTTGCCATCTGGTGACAAGGCCACAGAACCCATTTGCTTGATCTTGAGCATGTCTGTGATCTGGACCAAGTTGCTGGCCTGTTGCTGGGCAAAGCCAAAGGAAAGGCTTACCCACCAGAAAAGCAGGAAAGCCATACATTTTTTGTTCATGTTAGGTTGGTGTGTGGAGGTTTGGGTACATCTGGCTTTCTACAAGCCTTCCCTTAAATCTAGAAAAATACCTCCAAACCCCGCGTGCCGCTCAGAAATTACTTTGCATTGTAGTATTCGTTTTTGCCCTAGATTCTGGTAAATAGGTTAAAAACAGAAAGCCCCTTAAGATGAAAGGGGCTTTCTGTTTAAGAATGCTATAGTTATACGGAAAAGTTATTTCTACCTAGCCTTTTCAATCTGCTGCACCAGCTCCTCATCTGACAAACTCTCCAGCCAGTCTTTGGCTACTTCTAGGCGTACGGTTTGAGCCTGACCGCTGGGAGTGCAAATGACGGTGACGTTGCCGGCGTCTGTTTCACTCAGCTCGGTGGCTTTTTCGGCGGCGGCGCCTTCTAAGCTGGCGTAAGCCTGTACACACGTCCAGGTAAGATTGTCTTTATCGGTTACTTCGCGTTGGTCCATGTTCTAAGGAGTTAGGGATTAAATTTAGAAAATGGGTTTAACGGGAATTCACTTGAAAGGGTGGAGACGTGAACCGTTTTTGGCCTGTTTTATAGGAATGAGGCCATAATCAGCAGATGAGCTTATTAGTTAAGGAAGTCCTGCACGTCTAGGTTGCCTAAATACGGTTCCACCACATGGAGCGCGTTGGCAGGTTCCAGAAAAGTGCCTACCACTTGCAAATCACCGCGGCCCCACACTTCTACAAACCGGTTGTCAATGTAGTAGAGTTTGATGGTCCAGTCCTTATGGTATCTAATCGCCAGAAAGGCCCCTTTTTGGGCCAGTTCCTGCGCCTGCATCCAGGGCGGTAGCTTTCTGAAGATGGAATATTCTAGCATGTGCGTCTTTGGTATTGGGGGTACCCATTAAAAGTAAAAGTAAGGCAAATAAGTTTCGGGCAGGAGGGTAAGTGAGGCTACTTTCAAAAAGGAAAGCAGGCAAACGCCTGTAAACAAGAATTATCTGTTGCCTGACCGCATTCCTTTCCTAAATTAGCAAGTATGAAAACTATGAAAACTGTGTCTACCCGCCACTTGCCTAAGGCGTTCCTGGTGGCTCTTCTGCTGTCTGCCCAAGTGGGCCAGGCCCAGAACCAAAACAACACCCAAACGCAGCTCCCTAAAAACCCGGTGGTGGAAGCCATTGTCAAAGAAGCCACGGAGAACTCCCAACTAGAGCGTTTGGCCTATGAGTTACTGGATGGAATTGGCCCGCGCTTGGTGGGCTCCCCGCAGATGAAACAAGCCAATGACTGGGCCGTGGCCAAGTACCAGGGCTGGGGAATCATGGCCCGCAATGAAAGGTGGGGCGATTGGCGCGGCTGGGAAAGAGGCACCTCCCAAATAGAAATGGTGGCTCCTAGAATTAAAAGCTTAGAAGGAACGCAGCTGGCCTGGAGCCCTGCCACCAAAGGCAAAGGCGTCACCGCCGAGTTGATTACCCTGCCAGCCGAAATCACAGATTCCTTGGCCTTCTTAAAATGGCTTCCGTCTGTGAAAGGCAAATTGGTCATGATCTCTATGTACCAGCCTACGGGTCGTCCAGACTACAACTGGCAGGAGTTCGCCTTGAAAGAATCTTTTGAGAAAATGAAAGCGCAACGCACTGCCCAAACCGAGGCTTGGCGTAACAAGCTCACCAAAACGGGGTATACCAGCCGCACCTTACCAGTGGTTTTAGAAAAAGCGGGGGCTGCAGGCATTGTCATGTCTAACTGGTCGGCGGGTTTTGGCGTGAACAAGATCTTCAATGCCTTCACCAAGAAAATCCCGACGGTAGACCTGGCCCTAGAAGACTATGGCATGCTGTACCGCATGGTAGAAGCAGGTGACAAACCCAAGATCAACATCAAAACCAATTCCAAAGAGTTGGGCGTGGTGCCGGCGTTCAATACCATTGCAGAAATCAAAGGCTCAGAGAAGCCCAATGAATACGTGATTCTTTCGGCGCACTTTGACTCTTGGGACGGCGGTTCTGGTGCCACAGACAACGGTACTGGCACTATTGTCATGATGGAGGCCATGCGCATTTTAAAGAAAATCTACCCCAACCCTAAGCGCACCATTTTGGTGGGCCACTGGGGAAGCGAGGAGCAGGGCTTGAACGGTTCCCGCGCGTTTGTAGAGGATCATCCAGAGATTGTTAAGAACATCCAGGCAGTCTTCAACCAGGATAATGGAACGGGCCGCGTGGTGAACATCTCGGGGCAGGGATTCTTGCATTCCTATGATTACATAGGCCGTTGGCTAACGGCTGTGCCGGCGTCTATCCGTCAGCCCATAGAAACCAACTTCCCGGGTACGCCAGGTGGCGGCGGGTCTGATCATGCCTCTTTTGTAGCAGCGGGCGCTCCGGCGTTTTCATTGAGTTCTTTGAACTGGTCGTATGGTACCTACACCTGGCACACCAACCGTGACACCTATGACAAGATTGTGTTTGATGATGTGCGCAGCAACGCTATTCTAACGGCCATCTTAGCATACATGGCCAGCGAAGACCCAACCAAGACATCAAGAGAAAAGATTGTCTTGCCGGTAAACCCAAGATCGGGTCAGCCAGGTACTTGGCCAGTTCAGTCTAAACCTACCCGTAAAGGAGGCTTGGACTAACCTAGTGAAGCTAGTTTCACAAGATTTATAATCAATGATTGTTAAAAAGGCGCCTCTAGTATTGCAACATACTGCAACCCTAGAGGCGCCTTTTTTGCTACAGCTTCCTAAAAAATGCCTGTTTGGTATTCTGCTTATAATTTTGTGTTCAATATTGATAAAGTTAAAAACTGTATAGGCTCAAAGCGATTTTTGTAAGAGATGAAATCAAAAAAATAGTATAAGAAATAACTGAAGGAGAGCGCTAATAAGTGAGAAAAAGATTTATTACTCACTCCATTGAATGTAGCTACATTCTTTTAATAGTGCAATAAAAATAAAATTATAGGTTGTACCTTTGTTCCGGTTTTGAGCCAGACAAGAATGATAGGAAGAGGGAGTGGGGCGCAGGCCTGGATACAACGTAAATGGATGCACTTAGTGGGCTCAAGCGATGAGTTTTCTATGGAGCAGCGGGTTTACAACACCTTTTCGCTTATTACCATTCTAGGAATTGGGTACAACATTCCGTTTAACATCCTTTCAAGGTTGTACGGTCCCTTCTTTGTGACCTTGTTCCTGTTGGCTCTGGTGACGTATGCGTTCTACCTTTCTAGGTTTAAAGGCAAGTACCAGCGCAGTTTTTTGATCCTGTCTATCTCCATTCACGCAGGACTGGGCATCAATTACTTCTTTAACGACGGTATTACCGGGCCCACGCTGGTTTTACTGTCCTTGTTTTTCTTCCCTATTCTGGTGGTGGCTACCAACAGCCGTTACTGGATCTGGACGTCTGTCAACGTAGGGCTTATCATCTTGCTGGCACTGACAGAGTACCTGTACCCCGAAGTCATCTTGGGCAAGTACCTCTCCCGTGAGACCCGTTTCATTGACATGGTCACCACCTACCTGATCGTGATCCTGCTCATACGGGTGTGCACCGTTTTCTTGCTCAACCATTACAACAATGCCCGTCTGGCTACCGAAGAGGCGAACAAGGCCTTGCAAAAGCTAAACCAAGAGAAGACCAAGCTGCTGTCCATTATCTCGCATGACTTGCACGCCCCCTTGGCCAACATTCAGGGCTACCTGCAGTTCCTGACCAAAGCAGAAATGCCGGCAGAACAGCAGATGCAGATTAAAACCCAGTTGCTGCAAAACACCCAAACCACCTTAGATATGCTCACCAACGTGCTGGCTTGGTCTAAAAGCCACATGGAAGGCGGTAAGAAAACGATGCTATCTATCAACGTGGACCAGTCATTATCCTCTACGTTGGAGCTGTTTAAAGACATTGCCCGCCGCAAGGACATAAAGCTGGAGTACCGCCTGGATAAAGACTTACATATTGTGGGCGAAGTAGAATTTCTGCAATTGGTGGTGAGAAACCTGGTAAACAACGCGATTAAGTTCACAAATTCTGGAGGGGTCATTGCCGTTAGCGCCGTCAAAGACGGTGATTTCTTACTGTTACAGGTCAAGGACAGCGGCAATGGGAAACCAGCCCTCTTGTCACCAGATATTTTCTTGCTGAACAGCGGCACCACCTACGGTACCAAGCAAGAAAAAGGCGTTGGCCTGGGACTGGTGCTCTGCCGCGAGTTTGTGGAAGCCCAAAACGGCCGCATCTGGTTTGAAAGCCATCCTACGTCTGGCGCTAGTTTCTTTGTAGAAGTGCCTTTAGTACCAGAAGCAGATGTGAGCGTTCCAGTAGAGCCCTTAATAGAAGCCGCTGTTTAAGAACTGTTTTTGGCTTGTTTTCTGGAAACTAGGCTAAAAACGAAGAAGGCTTGCTGGATTTTCTCTAGCAAGCCTTCTTCGTTTTATCTGGCCCTTTAACCGCCTATTCTACCCGCTTACTGGTTACATAAAAATTGGGGTCTACCGTTATTTCAGCGGCTTTATGGGAGACCGTGGTTTTCTTCCAAGTAGTGGCTACGGGCTTGATCCATTTGGTTTTGCCACTCACTACCACCTTAACCGGCATGTTGAAGGTGTCCAGGCAATTGGTCCAACGGTATTCTAAGGTGTTGCCATTGAGTTTGTACTCCAGCACCGGAATGCGGGTGTCACGCAGGTATTGGTCAAAAAAGCCAGTGAGGTTCTGCCCGCTCTTCTGAGAAATGTACTGCTCAACTTGCGCGCCGGTCACTACCTGGTGGTAGAAGTCTTGGTTGAGGCCGCGCAGGATCAGGCGCCATTTCATGTCATTGCCCACCAGCTGCCGCACCATGTGCAGCATGTTGGCACCTTTAGAGTACATGTCCCCAGAGCCGGCGTAGTTGACGTCATACTTCCCTACAATGGGGCGGTTGTTTTGAATGCCTTTGCGCGTGCCAATCACATACGCGCTGCTGGCTTCTTTGCCGTAATAATAGTCCACAAACAGGTTCTCTGAGTAGGCCGTGAACGCCTCATGTACCCACATGTCCGCAACGTCTTTGTAGGTGATGTTGTTAGCAAACCATTCATGCCCGCTCTCATGGATGATGATGAAGTCAAACTTAAGGCCCCAGCCGGTGCCGCTCAAGTCTCGGCCCAAATAACCGTTCTGGAATTTGTTGCCATACGTCACCGAGCTTTGGTGCTCCATGCCCAGGTATGGTACCTCTACCAACTTATAGCTGTCTTCATAGAAAGGATAAGGCCCAAACCAGTGCTCAAAGGCCTTTAGCATACGCGGCACGTCCTTGAACTGGGCTTTGGCTTTCTCCAGGTTTTCAGGTAAGACATAGTAGATACAATCCAGCGGTCCTTTCTCGCCTTGGTAGACTTCTGAGAACGACACATAGTTGCCCACGTTGAAGTTGACACCGTAGTTGTTGATGGGATTAGTAACCGCCCAATGAAACGTTCTGGTGCTGTCTGCGTGCTCCTCCACCTTTCGTAACCTTCCGTTAGAAACGTCTACCAGCGGCAGGGGTACGTTCACGCGTATCATCATGCTGTCGGGCTCGTCGTACATGTGGTCCTTGTTGGGCCAGAAGAGGCTGGCGCCGTCCCCTTGCACCGAGGTGGCGATGAACGGATTTCCTAGTGCGTCCTGTTTCCAGGTGACGCCGCCGCTCCAGGGTGGGTTCACGCTCACCTGCGGCTTGCCACTGAAGTACACGTCAATGGAATGCATAGCCCCTGCCGTCTGTGGCTGTTGCAGTTGAATATACCAGGCGTTGCTGTCTTGCCGTACCACCAGGTTCTGCCCGTTCTGCGTCACGCGCTCAATGCGCATGGGGGCCTGTAGGTCAATCTGTAGCGTCTGGTGCGGTTGCAAGACTTTGTAGCTGACCTTGTTCATGCCCTGCAGCGTACTGTCCTTCGGGTTTACTTTTAGGGACAGGTCATAGTGCGTCAAGTCCCACCAGGCGCGCTCTGGCGTAATGGAGCCGCGCAAAGTGTCTTGCCGCGTAAAGGTAGGCGTAGTTTGGGCCTGGGCCGAAGTGGCTAGTAACGAGAGCAGGCAAGCACCCATCACCCAGGTATTTTTGATCAAAAAGGTTTTCATAGCGCAGTAGTCATCAAGGCTGTAGTTACTAAGGTACGTGGCAATTTCAAATTTATACACCTGTAAGCAAAGTTGGAGGCTAGTGAAAAGAGTAAAGGAAGTATGCTCTCATTGGGAAAGTAGTCTATGCTATTTCGTTTTTGGTCTGTTTTCTAGGAATCAGGCCAAAAATGCAAGTTTATATCAGTGGTTTTGTAGGTCATTTGGCCTTGAGTATAAGGAGGCGGTTGGGTTATCCTTAGGGCGGCAACTCTCGTTCAATAAACCAACTATGTATCAAGAGCCTTTCCTATGAACTACAACCTTTTCAGTGATACGGGTGTGCTGGTCTCAGAGCTGTGCCTGGGCGCCATGACCTTCGGCGGTGGAGAAAACGCCGGCATCTGGGCCCAGATTGGCCAATTACAGCAACAGGAAGTCAACCGACTGCTCACTACTTCCATAGACGCGGGCATCAATTTTATAGACACCGCCAATGTGTACTCCTTCGGGCAGAGCGAAACGTTGTTGGGCGCCGGGCTCAAGCAACTGGGCCTTAAGCGGGATGAACTGTTCATTGCCACCAAAGTACGCGGCAAGATGGGCGAAGGCGTGAACCAGCAGGGCTTGTCTAGGTACCACATTTTCCAGAGCGTAGAAGACAGCCTCAAGCGCCTGCAACTAGACCACATAGACTTGCTGTACGTGCACGGCGTTGACCCTGCCACCTCTGTAGAGCAGATTGTACACACCCTGCATGACGTGGTCATGACGGGCAAGGTGCGCTACGTGGGCGTCTGCAACTGGCCCGCCTGGATGGTCATGAAAGCCGTGGGTATTGCCCAGCAGCGGGGCTGGCACGGCTTCAAAGCCATGCAGTACTTTTATACGCCCGCCAACCGCGACTCAGAACGAGACCTGCTGCCGCTGGCCCTGGACCAGAATCTGGCGTTCATGCCTTGGAGTCCGTTGGCTGGTGGTTTCCTGTCCGGTAAGTTCACCAGAGACCAAACCAACACCGGCGGTGGAAGCCGAAGAGATACCTTTGACTTTCCTGTCATTGACAAAGAAAAGGCCTATGACATTATTGATGTGCTGCAGAAGATAGGGGAGAGCTACAGTGTATCTGCCGCCGAGGTTACTCTGGCCTGGGTGCGCCAGCAGCGCGGCGTGACCAGCACCATCATTGGGGCTAAAAAAGCCGAGCAGCTTACCTCCAACATTCACTCCACCACCCTGGAACTGACGGTAGATGAACTTGCCCAAATCAACCAGGCCAGCCAGCACGACCCTGGCTACCCCAACTGGATGGTAGAGCGCCAAAGCACCGGCCGCTTCCCAGAGCCCAAAAAATAGCCAGATTCTTGTAAAGATAGGTCCTCTCGTTTTTGGTCTGTTTTCCAGGAATCAGGCCGAAAACGAGAATCTGGGCGCATTCCTTATCTTTGAACTCCACCATCAAACCTACACCCATATGGTTACCATCTACCACAACAACAGATGCAGTAAAAGCCGTGAGACGCTGGACCTACTTGAAAATGCAGGCCAGGAAGTTGAAGTAGTGTCCTACCTTACTAACCCGCCCACAGTCCAAGAACTGAAAAACGTACTAGCCAAGTTGCAAATGGCTCCCGAAGACATCATTAGAAAAGGAGAAGCGCTATACAAAGAGCAATACGCCGGGAAGCACCTCACGCAGGATGAGTGGATTCAAGTGCTGGTAGAAAATCCTGTTTTGATTGAGCGCCCCATAGTCGTCAACGGTGATAAAGCGGTGATTGGCCGTCCGCCCCAAAACGTGTTGACTATCCTTTAGCTTCCTTCCAACAATTGCAGACAACGTTTAATCAATAGTAGATAAACAGAGCTTAGTTAGAGTACAAGTAAGCGAGGATTGGTAGGCTAGCAGCGTAACCGCCTGTTTTCTTGTATTGAGCGGAGAAAGGCATATGATTGAACGTAGATTTAGCGGGGTTCGCCTGAAAAATGGGGGCATTCACCTAATAAATAACAGGCAAATACTATATAGCACCATCTTTACAGCAGTTACTATAAACAATTACACTGCTCCATGAAAAGCCTAGTCCTTGCCTTAGTTGTTACCTTGTCTGTTGCTTCCTCTTCTTTGGCGGGCACGTCTGCCTCAGTTAATTCTGCCGGCGCGTTGGCACGCGAGTTGGCAAATACGTTGCAGTTGAATGAGATGCAGTACTTAAAGATCAAAGGCTTTGAGACCAAGAAGCTAGAGGCTATTAAGGAAGCAGAAACTACCATGACGGGAGAGGCCTTGGCAAAACATTTGATTTTGATTGAGACTTCCTTCTCGGCGTCTGTTGTAGAGGTATTGACGCCCAGCCAGCAGAAAGCCTATCTGGGTATGAAGTCTTTGATGGCCACCAACCAAGTAAAATAAGGGTATATAACCCAAACCCATAAAAAAAGGAAAGGCTCTCTTGGTAAAGAGAGCCTTTCCTTTTTTTGAATAAACAATTGCAAAAGGTATGACGCTTTTGCCGGCCGCAATCCCAAGTCTAGAAAGTTGGCTCAGTATGAGAGCGCAACAGACCCAGGAGAAATCCCCGCTCTACCGGACAGGCCAAGCATTGGGATTTGCCAGAGGAATTGTCTTACAGAGAGTCAATCCAAGATTTCACTTCGTGTTTTCCTTTGCCTATCTTCTGCTGTAGTTTCCCGATCCATTCGTCTTCCTGACCTTCGTCATAAGTTAGATCGTCATCAGACAAGTCCCCGTACGCTTGCTTCATTTTGCCCTTGATTTCGTTCCAGTTACCGCGGGCTCTATATTCATGTTCGTGCATGGCGCTTCTATTTATAAGGTTACATATAGATATGTAGTAATATACGCAAGCGCGGCACTATATGTTGGGCTACAGACCAAGAACTACGCCTTAGTTTTTACTGTATTTGTAAGCTGCATAGCCTTGCCCAAACCCCGGTTTAAAGGGACAGGTATTGAACGGTAGATGGCCCAAAATTGAAAAGGGTTATCTTACTGGAAGTTACGCATTTGTTTCAAGAATTCCCGCAACTGCATGGGTTCTTGTAACACTCGCAGTTCCAGGTCCAACTGGCTCAGTTCATCTTTCAATTCTTTCTTCACCTTCCTGAATTTCAAGTCCATCTGCCGCTCTGTGCCGGCAAACCGCTGGAAGAAATTGGCCTGCGGTCCCGTCTGGAAGTGCTGCAGTTCCCGCTCCAGTTCCTGAATCTGGTCTGTGAGCAGTTTCAGGTAATAGGTGAGCTGGTCTTCGGGCACTTGGTCCAGATGTTCTTCCTCTAAATGCAGGAATTCCATCTGCAGCCTGAGCAGTTCAAAGAAGTCGTCTTGGTTGTAGGCAATGGTGACGCGCTTCATGGCCTCTTCTTTCCAGAGCCTAATGTCGGGGTCCAGTTCCCGGTCGGGGTGGAGGAGTTTGACCAGGGTGGTGTAGATTTTGCGACTGGCCTTGGTAAGCGAACTCAGTTCCATCTTTAGCTCAGAGGCTTTTTCTTTCTGCTTCTTGGCTTTCTGGCGCGCCTTCTGCTGGGCTTCGCGGTGCTGTTGTTGCTGGGCCTCCCAGGCCTCATAGTCTTCCTGGTCTTCGGGTGCTTCTTCTGGGGCCTCAGGATCTATCTCTTCGTCCTTTTCCTTCTCGGCCTCGTGGGGCACATACTGCGCATACAGGTCTTTCAGGTCATCGGCACCATAGGTATCTATCAGGTCATAGGCCAGTTTCTGAATCAGGAAGGCTATTTTCTCTTTCTCCTGCTTCTGGAAGAATTCCAAATGATAGGCGCGGTCCAGCAAGTGCACAAAGGCCCGGCGTTTCTCCACTAACTGCGTGATGAGCGGCTGTACTTCTTTCTGCACCCGCACTTTGGCCTGCGACAAAGCCGCCCGCTGTTGCGCCAACTGCTCTTTTAAAAAGTTGATTCTGGCTACGTACTGGTTGAATGCCTGTTGCTGAGGCGTACCGCCACTGGTGCGCAAACCCGTTACCGTAGGGAAGTGTTCTGGGGCAGAGGCTTTGCGTTTGGCCATGGAAGGAGGGAGGTTTGATGAAGTTTGGTTTACTATGTAGCAAAGGTACTGGATTGTGGTTTGGTTTGCAGAGTTCGTTTTTAGGCTGTTTTCTAGAAAAGGGGCTAAAAATGGAAGCGCCTTGCTCAACTTGGTAGTTGAGCAAGGCGCTTCGCATGATTGATGAATGTGTTATGCTGTTTTCTTTGGTAGCTTTTGCAAGGTCTCTAGCAAGAAGCCCCAGAATTTCTGCACGGAGCTAATCTGCACTTTCTCATCTGGGGAATGGGCGCCGGTAATATTGGGCCCGAAGGAAATCATCTCCATGTCTGGGTAGTTGGTGCCCAAGATGCCGCACTCCAGACCTGCGTGGCAGGCATTCACGTGCGGCGCGCTTTTAAACAGGTCCTGGTACAGGCTGCTCATCAATTTTACAATGGTGGCGTCTGGTCTTGGCGTCCAACCCGGGTAGGCGCCTTTAAAGGTCACATTAGCACCGGCCAGTTCAAAAGTTGACTTGATGGCATCTGCAAGGTCCAGCTTCTCACTGTCCACTGAGCTACGGGTCAAGCACTGCAAAGAATACTCGCCGTCTTTTACCAGCACGCGCGCCAGGTTGTTGGACGTTTGCACCAAGCCTTCAATGGCGGGGCTCATGCGGTAAATCCCGTTCGGGCAGGCGTACAATACACGCAACAACAGGCTCTGGAACTCCTGCGAAATAGCCAAAGAAGGCAAGTCAATGTGCTCGGCCTTAATGTCTAGGTTGGCGTCAGTGAGGGCGTATTCAGCCTTTAGGATCTCTGCCTGCTTGGTCAGGAACTGCTCAAAGGCTTCGGCCTTTTCTTCGGGCACAGCCACTTCTGCGAAGGATTCTCTTGGGATGGCGTTGCGCAAGCTTCCGCCGTCAATGCTGTACACGCGCACGTTGAACTTGTCAGCAGCTTGGTACAAAAGGCGATTCATGAGTTTGTTGGCGTTGCCGCGTCCCAGGTGAATGTCCATCCCCGAGTGCCCGCCAGTCAAACCCGTGATGCTCAGCTTAAACCCCGTGAAGTCAAACGGAATGCTTTCAGAGTTGTATATACCCGTGGCCGTCACGTCAATGCCGCCCGCACAGCCAATGGTCAACTCTTGATCGTTTTCAGTGTCTAGGTTGAGCAAGATGGAGCCGTCCAACAAACCGCCTTTCAAACCCATGGCGCCGGTCATGCCGGTTTCCTCGTCAATGGTGAACAAGGCCTCTAAAGCTGGATGCGCAATGTCTGTAGAGGATAGCAAAGCCATGATGGTGGCCACGCCAATGCCGTTGTCGGCGCCCAGGGTGGTGCCTTTGGCTTTTACCCAGTCGCCGTCAATTTCCATCTGTATGCCTTGGGTGTTGAAATCGAACTCAGTGTCGGCGTTTTTTTGGTGTACCATGTCTAGGTGGCTTTGCAACACCAGGGTAGGGCGGTCTTCCAGGCCAGCGGTGGCGGGCTTCTTGATGATGACGTTGCCCACTTCGTCGGTGATGGTTTCCAGGCCTAATTTCTTGCCAAACTCCTGCATGAACTGGATCACGCGCTCTTCTTTCTTGGAGGGTCTAGGCACCGCGTTCAGCGCCGAAAAATGTTGCCACAGGGCTTTTGGTTCTAAAGATTCTATCTGACTGCTCATACTGTTTCTTTTGGTTAGCCCTGCCGCCCAGAGACAAATTCTTCTGGAAGAAGGGATTCTGTTTCGGGGTAAAGGTAGTAAACACAATTGACTCCTGCCGGCAGTTTGACGCAGAAAGCGCCGTCGTTTTTGGCCTAATTTCCAGAAAACAGAGCAAAAACGGTATCCTCTTCTACACCGCCAAGTGGGCTGACCAGCAAAACCCTGGCCACGAAAAGGGGTAAAACGAAAAGGGGGTTTTGAAGCAAGGGCTCCGTCTAAACCTTATTCACTCAATCATTTAATAATAAGATGAGCAAGAAAAACAAAGCAGCCTATTATGAAAACTACGGAGACGCCTCTGTGCTCAAAATTGGGGAACTGGATTTACCAGAAGTAAAAGAGGGCGAGGTGCTGGTGCGCATCAAAGCCGCCGCTGTCAATCCCGTAGATTCTGCCGTGCGCGAAGGCTGGCTCATGGCTTTCCTTCCCTTGAATTTCCCGGCCATACCGGGTTGGGACGTGGCCGGCGTGGTGGAAGAGTGCGGGTTCAGTGCGCGCCGCTTCAAGCCCGGGGACGAGGTATACGCCTATGCCCGCCGGCCCACGGTGCAGCATGGCACCTTTGCTGAGTACATTGTCATTCCGGAAAGCTACCTGGCGCATAAGCCCCAAAACTTAAGCTTTGAAGAAGCCGCCGGTATTCCTTTGGTGGGCCTGACGGCGTACCAGTCCATGTTTGACGCA